>CACPOL010000004.1 GCA_902635545.1 uncultured Pelagibacteraceae bacterium
TAATATTAACTCCTCTACAAAATTTAAACTATTTTTACCAAAAACCAGAAATAGTAATAATGAAATTTTTTCAACTTTATTATTAAAAGAATTAGGATTTATTGCACCAAGTACATTTAATATTGATGTTCAATTAAACGGCTTACAATATAATGTTTTATTTCAGGAAAAAGCTGTGAAAGAATTGTTAGAAAAAAACTCAAGAGTAGAAGGTCCAATTTTTGAGGGAGATGAGGAAATATTGTGGAAAAATCGAAACAAATATTCGAATTTTAGAACTATGCAATTAGAAAAACTTTCAGGCTCACGTTTAACTAATACAAAATGGGCAACAAAAAATATCAACACAACTCTAATAACTTTAGAGTCATTTATTAAGTTACAAAAAGCGTATTTTGATTATTCATTATCAGATACATTATTTCACATTAATCCTAATTTTAAAAAAGATAATATTTTTTTAGAATATGATTTAACACTCATGACTATGAATGGTTTTCATGGTCTTAGACCTCACAATAGAAAATATTATTACAATACACAAAGACGAATATTTGAACCAATATATTATGATGGTGGAACTCGTTTAGAAAAAAATATTTTGGAGAATAATTTAAAGAGATATTTTGATGGGAATGATGCTTATTTTTATTCAAAATCATTAGATTATAAAAAATTTGAAAATTTTATAAGAAAATATCAGATCAATTCAAAAATTTCATTAATAGATGCTGAGAGTGAAGTAAAAAACAATTTTAAAATTGTTAAAGAAAATTTTAAAAACATTAAAAATTTTTTTAATGAGTATGAGAAAAATCCACAGAAACAGATAATTAAAAAAAAAGATTGGTTTAAAGAAGTGGAAAAATTAGAGAAAAAGTATGATTTTAATCAAAGATATATATTCGTGGAAGATATAAACAAAAAAGACCAAAAAGTTAAAGTTTCTTGTAAGTCAAAAAAAAATTGTGGAAATAAAAAAATAAATTTTGATGAATTAATTTATTTAATGGAAAGAAATATCTATGATAACAAAAGAGCTATTATTTTTGACAGTAATATAAATTTTTTAGAAAATGATCTAAAAATAACAAAAAATATTTTTAATGGGAAAAATATTATATCATCTAAAGATGCAGAAATAAGTTTTAATAGAGAAAATAAATCCATTAGTTTGATTCAAAAATTTTCATATGATTGGTTTTTACTAAAAGATCAAGAAATTAAGAATATAGATATAAATTTTATTGGTACTAAAGATAAAAAAAAAAATACTTATAATTTCTCTGGAATTAGCAAAAATGGTCTTACTGGGTGTTTAACATTTTATAATGTAAAATTGTATAATGTAAATTTAACTTCAAAAAACAGTAAATGTGAAGATAGTATAAATTTAATTTTAAGTAATGGAAAATTAAATAATGTAATCGTAGAAAATTCTGATTCAGATGGTTTAGATTTTGATTTCTCAGAGTTTCAAATTGAAAAAATAAATGTAAAAAATTCCCTCAATGATTGCTTGGATTTTTCTTTTGGAAAATATTATATTAAAAAAGTTTATGCCTTGATGTGTGGTGATAAAGGAATTTCAGTTGGTGAAAAAAGTAATTTAAAGATTGATGAAACTTATGTAAAAGAATCTAATACTGGTGTTTCATCAAAAGATAGTTCAAAAGTTTTACTTGCTAATGTTGATATTGAAGATGTAGAAAATTGTTTAAGTGCAAATAACAAAAAACAAGAATTTGGTGGTGCTATGATTAAAACAAACAGTTTGGCCTGCAAAAATTATCAGAAAAAACTTGATATTGGATTGGACTCATCAATTTTAGTATATAAAAATTAATAAAAATTATTTAATAAATATAATGTCATTTAGAAATGAAGAAAAGATATTAACTACCCTTTATCAACAAGGCATTTTACTAAATGATTTTATAAAATTAGGAGCAACACTTCTTTATCCCACAAGAAATATATCAAGTGTATACTTTGATACAAAAAATCTTCAAATGTTTAATGATTCAGAAGAAAGCATTCTTCCTAGAAAAAAAATTAGAATTAGAAACTATGACGATAATTTAAATGAGTCAAACCTCGAGATAAAAATATCTTCACCTGAGGGAAAATTTAAACAATCGAAAAAAATTGACAAAAATTTGAGAAAAAAATATCTAGAAAACGGTTATCTAGATAGCACTTATGGTTATTGTCAGCCAATAATTAAAGTTACTTATAATAGAACTTACTACAAATTAAATCAGTTAAGAATTACATTTGATAAAGATATCAATTATGAAAATTTTATATCTAAAAATAGTGTTAAAGAAAAAATGTCAGTAGTGGAATTAAAATCTCAATTTAGTGATGAATTAAGTAAAATTGATAAATTATTATCTTTATCTCGACAAAGATTTTCAAAATATTCTAGAGGCTGCATAGAATTAAATATGTAATGAAAAAAATTTTTTTATTAATCGTTTTTTTTTTAATATTTTTAGTTTTATTTATCCCAAAGTGCAAAAATTGGCGATGTTCTAAAATCCAAACAGATTTTTATTCATACTATCAATCATTTTTATTAAAGATAAACAGAATTGAAAATTGTCAAATTGAAAATTTGAATAAAATACCTAATGACTCAGTTTTAATAGTTGGCCACCATTATGGAAAATCAAAAAATATTTTTACAAATAATGACCAAAATATAGATAAAAGATTAATTAGATTGTTGAAAAAAAATAAAAATAAAATTAATTTTTTAATATTAAATGGAGATATATTTGAAAAACCTTCAAATGATAAATGGTTAAATCTAATTAGTTTTTTTGAGGAACAAAATTTAATTTTTTATATAGCACCTGGTAATCACGATTTTATTGAGAAACTAAAGACAAATAATGAGAAAATTTTTAAAGATTTAGTTAGTTTTCATTATCCATTAATTCTTGATACTAAAGAAAATATTTTTTACATAAGAGACACAACAAGCATGAGCTGGTCATTAAAAAAAAGAGAAGTTGAATTAATTAATAGCAAATTTGATAAAAAAAATATTTATATTGTTCAACACCACACTGGTCTTAATGAGTTAAGATTTTTAACTCATGATAAGGCAATATTGAAATCTGAATTGAATCAAAAAATCCTTAGCATTAAAAAAATTAAAAAACAAATAAATGAAAATAAAAAAATAAATTTTATTATCGGTGACTCAGGGATGTTTAAAAATCAAAAAAAACTTGAATGTAAAAAATTTAATAACTTTAGATATATAATAAACGGTTTAGGTGGCGATAACGACGATAAAATTTTAATAATCTCTAATAATAAAATATTTTATTATAACCTTAATTAAAACTCGTTAATTTTCATTCTAATTAACTAGCAGAGCTAATTAATCTTAACAGAGATGCAACTATTCCAAATCCTGAAAGTTCAATTAATGCAACTATTGTTATAATGAATAATATTTTTTTCCATTTATCGCTCATATCTATATCTGACTAATTTTTTTATGTTTTTAATATTTTTTATAGATTGATAGTTTTTATTAATTCCATATCCCCATTTTGCAAAAAGGAAATCGATTTTAGCATTTTTGGCTGTTAAAAAATCAAAATGTGTATCACCAATATAAATACAATCTTTTTTTTTGACCTTTAATTTTTTGATCACATTGTTAATCTGATCTGGATATGGTTTACCTTTCAAATTTTTCTGAGGACATTGAATAAATTTAAATAATCTTTTATATTTTTTTAAAATAATTTTAGTTCTTTTTAAATCTTTCGATGTAACAACACAAAGTTTAAAATTCATTTTTTTAAGGTTAATAAGTTCTTTATATGTACCCTTATAAAATTTTATCAAATTAATATTTTTTATAGACGTGTCATCGTAACATTTTTTTATTTTCTTATGATTTGATTTGATTAATAATTTTTTTAGGATCTCTTCAAATGGAAGACCTATTTTATCAAAATAGCTGTTAAATTTTATTTTTTTCAAAAAAAATTTTTTTTGAACTGAAGTCCAAGCTATTTTCATATTTAGTCTGGAGTCTATGAGAACACCATCAATATCAAAAATAATTATTTTTTTTTGTATTTTGTAAGCCATCTATCTTTAATCATAAATTTTCTAGCTTTAAAAAAATCACCGGAAGTATCAACTGAAAAGCTTTTACCTTTTAACTCAAAAGTACCCACATTCAAGTTATTTTCTAAAGCTCTCATTAATTCAATTCCCTCAATTTTTTCTAAGGGACTTTCTTCGAACTTTTTAAATTGTTTAAGTGCTTTTGGTTTAAATGAAATGATTGAAAGATGTTTGTTAAAGAAATTATTCTTTTTTTTAAAAGGGAAGGGTACTTTTGCTCTAGAAAAATAAAGAATTTTTTTTTTACTTTTAACTATTTTAACTATATTTTTACTATCAATATTTTTAGCTTTTATAAATGGAACAACAACATCAAAACTGAAATTTCTTTTATGCCATTCAATTACTTTGTCAATATGCCTTGGATCTATTAAAGGTTCATCACCTTGTATATCAATATATAAATCATATCTTTTTTTTATTTTAAAAGCTGCCTCACTAATTCTGTCTGTTCCAGTTTTATTTTTTCCAGTTTTTAAAACTTTGCAACCATATTTCTTAGCAACATTAATAATCTTTTCACTATCAGTACAAATATATAAATCATCTAACGATTTTGCTAGTTTTGATCTTTTGTAAGTATGCACTACTAATGGCAAACCCTTAATTTCTAAAAGAGCTTTATTAAATAATCTTTTAGAATTTATTCGTGATGGAATTAAACCAATTATTTTCATAAATTAAGATATAAATTTTTTTATATTCTTTTAATATCGAGATCAACCTTTTTGATTAAAAATCCAAAATTGAATTATTTTTCCTTATCTCTTAAAATATTTCAATGAACCAATCTTCATTTGTTTCATTATATATTTTATATTTTTTAATGTCGTTGCATGGGAAAAAAAGATTATACCATTTGAGGAATAGTAAATATTCTTTTTTAAAAGAAATTTTCTAAAAGTTTTAATTTTCTTAATGTATTTATTTTCAAAAAAATCTCTTTGATCTCTATTTTGAATTTTTTTACCTGTATAAACAATTCTCACAATTGATGAATATCTATATATCTTTAAATTTAACTTATTTTTTTTAAAAAAAAGGTTCATTTCTCTCTGAAAAAAGGAGCTTTTATCGTTGATATTTTTAATAATACTTTTATTTTTTACAATGTATTTTAAGGTTTCGTTTCCTACATAGGAAGATAAGGAGTTACCAGAAAAAGTACCCCCAAAAAAAATAGCATTATTTTTTGATATTTTTTTTGCAACTTTTTTTGATAAACCAATAATTCCAATGGGAAGTCCTCCACCAATAATTTTACCTAATGTTGTTATATCGCTATAAATTTTAAGGTGATTTTGAACACTAAAATTATTAGATCGAATACCCGTAATCATCTCATCAAATACTAATGGAATATTGTTATTTGAACAAAATTTTCTAAGATATTTTAAATATTTACTTACATTTTCAAGCGGTAAACATCCTTGAATTGGTTCTAAAAAAATTGAATTTATATTTTTTTTATTTTTATTTAAAATTTTTTTTGTCAATTTAAGATCATTATAAGGAATGTAAAGCAAGGTTTTTTTATCGTCGTCCTTAAGACCATTAGAAAGAAAGTTAGGTTTTAATTTTTTATTGGGATAAAAAAGGAATTGATCTACTGATCCATGCCAACTACCAGTGGCATTAACAATAAATTTTTTTTTATTAAGAGACCTACAAATTCTTAATGATTTAGTAATTGCCTCAGATCCCGTGTTACAAAATATAATTTTGTCGAACCAGTGAAATATTTTTTTTATATTTCTTGAAAAATTAAATGAATGTAAATTTGGATGGGCAAAAATTGATATATTTTGCCTTGAATAATCTGAAATAGATTTCTTAAATATTTTGTGATTATGGCCTAATAATAATGTACCTGCACAATTCGATGTATCAATAAAATATTTACTATTTGAGTAGATTTTATCACCTTTTCCTTTTTCAAAAAAATATTCTGATGTTTTATAACCTTCATTAAGTATATTATTTTTCATTTGATTAATAATAGTTTTATTTGCATTATTATAATAATAATATCAATTTTAATAACAAAAAAATTTTACTTATTCATCTTGTTCAATTATATATATTAGCATAAATACCCACAAAGAACTTAAAATATCTATTTATTACTTAACCAAATTGTTTCAAAAGGTTTTAATATTAAAAGTTTATTCTTTATTTCAATTTTAGATCCAATTAGATTAGTCCAATTATGATAAATCTTATTTAGGCTTACTCCTTGAATTTTTGACGACAAATTTGTAATACAAATTACAGTTTGCTTTTTATTAATACTTATTCTTTTAAAAGAAAAAATTTTTGAGCCAAGGTTTATATTGTGTCTTGAGGCATTTGGATGAAATGCTTTTTGTTTTCTCCTGATACTAAGTAAATTCGAAATTTTCTCAAAAAATATGCTTTGTTTAGAATTTTTATCACTAAGTTTTTTTGAAATATTTTTATAATTCCATTTATATCTATTAACGTCTCTATTATTTCCAGTTATTATGTATTTAGCTTCATCGTTAGATTTGCCAAATAAAGAATTAAAGTATATTGCAGGTATTCCTTCAAGAGAGATCATAATTGAATGTGCAGAAACATATCGTTCTAAAAGAAATTTTCCTTTTGAATCATAATCAGTTTTTTTCAATGCATCAAAAACAGTTATATTTGCCTCATAGACTTTTTTTGCTTTATTTTTAACTTTTCTAAATGAAAATTTTGATCCATTTTTTTTTAGTCTTTTAAGAAATTTGTTTAATACTTTTTTATTAAATATTCCTTCAGTAGGCCTAATACCAATTCCATCATGAGATGATATAAAATTTAAATAACAATTTCCGTTTTTAGTAATTGGTAGTTTTTTACTCCATTGATTTAAATATGAACTATTCTCAAATAAAAAAGCATGAATTAACAATGGTGGTAGAGAAAAATTATAAATCCAATTAGCTTCATCATTTTTACCAAAATAGGTTAGATTTTCTTTTTCAGGTAAATTTGTTTCTGTAACAATTATGGTTTCCACATTTAGATAACTACAAATTGTTCTTAGAAGTTTAATTATTTCATGTGTTTGTTTTAAATTGATGCATTTTGTACCGCTTTCTTTCCAAAGATAAGCAATTGCATCTAATCTAAAAACAGTTACACCGTGATTTATAAGATTAATCATAATTTTTATAAATCTTAATAATACAGATGGATTTTTAAAATTTAGATCTAATTGATCTGCACTAAAAGTTCTCCAAAGGTATTCTTTTTTATTAAAAATATTAATCTTTTTTAATAATTTATGATCTCTTGGCCGTATTACTTTTGAAGTATCAAATTTAGAGTCGATTGTTAAAAAATAATTTTTCCCTGGTTTTTTGTTTTTTAAAAAGTTTCTAAACCATAAGCCTCTAGCTGATGAATGATTAATTACCATGTCAGCCATAATATCATTTGATTTTGAAATTTTTTTTATATCAGACCAATTACCAAGTTTATTCTCAATTTTATAATGATCTTTTACAGAAAAACCACTGTCACTACTTGAGGGATAAAAAGGTAAAAAATGTATGGTATTAAAATAATTCTTTAATTTTTTTTGAAAAAAAATTTTAAATAATGAGATTGAACTTTTTTTATTTGAATAAATACTATCTCCATAACAAATTATTAATGAAGTTTTTTCTGAAATATTCTTTTTTCTTATTGGATTTTTTTTATTAAAATTTTTAATGATTTGAATTATCTCATCTTCAAATTCATCAATATCTTTTTTAGATAAAGATATTTTGTATATATTATCTAGTTTAGATCTTATCTTTTTATTATCTTTTAAAGTCAACATTAATAATATTTTTTATTCAAAATGAATTATCTAATTCTATTTTTATTTTTATCAAAAAATAATATCTTATCTTTTGAAAAAGATACTTTTAGTGAATTATTATTAATATTCTCTGACGATTTAATTAAAATTTGATTTCCCAAAACTTTTGAATAAATGATTTTTTCAAATCCTAGATTTTCAACATGATCAATTTTAACGTCTATTTGAATTTCACGATCTTTTTTTATACTTATATCTTCAGGTCTAATACCAAGATAAATCTCATCGTTAAATTCAAAATTTTTAAAAGTTATTTTATTATTGAATAAGTGCAAAGTGTTCGAACTAATAATGTGTTCTTTTGTAATCTTAATTATATTCATTTTTGGCGATCCAATAAATTCTGCAACAAAAATATTATTAGGATCTGAATAAATCTCATTTGGTGTTCCATATTGTTCGATATTTCCCTTATTAAGAACTACAATTCTATCAGCTAATGTCATTGCTTCAACTTGATCATGAGTTACATATATTATATTTGAATTCATTTTTTTATGTAGCTTATATATTTCGACTCTCATTTCAGATCTTAAAGCTGCATCAAGGTTTGATAATGGCTCATCAAATAAAAAAACCTTAGGACTCCTTGTGATTGCTCTACCAATTGCAACTCTTTGTCTTTGTCCACCTGAAAGCTGTTTAGGCTTCCTTTCAAGTAAATCCTCAATTTGAAGTGTAGCAGCAGCATTATTAACTTTTTGATTAATTTCACTTTTTGGAATTTTTTCCATTTTTAAGCCGAAAGCCATATTTTCAAAAACATTCATGTGTGGATACAAAGCATAGGATTGAAAAACCATTGCAATTTCACGTTTAGAAGGAATAAGGTTATTTATTAGTTTGTTATCTAAATAAATTTCTCCTATATCAACTGACTCTAAACCTGAGATCATTCTTAAAAGTGTAGACTTTCCACAACCTGATGGACCAACTAAAACAATAAATTCTCCATCATTTATTTTTATATCAAATTTATTTATTACCTTGTTTGTTCCAAAACTTTTTTCTATATTTTTTAGTTCAATAGACGCCATAAAAAATTTTCAACTAACAATTTAGTTTAATATTTTAGATATTATTTTAAACAAAAAATAACGTTAATGTAAAATTTGCATACCTGCCATAATTTTTTGTAGGGGTCTATTATCGCGACAAATTTGGTAACTTTTATTGTAAATTAATAAATACAGGGGGTTATAATGAAAAAAATATTAATATACATATTTGCTTTTTCATTTCTTGTTAACTCCAGTAACGCCGGAATTACTTTCTGGACTACTGAAGTTCAACCAGAAAGAATGGAAAAACAAAAAACAATGGCCAAGGCTTTTGAAGCCAAAACTGGTATTAGCGTTGAAGTAATACCTATTGAAGAAAAAGATCTTGGAACGAGAGCTACTGCAGCAGCAGCAGCGGGAAATCTACCAGATGTGATTTATCATACATTGCAATATGTTTTACCTTGGGCTGAAGCAGGCATATTAGATGTAGATGCAAATAATGATGTTGTTAAATCATTAGGAAAAAAAACATTTGCACCAGGCGCATTAAATATGGCTAAGAAAGGTGGAAAAATTGCAGCTGTTCCAGTTGATGGCTGGACTCAAATGATTGTTTACAGAAAAGACCTATTTGAAGCAGCTGGTTTAGAGCCACCAACTTCATATGCAAACATAGTTAAAGCAGTTAATGCATTATCAAGTAATGATATGTTTGGCTTTGTAGCTGCAACAAAAACAGATGAAAATTTTATGAGCCAAGTGCTTGAACATGTGCTTTTAGCTAATGGAGTTAATCTTGTTAAAAAAGGCGGAACTAAAAAACAAGGTAAAGCTTTAAAGAATTCTTTAGAATTTTATAAAGTTATTGCTAAAGCAAGTCCTCCAGGAGAATTATTCTGGAAACAATCAAGAGCATTATACTTTGCAGGAGAAACACCAATGATAATTTGGTCTCCATTTATTATGGATGAGTTAGCGGGTTTAAGAGACTCTGCTCCTCCAACAATAAATAGTGATCCAACATCATCAGAGTTAGCTTCTAAAACTGGTTTCATTACTAATTTTAGTGGACCTAATAATAAAAAGGGTGCTGCTTGGGCTGATGTAAGATACTTTGGCATCACTGCGGATGCAGATACTGAAGAAGCTAAAAAATTCATCGAGTATTCAATGAGTGAGGGTTACACAGCAACATTAGGAATTGCTCCGGAAGGAAAATTTCCAGTAAGAAGAGGAAACAAGAGTGATCCTAATGCTTACACAAAAGCTTGGAGTGAATTACCAGTTGGTGTTGATAGAAAAGCTCCTTTAACAGACCTTTATTCAGCAGATGTTATTGATAACATCGTTGCAGGTTTAGATACTGCAAACAGATGGGGTGTTAAAGAGGGTGAACTTTCTAGAGCATCAAAAATTATCAATTCTCAATTTTTAAATAGAATCACTAGAGAATATATTGATGATCAAATCTCAGTTGATGAGGCTGTTAAGAAAATTAATGCTGAACTGGCTAAGTTTTAAATAATAAATTTATAAAAAGCGGATAATATTATATTATTCGCTTTTTATTATGAGTGTTTCATTATCAAAATTAGAAAAAAGAACTGCTTACACTTTAGTTTTACCTGCAATCCTATTAGTTTTTGCAATTGTATTATTTCCTATATTTGCAAATGTGTGGATCAGTTTTAAAGACATTGAATTAAAAGATATAAGAATTCCAGAACCAAGAGCAAAAAAAATTGTTAAATCAATTTCTGAAAATGAGTCAGAATTAAAAGTGATTTATAAATTACGAAATAGTTCATTAATACAGGAAATAACAAATGTTCAACTCCAAGATAAATTTCCAAAAAATATTTCACCTATTGATCTTGATCCAAGATGTAATTTTAAATCTAAAAAGATCATTTGTGATTTTGGAAACTGGGAGGCAAAGTATAGAGAAAACTTTGAAGTAATAATAAAAAATAATAATGATGAAAGAATTGATAAAAAAATTATAAAATCTCGAAAGCCAATATTAAGCGGGACAGCAAACAATCCATTACTGACTACAAATTTTACATTAAAAAATTTTAAAAAAGTCTTTTATGAAAATAATTTTGTTGAATTGCTTTTAACAACATTTTACTTTACTTTTTTTGGCACTGTTGGTGCAATTATCTTTGGAATTTTAGCAGCACAATTAGTTAATCAAAATATTCAAGGTCGAACATATTTGAGAGGTATTTTACTTTTTCCCTATGTAGGTCCTGTAGTTGCTTTAGCTTACACTTGGACTTTATTGTTAGATCCAAATAGTGGAACTTTAAACGCATTATTGGTTAATTTTAATATTATAGAGAAGCCAATAAATTTATTGGGCCAGAAGTACATAACAATGAGTATTTTGGGTTTTGAATTTAAATTAAGGTTAGCTTTAACTACAGTTATATTTTTTGAAATTTGGCGTTATTTTCCTCTAGCCTTTCTTTTTATTTTAGCAAGATTGCAAGCAATACCACAAAGTTTGTATGAAGCAGCTGATGTGGATGGAGCAAGTCCAATTCAAAAATTTATCCATATCACACTGCCTCAAATTACAGCCATCATTTCAATTTTATTTATGATTAGGTTTATTTGGAACTTTAACAAATTTGAAGATATTTTTTTGTTAACCGGTGGTGCATCAGGAACAAGAACTTTACCTATTAATGTTTATCAACAAGGGTTTGCGGTATCAGATATTGGGATGGGCTCTGCTGTTTCAATTGTTATTGTAATGTTGCTTCTTAGTTTCATGATTATTTATTTTAGATTAATTGGAAAAAAAGCAAATGAAGATTAAATCATTAATAATATTTTTAGTTATATCGTCTTTTTTTCTGACCTGTATTTTATCAATTTGGAAGATCATGTCTACCTTACAGGGTTTAAGTTTTACTAATTTAAATATCATACCCATTTTCTTAATTGGTATCCTATTATCTTTGGTATTTGTTATAATCGGCAATAGGATTAATCACTTAATAAAGATTTTTTCATTATCATTTTTATTTTCAATTTTATATTTTTACTTAAATGAGGCATCTCCTTATTGGTATATTTTTGGAGTTTTCTTAATCACTTTATTTTTTACAAACAAACTCAAGAAATATAGCATGCAATCTTTAAAGGAAGATTTTATATCTGAAAAAATTATTTTTGATTTCATTACTCTGTTTGGCATTGTTTTCTTTGCATTTGTAATTTTATTTCCTTTTTACATTATGCTGGTTACAAGTTTTAAAACTCAGATAGCTTTATTAGTTAACCCTTTAGATTTTAGCCTAGATTTTACAAAAAGCTTAACTGAGTTATTTAAGTCTTATTTTGTAATCTTTAAAACTTATAATTTTGGACGATACATCTTAATTAGTTCAGCCGTTTCTATTGGAACTGTTATTGTAACATTACTATTTGCAATCCCTGCAGCTTATGCTGTTGCTAGATTAAATTTCTTTGGCAAAAACTTTTTATCAACCTCGATCTTAATTATTTATATGTTTCCAGCTATAGTATTAGTGATCCCTTTATATACCTTGTTTAGTCAACTTGGATTAAGAAACTCAATCTTTGGCCTTTTGATTGTTTACACAGCCACAACCTTGCCGGTTGCTATCTATATGTTGCAAGGTTATTTTAGAAGTATTCCTAAAGAAATTGAGGATGCAGGTATTATGGATGGTCAGAATTGGTTTGGTATAATCTTAAAAATTATTATTCCTTTAAGTTTACCAGCTATTGCGTCCGTTGCTTTATATGTTTTTATGATAGCATGGAATGAATTTCTCTTTTCTTTGATGTTTTTAGATAGTCCTAAATCTTTTACTTTATCAAGAGCTATCCAATATTTAAGTGGAGATGCTGAAACTCCTCGTCAATATTTAATGGCAGGATCCGTCATAGTCACTTTACCAGTGCTTTTTATTTTCATATATTTTGAAAAATATCTTGTTAGCGGTTTAACTGCTGGCAGTGTAAAGGAATAAATATTTTACTTATTCCTCTTGTTCAATTATAAATATTAGCATAAACACTAATGAAAATAACTCATGCCCTCGTGGTGAAATTGGTAGACACAAAGGACTTAAAATCCTTGCCCTTTTGGGAGTGCCAGTTCGAGTCTGGCCGAGGGCACCAGATGTATGTTTAAACCTTTGATTATTTCCGACAAAAATAAAAAATCATTAAAGATAAAATTGTTTCTATTAAAAAAAATTAAATCATTTGGCTTAACGAAACCAAATTTAACAATAGTTATAGGAGGTGATGGTTTTATGCTTCAAACTTTAAAAAAAAATAAAAATAAATCAAAACTTTTTTATGGAATTAATTCAGGAAATTATGGTTTTTTAATGAATAAATTTTCTTCAAAAGATACAATTAAAAATTTATCCAAAGCAAAAATGACAACAATTTATCCTTTGGAGATGAGAGTAAAAAATAAACAAGGAATTACAAAGAAATATTTAGCTATTAATGAAGTTTCTATTTTAAGACAAAGTAGACAAGCCGCAACACTTTCAATAAAAAATGGTTCTAAGCAAATTATTAAAAAACTTATAGCTGATGGAGTGTTAGTTTCAACGCCGGCAGGAAGCACTGCTTACAATCTTTCAGTTCATGGACCAATTTTAAGTTTAAATTCAAAAAAACTTTCTATTGCTCCAATAAGTGCTTTCCGGCCAAGAAGATGGAAGGGCAAAATTATTAGTGATAAATCTACGATTATTATTAAAAATCTTAACCCAACTAAAAGACCAGTAAGCGCTGTTGCAGATAATCATGAGGTAAGAAATTCTAAATTAATAAGAATTAAAACTGATAGTAAAATTAAGTTTAATCTTTTGTATGATATTAATCGAAGTTTACAAAAAAAGATTAAAATTGAACAATCCAGGAAGGAAACTTCATAAAATTAGGTTTAAAAATATAAGTATTTATCAATATTTACTATTAGAATATTTTTTATTTGACCATTCAAAAAATGAACGCTATTGTTCAATTTATGAACTATAACAATAGAGATAATGAGGAACATTTTGAAATTTTACGAAAAATCTCAAAAAAACCTAAATCATCCCAAAGACAACTTGCAAAAGAATTAGGCATAAGTTTAGGAAAATTAAATTATTGTTTAAAAGAGTTAAGAGCAAAAGGATTAATTAAAATTGAAAATTTTAAAAAAAATCCTAATAAATTAAATTACTTATATGTTTTAACTCCACATGGAATTTCATCAAAAACTAAAATGACTATAAATTTTATGAAAAGAAAAATGAGAGAGTATGATGAGCTGAAATTAGAAATTTATAATCAACAAAAAAAGAAAAATAGTAGAAATAATATTAGATAGTTATGAGTGATTTTGGTCATAATAAGCCCCCATTGGATCCTAAAGAAACAATACAAAATAATATTAACAGAAAGATACCAATATTAGATAGAGAGCCTCAATATTTTAAAGGCGTTCCTATTCCAAGTTGGATTGAATTAAGTTTGATAGATGTTTGTAATAGATCTTGTAGTTTTTGTCCTAAGTCTGATGAAAGTATTGCGCCAAATACTTATCAAAAAATGCAGATGCTGCTCATTGATAAATTGGTTGACGATTTAAATAAAATAAATTTTCAAGGTGCTTTTTGTCTTTGTGGATATGGTGAACCCATGCTTCACAAAAAACACATTGAAATTTCTAATAAACTAGGTGCAGTTGGAGGGGTTGAGATTATAACTAACGGGGATTTAATTAATAAAAAAACATTATTAGAAATTTACAATTCAAAAGTTACGAGACTTCTCATAAGTCTTTATGATGGTGAGGAACAAGTTACAAAATTTAAGAAATTGATTAGGGAATGTAATATACCAGAAGATTTTGTAATTTTAAGAGATAGATGGTACAGCGATAAAGTTGATTATGGAGTAAAATTAACCAATAGAACAGGTACTGTAGAGGTTGGAAATCAACAAAATTATCAAGATTTTCAAAAAGAAAAATGTTTTTATACAGCTTATCAAACATTAATTGATTGGAACGGGGATGTTTTTTTGTGCCCTCAAGATTGGCAAAGACGACAGTCGATGGGGAATATAATGCAGCAAGATTTTTTTGAAATATGGAATGGGCCAATTTTATCAAAATATAGAAGAAAGTTACTTAGTGGTGATAGAAATTTAAGTCCCTGTAATAAATGTAATGCAGATGGAAAGATTTACGGTATCAAACATAATGATGCATGGAACAAGTCTATAAAGATTTAATTTTTAAAAATTAAATAATGAAAAATTTTTTTGAAAAGTCAATTTATGCCATATCTCCTGTTTACTATTTTAAGCTATACTTAATTTTATTTCTTACACTTATAAGTGTATTTATTGAATTGATTGGCATAGGTTTGATTATACCAATTTTGACAATATTTGTTGACAATGATTATTTAAAATATACTAAAATTTTTTTTTCAGAGGAAAAACCAAAGGAAGAAATATTTAGAATAATTTTAGTTCTATTTGTTTTTGTTTATTTTTGTAAATTTTTAATTTTAAGATATTTAATTCACCAACAAAATGAACTTTCACATAAAATGTACACTGATCTTTCTAGAAAAATTTTTGAAAATTATTTATATAAAGATTTTTTGTTTCACGTAAGGAATAATTCATCAAATTTAATAAGAAATATTCAAACAGAAGCTAATATTTTCTGTTTTCACGTTATTTTTCCCGGAATAAAGCTCATATCTGAAGTCGTAATATTTCTTTCAATAACTAGCCTTTTGTTAATATTTAATTTTAAAGCATCTTTGGTGGTAATTTCTTTTTTTTCAATAGTTGGTTATTTTTTGATAAAACGAACAAATTCAAAATTAAAACATTGGGGTGAAATTAGACAGTATCATTCTTCGCAAACCTTAAAACAATTACAACAA
This sequence comes from uncultured Pelagibacteraceae bacterium, assembly GCA_902635545.1. Taxonomy (GTDB): domain Bacteria; phylum Pseudomonadota; class Alphaproteobacteria; order Pelagibacterales; family Pelagibacteraceae; genus Pelagibacter. Next base: position 16,002 of record CACPOL010000004.1, read on the forward strand.
AGCTTTTTAAGCTTGAGAGAGGTAATTATAAATAACATACAACAAATTTTTTTAAATAAATATCACAGTCATAATTTAATGAATGCGTTTGCTGGAAGAAATAGAGATACAACAGTACAAATGCCTAGATTAATTCTTGAATTATTGGGTGTTACAACTTTTGTGGTTTTAATCTTTTTTTTATTAAGGTTAGGTCAACCAATTTCAGAAATATTTGTAATTATTGGAGTGTTCTTTTTTGCTGCTGTAAGACTTTTTCCCTCAATAACAAAAATAATAAATTCTGTCCAATCTTTAAGGTATAATAACGCAGCTGTTGATTTGATATATAATGAGTTAATTGATTTTAAAGAAAATCAAATCTCGATCGTTAATAAAAAAAAATCTGATGATAAAAATAAAATAGAATTTAAAGAAATTTTATTTAAGGATTTAGATTTTAGTTATGATCAAAATAAGAAAAAAATACTTGAAAAAATTAATTTGCAGATTGAAAAAAAAGATAAGATTGGCTTAATTGGAAAAACAGGAGTTGGTAAAACTACATTTATAAATTTAATTACTGGTTTATTAGAATGTGATAAAGGTGGGATTTTTATCGATAAACAAAATTTAAATATAATAAAACCGGAATGGCAAAAAATAATTGGTTATGTTCCACAGTCTGTTTCGATTATTGATGAAAATATTTTATTTAATGTAACTTTAGAACATGATGAGAAAAAAGTAGATTTTGAAAAATTAAATGAGGTTTTAAAAACTGTAGATTTGTACGATTATATATTTAGTTTACCAAAAAATGTTTTTGAAATAGCTGGTGAAAGGGGAATGAAATTATCTGGCGGTCAATCACAAAGAATTGGAATAGCAAGAGCACTTTATAAGGATCCAAAAATTTTAATATTTGATGAAGCTACAAATTCACTTGATGAAACAACAGAAAATTTTATATTAAAAAAATTATTTGATTTAGAGGATAAAACTATAATTACAATCTCTCATAGAGACAATTCACTTAAATATTGTAACAAGATTTTCGAAATTAAAAATAATTCAATAAATGAGATAAAAATTAAATGATTAAAAAAATTAAGAAATTTTTTGCTTCAGTTTTAAAAAATATATTTTTTGAGGAAATTGATAAAAAATTATTATTAGAAGGAAAAAAAATATCATTGTTAAATAAAAAAATTAAAAAAATAAAAAATCTTTCTGATGTTGAATTTAAGGTTTATTCTCAATGGGGAGAGGATGGTATAATTGATTGGATTACAAATAAATTTCCAAATTTACCTAAGTCTTTTTTAGAGATAGGCACAGAAAATTATTTAGAAGCAAATACTAGATTTTTATTGATTAATAAAAATTGGGATGGATATTTAGTAGAAGCAGACAAAGAGGCTGTTAAAAAAATCAAATCCCAAAAAATTTATTGGAAGTATAACTTAAAGGTTGTGAACGATTTTGTAACAAAAGATAATATAAATAATGTCATTAAGAAACTTGGCGTTCCTAAAAAACTTGGGTTATTAAGTGTTGATATAGACGGCATAGATTATTGGGTTCTAAAACAGCTATCTATTGTAGATCCAGCAATTATAGTTTGTGAATATAATTCTTTATATGGTCTGAAAGAGTCAATTACAGTGCCTTACAAGAAAAACTTTACTAGGTCAAAAGAACATTACAGTAATCTTTATTTTGGAGCTTCTATTCAAGCTTTTAAAAGTTTATTAAATCAAAAAAATTATATTTTGCTAGGAACAAATTCAGCAGGAAATAATGCTTTTTTTATTAAAAAAACTTTTTCAAACCAAGTAAAGAAAATTATTAATGAAAGAAAGATATTTAAATCAAAATTTAGAGAAAGTAGAAACAGAAAAGGTAATTTGACATATTTAGATAAAAAACAATCTTTAAAATTAATTGAGAATGAGTTTTTTATTGATTTGAAGAATAATAAAAAAAAAAAATTAATCAATATGAAGATAAATTAAAATTGATATGAAAAATAAAATTTTAGAAATTAAACATAAGAAAAAATTGTATGCGTTAATAATAAAAAAAAAGAGAAGATTTATAAATAAAGGTGTAGATTTTGTAACCAAAGAAAGTGACCTAATACAATTAGGATTTTTAAACCATAAAAAAAACCATAAAATTAAATCTCATATTCATTTAAAAAAACCTAGAATAATAAATTATTGTACTGAAGTACTTTTAATAGAAAAAGGTAAAGTTAAAATTACTTTTTATGACTCAAAAAACCAAAATATTAAAAAAGATCAGATATTAAAAAAAGGTGATATAATAATTTTATTTCAAGGCGGGCATGGATTTAAGATTCTTGAGAAAACTCAAATCATTGAAATTAAACAAGGACCTTATGTTGAAAATAAAGATAAAAAGATTATAGAAAATTAAATTGAAGAAATATAACAAATTTATACCGGTAAATACTCCTCTGATAAATAAAAAAGATGCTTTATCAGTATTTAAGTCTGTGCAGTCAGGGTGGATATCTTCAGAAGGACCAAATGTTAGAATATTTGAAAAAAAAATTTCAAAATTTTTAAATCGTAAATTTGGTTGTTCAGTTAGCAGTGGAACGGCAGCTTTAGAAATAGCAATCAAATCTTTAGGTTTAAAAAAAAATGATGAAGTAATCATGCCATCATTTACAATTATCTCTAATGCCATTGCTATTGTCAAAAGCTCAGCAAAACCAATTTTAGTAGATGTTGATTTAAATACTTGGAACATAAAAATTGAGGATATTGAAAAAAAAATAAATAAAAAAACTAAATGTCTGATGTTGCCACATATTTATGGTCTTTCAAATGATATGGATAAAATCTTAAAAATAGTAAAAAAACACAAAATTTTTTTGATCGAAGACGCAGCAGAGGTATTCGGGTTAAAGTATAAAAATAGATATTGTGGTAGTTTTGGAGATATTAGTATTTTAAGTTTTTACGCAAATAAGCATATTACAACTGGTGAAGGAGGAATGCTTTTAACAAATAATTTTAAATTATATCAAAAATTTAAAGATTTAAGAAATTTATGTTTTGGAAAAAAAAAGAATAGATTTAATCATTACGATATTGGTTGGAACTATAGATACACAAACATACAAGCAACATTAGGTTTAAGTCAATTAAAGAGAGTAAACAGAATTATCAAAAAAAAATTTGAAATAGGTAATTACTACTATAGACACTTAAAAAATATTAAAAATATTATCATTCAACCAAATAAACTTTCATATTGTAAAAATATTTATTGGGTTTTTGGAATAGTAATAAAAAAAAATAGCAAAATAAGCATTGGGAAGGTATTAAAAAAACTTTCAGCGCAAAATATTGGAACGAGACCATTTTTCTGGCCTATGCATAAACAAGATATATTCAAAAAAAAATTTAATTTTAAAAATTTAAAATTGCCTAATTCAGAATTTATTTCTAAAAATGGTTTTTATATACCATCAGGATTAGGTATTAGTCTTAAAGAATTAAAATATGTCAAAGATACATTAATTAATATTTTGAAATAAACAAAATTAAATTTGAGAGATAGATTGTGAATTTATATATAATTAGAATTATTAATTTTTTAAAAACTTTAAAATCTTTATTTTTCTTAAATTTTTATTTTTTTTGCATCAAAATTATTAGAAAAAACTATAAGATTATATTTTTTTATTTTCCTATAAAATCTTATCAAGAAAATTTAATTGAACTAATAAAGGAGATTAGTTCAGAAAAAAATTTAAAGGTTTTTTTGGGATTTAATTTAGGTTCGTCTAAAGAAGTGAAACATTACAAAAATTCTTTTTTTATAAATTTGGGATATCTAAAATATTTGTACAATCTTAACATGTTCATAAGTAGTTATATAGTTTATACTCTTCCCAAGACAAAAAATAAGATTTATATAAATCATGATATATATGATGCTCCTATGGTGAGTAAGGAAAATGAGAGCAATCTTGTTGAATCACTAAAAAAATACGATTTTATTTTTATGTCATCTGACATAACTTTAAATATGTTAAGAGATAAATTTAATCAAATTGATCTAACTGAAACTCTTAAAAAACCAAAAATTATTAACGCTGGATATTTGAAATTAGATCACGTTCACAAAAAAATTGATGAAAATAAAAAATTAGAGGACTCTATTTTAATTGCACCTACTAAATCATCAGTTTTTTTAGAACATGACATGAGTCAATATTTAGAGGAAGTTATTAATAAAATTTTAAATTATAAGGGATATAAAATAATCTATAGACCACATCCAGGAGACCTCAAGGACAAAACTCAATTAGAAAAAATATTGAAAATTAATGAATTATTTGAATCAAATAAGAATTTTGTATTTGATACTAGTACATCTTATTTAGAAAGTTATAAAAGAGCAAAATTTATGATCACTGATTTTTCTGGCACAGCATATACTTATGCATTCTGCAAACTAAATCCTGTCATTTTCTTTTCAAAAAATGAAAAAAAATTACTAAAAGGTAATTTATCAAAATTATATTATTTTAAAGATAGGTCTCAAGTAGGTATAATTGAAAATGATGTAAATAATTTAAATAATTCGATAAATGTTTTAGAAGAAAATATTCATGATTTTAAGGCTAAAATTAAAGTTTTGCGAGGAAATAGAATTGAACATTTCAATAATTCCATGCAAGAACATTTAAAAAATTTATTCAAAATTTTAAATAATGAAGAAAAAAATTAAAATCGGGGTATTTTTAGAAGGTTCACCTAAAATGGGTGGTGGGTTTTTTCAATCTTTAAAATCTTTATTAATGCTCTTAAAAATTGATGAATATAAAGATAATATTGAGGTTATATTAACAGATATTACTGTTAAGCATTATTTCTCAAAAAATAAAACTAAAACTGTCTTATTTAAGAATAATAAATTTTTAAGATATTTTTCAGAACTTTTTGAGGTAAGTCTTTTTAAAGAACTTTTAGATAAATTTAAATTCAAACACCCATTTACAAAATTTATATTAAAAAACAAATATGACTTAATTATCTTTTTAGGACCATCATCAATGTCTAAATATTGCTCTAATATATCTTTTATTTTTAATATTTGGGACTTGGATCATAAAAAAAACAGTCAATTTCCCGAACACAATTTGAATTATGTATACGAAAAAAAAGAAAAATTACTAAAAGAGGTAATCTTTAAAGCTTTTAAGATTGTAGTTCCACATGAGTCTAATAAAGAAGATTTAATTAATTTTTATAAGATTAAAAAAGAACAAATAATAAATCAGAACTTTATACCGGTTTTACCAGATCTATTTATTGAGAATGATAAAAAAGAAAATGATTATAAAGAAATCTTTTATAAATTGAATTTACCAATAAATAAAAAAATAGTTTTTTATCCAGCACAATTTTGGGCACATAAAAATCATAAATATATTATTGATGCAGCAGAAATAATGAAAAATAAATCTATAGATGATTTTATATTTGTATTTTGTGGCACTGATAAAGGAAATTTGAATTATCTAAAAGATTTAATAAGAAAAAAAGATTTAAATGAATATTTTAAAATATTAGATTTTATAAGTGATGATGTATTAATTTCAATGTATTTGAATTGTGACTCTGTAATAATGCCAACTTATTGTGGCCCAACAAATTTGCCTATTTATGAGTCTTTTTATTTCAAAAAGATTATCTTCTATACAAAAGGATTAATTCCAAATGATGATATTAATAATCATTTAGTATTAATTGATATAAATTCCCCACAAGATTTGACAGAAAAATTATCCATTTTATTTAACAAAAAACAAATTAATAATATTGTAGAAGAAAATTATGAATATTATAAAGAAATTTGTAATGAAGCCTTATTTATTAAAAACTATAAAAAAATGTTAGAAGAATTCTCTTATCTATTTAATCGTTGGGGTTAACAAAAATCATGAATTTATCACTATTACAAAATTTCAAAGATACTGATTTTCATATAAATCCTTTCCCTCATATTATAATTCATGATGCTTTACCCAATAATATTTACGAAAAATTGAAGAATTCTGCACCAATTAATTTAATCCCAAACATTCAGGAGGATAACGTAAGGGGAAATATTCATCATGATCAAATGAAAGATAATTTTAAAAATAAAATGTTTTATGATTTTTTGAATTATCATAATTCTGTGGAATATTATGAAGAATTTATTTCAATTTTTGAAGATCATTTAAAAAAGCTTTATCCTAATTTAATTGAGAGAACGAGATTGCTTATTAAAAAGAAACAATTTTTAAAATTAACAAGTGAAAATTCAAAGAAAGAGAATTTTATGACTTTTAATTCTACTTACTCTTATAATACTCCTGTAAAATCATCCTCTCATATTATTGGACCTCATTTAGATCATTACGATAAAATAAATTTTGGGCTATATTATTTAAGATTAGATGAGGATAAATCTGAAGGTGGAGACCTTGTAATTTATAAATGGAAGAATGGATATAATGATTTTAAAAAAAAAAATATTATCTATACTGAAAAATGGTCTAATATGATTTCACATACTGAACCAATTAAAACGTTAAAGTATAAAAAAAATACATTCATTTTAGCATTAAACTCAATCAATTCTCTTCATGGTGTTACCCCAAGAAACCAAACAAATCATATTAGACAATTTTGTTATTTTTCAACCTCATCAAATAAAGATTTAGGTTTTGCTACTCCAAATTTATTAGAAAAAATTTTTTTTAAAGATATTTCTATTAAAAGAAAAATTTGTATTATCTTAAATTCTTTAAGATTCTGGACTAATAAAATTTTTAAAAAACTTTAAGGGATCGTGGTTTTGGGTTTTGTTATAGGATAGTATGGGAGAACTTGGACCTATTGATTACAAATCAATTGCTAAAGTTTAAATAAACATTTGTTTGCAACAATAATCCTAAAATATTTTTAATCTGGTCACACTCTGGGCACAGTGGTAGTGTTTTAATAATTAAATAAGGAGATTCATATGGCAATATTAGTAAAAGGCGAAATTACAATTACTAAAGGATTTAAAACATGGAAAGAGATGGTCTATGCACAGGATGGAAAATTAAAAGAGCATGGAATAAAATTTGTTTTTGCAGGCACACAAAAAGATGACCCGACAAAACTTCATACAGTAATGCAATTTCCAAACATGGAAGCACTCCAAGCTTTTAAAGATGATAAGGAACTTGCTGAGAAAAGAAAAGAAGCAGGTGCTGTTTTAGAGAGTGCTGTAATGATACCAATTTCAGATGAACATTTAACCAACTATCCAGATGCATATACAAATCATTAAATGAAAAAACTTTTAGGGATCGTGTTTCTGGGTTTGTTGTGGATAAATACTGCGTACGCAGTAAGTTTGCCCAAGGATGTAGCTTCAGGTAGTAAATTTAAAAAAAGCCTTACAGGGAACTATTATAAAAAATATGGAATGCAAGTAGTTAATAAATCAGATGGTCATCCAGTACGTGCGGGTGAACAATCTATAAGGTTTGAATTAAGAGCTGGTGATTGCGGTAAAGATACAGATGGTAAATGGAATGATTGTAAAACAAATCGTGAAAGACATGAGCTGAGTGCAAGGCTTAGAGTTAGCAAAGGAGATAGATGGTATGCTTGGTCAATTTATATGCCTGAAGATTTTGTAAATGTTGATCCTGTATCAGTTATACTTGGTCAGTTTCACCAAGAAAAAAAACACGTAATTTGGATGTTTAAAAATAAACGTGGTGGATATTGGATCGAAAACTATGTTCCAGAATATACTGTAGGAAGCACTCAAATTTTTTCAAAAGAAGAGTTGTTAGGAAAATGGAATGATATATTGGTAAATGTTAATTGGACACATAAAGATGATGGTTATTTTAAATTATGGGCAAATAATAAATTAGTTCTTGATTTTAAAGGTGCAACAAAATCTAAAGGTGTGAAAACATATTTTAAATTTGGAATTTATAGATCTAAAGTGAGTATTTATAAGCAGATACATAAGAAAGATATACCCATACAAGTAGTATATTTTGATGAAGTAAGAGCTGGTAAAAAAAAAGAAGATGTAATTAAGAATTTAAAATGAAAAAACTTTTAGGGATCGTGGTTCTTGGTTTGTTAATTAATTTTCTAAACCTAAATGATATTGAGGCAAATACTTTAACAATAAAAAACCAAGTGATTAAAACCAAAGGTGATGTTTTCTATAAGTGGCCACATAAGTGGCAATATAATTATGACATGTCTTTTTGGAAACCCTACATGATCCAAGAAGTATCTACAAATGTTAGATATGGTGATAGTGCTTTAAGGTTTGAACTAAGAAAAGATAGTTGTGGGTCTACAAAAAATGATGTTAAAAAAGGTACTTCGTGGGATTGTGGAAAAAATAAATCAGAAAGAACTGAATTAACTCCAGCAAACGAAACTGAACAAATCGGATTTAAAGGTAATGTATGGCAGACATTATCTTTTTATGTAGAAAAATTTCCACATGAAGAAGGACATAATTCTATTTGGCAGATTCACAATGATGGTGATTGGGCACCAATGTTTAATTGGTCAATTGAAGAAGATGGTCTCTATACACAAAGAAGAACTGCTTGCAATGATCCTAAAATTTATAAAAAGAAAAATGCCAAAGGTAATGATGGATGTTCTGTAAAATGGAGAGAGAATGCAAATATAAAAGTGTTAGAAATATCTAAATTATTCGATCGATGGATCGATGTAGTAATGAACATTAACTACACAACTAAAGATAGCGGCTTTTTAAAATTATGGCTTAATGGAGAGTTGGTATATCACTTTGAAGGATCAATTATTCCACCAGCAGGTAAAAAAAATGGTGAATGGAGTAATTGGTCAACAATGCAATTTGGAATATACAGAACAGATTATCATGGTACTAGAGGCACTCAAATTAATTATTATGACGAAATTAGATTTGCTAAAAAAAAATGCTCAAAACTAAAATTAGAGGAACTTGGCTACAGCTGTACTGAACTTGAAAATCAAAAAATTAATATTGATAGATACAATTGATTTTTAAAAAAAGACCACTTGATTGGTCTACAAATCTGTCCACACTCTGACCACACTTATTGTAGTAAGAATAGCTTTTGCATAAACTATTTTGGTAAAAAAGTAAGAGAAGTGGTGCCCCCGCACGGATTCGAACCGCGGACCTATTGATTACAAATCAAAAAGCTTCTTAAAATATCCTTTCATTAACGTTGATATTATTAACTTCTAGATTCCTCGTCAAGCAACTTTAAATTATTCACTTACAATTCACTTAAGATAATTAACTATCAGAATGTTCTATAGTTTTGCAAAGTTTGTTTGCTTCTAGTACAGACGGTATAAGTTTATCTAATTTCCAATTGTTAGTTCTAATATCAAAATATTTAGCTGCTTTAAAATCTATTCCATCTATAATTTCTATTTCATACTTTTGAAATTCTTCATAAAATTCATTTAAAAAATAAATATATTCTTTAATAGGAAATTTACCTAAACTAAATGACACTCGGTATCCCATTAAAAAAGGTGAAACACTTATTACTTTTGCTGTTAATTCTACACCATTCATTTTTATTGGAATGTGTTTATCTAATAATTGTTTGATATCACCTGGTTTTTCATAAGTATAAAATGTGAAGTTATTATAAACCTGATTACAATTATCTTCTGTTGAAATAAAAAAATTTAAACTATCTCCATGAGTTACTTCACCAGATACTCTTGCGTAAGATAAATCTCTGAATCTATCTATTGTCCATTCTTCATCAGCTTGGGCTTGATAAGCAATAACTAATAGAAATAAGAATAAATGTAATGAAATAAAGACAAGAAAACGTTTCATAATTCTACTTAAATCATACTTTGTTGGTTTAAATTCGACTGAATAATGTCGTTATTTTGAAAGATACAAAATAATTAATCTGTGTTAAATTTTTTAATGTCTTACACAAGGCCATGTACTAAATGTGGGCAAAGGATAAGCCTAAGACAAATGCCAGCTGGTCAGTGGGTTGCTTTTGATGTTTCAACAGAAGAGGCACATATTTGTGGTATTCAAAATAAACCAGATGTTTCAGTAAAAATTAAAGGAAAGAAAAAAAAGAAATTTGAAGAGGATGACTCAATAGATTTGGGTTATGACAACTCAGATTTACAGGTAGAAGAAGATGAGGATTTTGAGGAGGTATCAGAGGAAAATAAAACATACGACACCACATCTGGAATTCACAAGTGTATAGATAAATCAATTAAAGAAAAAAAAAGAATTCTAATTGATTATTATAGTGAACATAATGAGGAAAATACCCAAAGAGAAATAAGTCCTATAAAAAAGTTCAGATTTAAGGACAGAACTTATCTCCAAGCTTATTGCCACAAAAGAAAAGGTGAAAGAAATTTCTTAACAAGGAGAATAGAAACCGCTTCACAAGTTGACAAGAAAAGAATCAAAATCAAATTTGGAAAACCTAAGACTAAATTTTTAGAAAAACAGAGTGAAAAAGAAGATGATGAAGTAGATGTATATAAATCAACAAAAGTTAGTAGAGAAAATGTGGCTCGAGAAACAATACCGGAAATAGACACTTCTTCTCAAACACCAGGTTGGTTGTATATAGTTATATTTATAATTGTAATGGGATTGGCAAGAGGTTTGTTAATTCCTTTAATGGATTAGATGTCAGAAAAAGAAAAAAATCAAAGTCAAGACGTTTCAATAATTGAAAATTTTGTAAGTGCTTTAAATATTGAATTTGAGGAGGCAAAAAAAAGTAATGTTGAAAAACAAATATCTTTGGAAAATGGTGAAAGGGGTGAGCAATTAGGAAGTAAAGTTTTATATACCTTTTTTTTAGATCAAGATTTAAGAATTGGAAGAGCCAAAGATGATATGCCAGTTCAATTAATAATTGGTGATGAAAATGTTGATGCAAATATAGTTTCGGTAACAGAAAAAAAAGTTACAATTTCATGTGATAAAGATTTTGGTCCTATACTACATCAGGCAACACTAAAAATTGACAATTCTTATCTAATTGAAAAATTAAAAAAAGTTTATGAAGAATTTTTAGAAACAAAAGAAGGCAAGATCAATCTTAATACATTAAAAAAAACTTTGTTCTTACAAAAAGGAACTATTTCAGAAGATAAACCTAAAATTTCAAAAGATAGTTTGAACACAGAACAATTTCAGGCAGTCAAAACATCTTTGGGAAGTGATGTTGTTTATATTTGGGGACCTCCTGGTACAGGAAAAACTCATTGTATTTCAAAAGTTATTGAAGCTTTTTATTACGAGAAGAAAAAAGTTCTTCTTGTTTCTAATACCAATGCGGCTGTTGACATAGTTGTTAAAAACTTAGGAGACAGACTTTACAAAAAAGATAAAGATTTTGATGAAGGTAGTGTTCTTAGATATGGAGATATTGTAAACGAAACTTTATTAAAAAAATATGGAGATTACGTCAATGTTGATAGAGCAGCAGAAAGACTTAGTGTTAAACTTGTAGAACAAAGAAGAGAAATTGAAAAAAGGATAGACGCTCTAAATAAAGAGGCTGAGCCCCACAAAAAAGTTGTAGATGCGTTTAATTTAATTGATCAGTTAACTACTCAGAACTCAACAAATCTTCAAAGACAATCAGAAATGGAAGGTTTTTTAAATAAAGCTAACGAAATGATAGAGGATGCAAATTTATCAATTAAAAATTACAACAAATTAATTAAAGAATATGAGACGAAAGGTTTTTTTGGAAAAATGTTTTCAGAGGATCCTCAGGCTCAAGAGTCAAAGATCAATAGTAAAAAAGGAGTAATTGAAAATATTAATGAAAAAAAGAAATCATACCCTGCAGAGATCAAAAAGTTAAAAGTTAAGATTAATGATCTTGAAAAGAAAATTACACAAAATTCAAAATTAATATCGGGTAAAAATCTTCAAAAAGAGCAAAAATCACTTCAAGTTTTTTTAGATAAAATTGACAAACATTCTATTGAAGTCACAAAGATTAATAATCAAATCCAAGAAGTTAAATCAGAAGTTTTAAAAAATTGTAGAGTTCTAGCTTCTACAGCTACTAAAACATATTTAAAACCTGAAGATTTTATAGAATATGATGTTGTTGTTATTGATGAAGCTTCTATGTTAATGCTTCCTCAAGCAGCATACGCAGCAAGTTTATCTAAAGAAAAAGTTGTATTGGCTGGTGATTTCATGCAGTTGCCTCCTATAATTTCAACAAATGATGATCATTCTAATTATGAAATAGTTGAAAAATATCTGGGACACGCTTTTGACTTTATTAATGTTGAAAAACTAATTGCAAAAAAAACTAACAATATAATTACTCTTAAACGTCAATATAGAATGAATGATAAAATTTGTTCTTTAGTAAATAAATACTTTTATGATGGAAATTTAATCACTGATGTAAGTGTTAAAACAAAAGAATATCCTAAATTTATTAATGATAACTTGATATTAATTGACTCATCAAGTCAGAACCCTTTTTGTGTGATGCCAGCTGAAGGTTCTAGATATAATATTGTGCATGCAGGAGCTATTAGAAATTTATGTGTTTATTTAAATGAACAAAAATTAGTTAAAGATGTAACTTCAGTAGGAGTTTGCACACCATATAAAGCTCAACAAATATTTATTAGTGACTTATTAAAAGAATTTACATTAAATGACATCGTTTCAGGTACAGTTCATAGGTTTCAGGGTGATCAAAAAGATATTGTAATATTTGATATTCCAGAAAGTGAGGGAGTGTACCCTTCAAATTTTGTTAAAGCATCTAATACTCAAGAACAGGGGTCTAAATTAATGAATGTGGCATTTAGTAGATCAAAAGACATTCTAATTGTATTTGCTAATATCAATTATCTCCAAGAAAGGTTGCCAGCAACATCAATTTTAAGAAATTTAATTGTAGATTTACAAAAACGTGGAAAAGTTATTGATATTAAAGAGATAATAAAATTAGGTCCTTTTCAATTATCCAATAGACCAAAATTATCTCCTTCAGTAAAAATTAAATTAAAAGATGATGAGGCAGGTATATTTGATGAACATAGTTTTGAAAAAACATTTGAAAAAGATCTAAAAAAAGCAAAAAAATCTATTGTTATCTTTTCAGCATTTTGCACAGAAAAAAGAACAGCGTTCTGGGGAGATATATTAAGACAAAAAAAAGAAGAGGGTTTAAAAATAAGAGTTGTAACCAGAGGACCAGTTAATCAAGGAGCAATGCTTAAAGAAACTGCAACACTAGCAATTAAAAGTTTAATTAAATTAAAGATAAATGTTGATTTAAGAAAAGATATTCATCAGAAAATGGTTTTCATAGATGATAATATTTTATGGTACGGATCTTTAAATGTTTTATCCTACGGTGGTAAATCTACCCAAGCTGAAACAATAATGAAAATTAATAGTAAAGCAATGTCATCTAGAGCTGCAAAAAATCTTATTTATAAACACCAAAATTTTGAAGCAGAAAAAAATAAAAAGATAAACATGGTTGAAAAACTTGCAGAAAGAGAAAATAGAGATTGTGAAAAATGTGGGAAACTTACAGAGGTATATTTCTCTAGAAAAGGGGGAAGAAGACCATTCCTCATATGTATTAGCTGTAACAATATGCAAGACATGAAAAAAAGAGGCTCAAGAAACATCGGATATGAAAAAACAGATGGTAATGGTAAATCAAAAATGACAGCCGCTATCAAAGAGGAGGTGCGTTATTGCCCTAAGTGTAAAGATAAAAAAGTAAAATTAGTTTTGAAAAATAGTAGATATGGTCCTTTCTATTCTTGTTCGAATTGGAAAAGAGATAAGAGTGGATGTAATCATACTGAGAAAGTAAACAAAAGGGCTTAAAAAATTATTATCTATAAAGAACTAAACAAGCCAAATAGAAAACCTGCCAGTATTAATGCACCAACAATTTTAAATATTACATTATCTGTATCTGAGAATACAGGGGGATCTTTTTTTATAGATCTATCCTCAGAACTTTTTTCAATTTCTTGACGTTCTTGATTAATAACAGGAGTTTTTACTCCTCCTACTTTTTCGAAATTAATTCCTTGTTTTTCTTTTATGTTTTCTAATTGCTCCTCTAAAACTTCAATTTCTTTATCAATTTCAGACTCATAATAAACTTCTTCAATTTTTGAATTTATTTCTTCAACTTTGTCAGGTGAAGGGTTTTGAGCTTCAATATCTGAATAACCTAAATCGACACCTTCTGAGATTTTATCTTTTATACTTTCTTTTGCTAATTTTTTTATGTTTGGATCAGCTTTAGTTTTTTTTCCACATTTGTGTGGATTTTGTGTTGAAGCATCAAATGCAACCCATTGACCAGCTCGCATTTCTCTCATGCTTATTCTTTGACCACATTTATTACAGGGTCTTATGTATGCCATAAATCTATTAGGGTTAATCTATCTAAATTTTTTAGTAAAGTCATTTCAATTAAGTTACATTATATATAGTAAAATATTTTAAATGAGAGAACTTCAAAAAAAATATAATTTATATAAAAAGAAAAATCATGACAATCCTGGAATTGGTCGTCTCTATGAAAGACAAATAAGATATATTTATGAAACAAAAGGCTGGAGAGTTGATCCTTTTGGGATTGAAAAAGGTAAAAATGATTTAGGCAGAGATCTTATATGCACAAAAGGTAAACAAATATTAATTGTTCAAGCAAAAAACTGGTCCTCAGATAAAAAAATATTTCCCAAACATTTAATGCAGCTAGCAGGTTCTCTTTTGTATTATATTAATCAACATCCAAATCATAAAATTCCAAAAGGTGTATTTGTAACAACCACAAAATTTCACCAAACTACAAAAGATGTGGCTAAGAAATTAAACATTCAGCATAGATACATTAAGTTGGATAAAAATTATCCTATGATCAAATGTAATGTTAATAGAAGAGGGAAAAAGTTATTTTTTCTACCCTTTGATAAATTATACGATAAGGTCCATATTGATATAAATAATCAAGAGTTTTATAGTGATGATATAAGTGATTGTTTAAAAAAAGGTTTTAGATATGTCGGAAAAAATTAATTCATTGAATCTTTGTGTTTGTATGGCTTTAGCTGATCATGGTTTAGGAAAAGATGAGACAGCTGAAATATTAAAAATTGCAAAAGAAATTAAAGTTGATTTTAATGTACATAACGCAACTGATGAAATTAATAAAAGATTTTCTGGTGATATTGACTTGGCTCAAGATTTTTATTTAGGAAATATTACAAAAGATGATTTTAAGTTTCAGGCAAAGGACTTTGTAAAAAGAGTTGCATTATCTGACGGGGAATTAAAAGATAAAGAAGTTAGATTTCTTGTACGTATGAAGCAAGCTTGGGGTTATCAATATTTTGATTAACTGAATTCACTTAATATTCACTTACCTTAATTCCACTTCCTTCCTTTCTATAGTGTTATTTAATGATTTTTATTTTAAAAAAAATAAAGTAATTTTTGAATTTGTTGGGAATAAATAAGATTTTGATGGTGCCCCCGCACGGATTCGAACCGCGGACCTATTGATTACAAATCAATTGCTCTACCAACTGAGCTACAAGGGCATAACTAATAACTATTAATAATTCGTTAATTAATCAACTGTTTTTTTAATATAACTTAAATGATGAAAAACTATTGCAGCACTATTAGATATGTTAAGACTTTCAATATTTTTATTAATATCTATTCTTACAAAAAAATCAGCATATTTTGATGTATGTTTTTTCATTCCAAATCCTTCTGAGCCAAATAAAAGTATATTTCTTCCACTCCATTTTATTTCAGTAAAGTTTTTGTCACTTTTTTTGTCAAATCCATAAACCCAAAAGTTTTTTTCTCTTAAATTTTTTAATGTTGAATTTATATTGGCAACCTCAAAAATTTTCATATGTTCCATACATCCGCTAGCTGCCTTGTACATTAATTTACTTTCATTTGGAAAATGTCTTTCTTTTAAAATTATCCCATCAATATCAAATGAAGCTGCACTTCTAATTAATGATCCTATATTTCTAGGGTCTGTTACATTATCTAGACAGACTAAGTTTAAATTTTTTTTTTCTTTTATAAATTCGTTAAGTGAAGGTTTGTTTAAGTGTTCTATTTCAGCAACATAGCCTTGATGTAATAAACCTTCTTTTGTAGTATATTTATCTAACTCTTTTTTTGTTTTAAAAAAAATCTTAACATCTTGTAAAATGTTTTTTTTTGGATTTTTTCTATGGATATTTTTTTTACTTTCCTCAGTTAGAAAAACTTTAAGTACTTTTCTCTCAGGATTTCTTAGAGCCTCCGTGACTGCATGTTGTCCAACGATAAAAAAAGACGATTTATTCATAATTTTTCACTGTTTTACACGTTTTTTTGATTATTTCTTATTAAATCTCGTGTTGCAATTGCACAAATAAAATATATAAAACGCTTGTTATTTGAAGCTTTATTGAACAAAGGGGACACTTCCCCATAAGGAGGGGTTCCAGAGCGGTCAAATGGGGCGGGCTGTAAACCCGTTGACTTCGGTCTTCGAAAGTTCGAATCTTTCCCCCTCCACCATTCAATAGATTTTTGATGACACTGGAGTGTTACTCTTGGGGTTGTGCGGGTGTAGTTCAATGGTAGAACGCTAGCCTTCCAAGCTGGATGTAAGGGTTCGATTCCCTTTACCCGCTCCAAGAAAAAATTATAAAAAAAACAATTAATTGAGGTTAAAAAGAAATGTCGAAAGAAAAATTTGTAAGGAATAAACCGCATTGTAATATAGGTACAATCGGACACGTTGACCACGGTAAAACTACTTTAACTGCGGCAATAACAAAAGTCTTGTCTGAAACTGGAGGCGCACAATTTACAGCTTATGACCAAATAGATAAAGCTCCAGAGGAAAAGGAGAGAGGTATAACAATTTCAACAGCTCACGTTGAATATGAAACTGAGAAAAGACATTATGCTCACGTAGACTGCCCGGGTCACGCCGACTATGTAAAAAATATGATTACAGGTGCTGCTCAAATGGATGGAGCAATTTTAGTAGTCAACGCTGCTGATGGTCCAATGCCTCAAACTAGAGAACATATTTTATTAGCAAGACAAGTTGGGGTGCCTGCAATTTGTGTATATTTAAATAAGGTAGATCAAGTTGATGATAAGGAAATGATTGATTTAGTGGAAGAAGAAATTAGAGAATTATTGACTTCATATAAATTTCCAGGTGACAAAACTCCAATAGTAAAAGGATCTGCATTAGCAGCTGTTGAAGGTAAGGATGAGGAAATAGGAAAAAAATCAATATTAGAATTAATGAAAAATGTTGATGAATTTATCCCACAACCTGACAGACCTAAAGATAAAGATTTCTTAATGCCTGTTGAAGATGTATTTTCTATCTCAGGAAGAGGAACAGTAGTTACAGGAAGAGTAGAGTCTGGAGTAGTAAAAACTGGAGAGGAAATTGAAATTGTAGGAATAAGAGATACAAAAAAGTCAGTTTGTACTGGAGTAGAAATGTTTAGAAAGCTTTTAGACTCTGGTGAGGCAGGAGATAATATCGGAGTTCTTTTAAGAGGTGTGGAGAGAACAGACGTTGAAAGAGGACAAGTCCTTTGTAAACCTGGTTCTGTAACTCCTCATACTAAGTTTGAAGCTCAGGCTTATGTTTTGAAAAAAGAAGAAGGAGGAAGACATACTCCTTTTTTTACAAAATATAGACCTCAATTTTATTTTAGAACTACTGATGTTACAGGTGAAGTTGAATTGCCAGCAGGAACAGAAATGGTTATGCCAGGTGATGATGCGAAGTTTGTAGTAAAATTAATTACACCGATAGCGATGAGTGAAAAATTAAATTTTGCAATTCGTGAGGGTGGAAGAACAGTTGGAGCTGGAGTAGTAACTAAAATTATAGAGTAAACTCTATATAGGAGTGTAGCTCAATTGGTAGAGCGCCGGTCTCCAAAACCGGAGGCTGAGGGTTCGAGTCCCTCCGCTCCTGCCAATAAGTTGATAAATTATGAAGAACCCAATTAAATTTATTCAAGAGGTAAAACAAGAGGCTTTTAAAGTTACTTGGCCGACATTAAAAGAGACAGTTCAAGGAGCTTTAATGGTATTCGCTATGGCTGTTGTTATGTCTTTGTTTTTTTTACTTCTTGATCAAATTTTAAAATTTTTCTTAGAACTATTATTAAAAGTGAGCATATAATGAAAAATTGGTACATAGTTCAATCACACTCTAGTTTTGAAAATAAAGTTGCTTCTCTTATTAAAGAAGAGGCTGAAAAGGCTAAAATAACTGATAAATTTGATGAGATAGTGGTCCCTACACATGATGTTACTGAAGTTAAAAGAGGAAAAAGAATTCAAAGAAAAAAGAAATATTTTCCTGGATATGTTCTAATTAAAAGTGAAATGGACAATAATATATATCATATGATTAAAAATATTAAAAAAGTGAGTGGGTTTTTAGGTTCAAAGGGTATTCCATCACCTGTTTCAGATAAAGAAATTGAAAAAATTTTAGGACAAATTAAAGATGGTGTAGCACAACCAAAATCTGGTATAGAATATAGTATTGGTGAAAAGGTACAGGTAGTTGATGGTCCATTTGCATCATTTAGTGGTATGGTTGAAGATATTGATGAGGAAAAATCAAGATTAAAAGTTTCTGTTTCAATTTTTGGAAGACCAACACCAGTTGATTTAGAATATAATCAAGTTGAAAAGGTTAGTTAATGGCTGAAAAGAAAAAAGAAATTGCAGGTTTTGTAAAATTACAAATTAAAGGAGGACAAGCAAATCCAGCCCCTCCAGTTGGACCAGCTTTAGGCCAAAGAGGAATTAATATAATGGAATTTTGTAAAGCATTTAATGATAAAACAAAAACGTTAGCAGGCAAACCAGTTCCAGTAAAAATAACAGTTTATAAAGATAAAAAATTTGATTTTGAAATAAAATCACCTCCAGCATCCTTTTTTATTAAAGAGGCTGCAAAATTAAAAGGAGGATCTAAAGAACCAGGTAGAAATATTGTTGCTTCAATTTCTTTAAAACAAGCAAAAGAAATAGCAGAAAAGAAAATGAAAGATCTAAATGCTCATGATATTGACGAAGCTGTAAAAATAATTTCAGGATCAGCAAGATCTATGGGAATAGAGGTGAAAGATTAATTATGTCCAAAAGATATAAAAAATTACCTGAAAATACAAAATCTTTACCTGCTGAGGTTGTTGAAAAATTATTACCTTTGATAAAAAAAAATTGTACAACTAAATTTGATGAGTCAGTTGATTTAAATTTTCAAATTAATAACAAACAAAAAAAAGGTGAGGTTAATATTAGAACTGTTATTAATTTACCTGGTGGCACAGGAAAAAAAGTTAAAGTTGCAGTTGTATGTGAAGAGTCTAAATCTAAAGAAGCTAAAGATGCGGGTGCTGATATAACAGGTGCTGATGAATTTATAGAAAAAATAAAATCTGGAGAATTAAATTTTGAGAAATTAATTTGTACTCCCTCAATGATGGTGAAATTATCAAAGTTAGGTAAAATTTTAGGCCCGAAAGGATTAATGCCAAATCCAAAGCTTGGATCTGTTACTGATGATTTAAAAAAAGCAGTTTCGGATGCTAAGTCAGGACAAGTAGAAATTAGAAATGATAAAGATGGAAATATAGGGGTTAGTATTGGTAAAAAATCATTTAATGATGACCAGTTATTAAAAAATTTTAATGCTATAATTGAATCTCTTGAAAAAGAGAAAGGAAACAATTCTTTGAAAGGAGAGCTGATTAAAAACACTTTTATAACTTCGACCATGGGTGTTTCATATAAAGTTAAGCTTGGAAAAAGTATTTAATTATGATGAATAAAGAACAAAAGAAAAATTACATAGCTGAAATGTCAGATCAGTTTGAAAAAAGTAAAGCTGTTTTAGTTACACACTATCAAGGTTTAACTATGAATGAATTAGACAGCTTGAGATCAAAAATGCGTGAACATGGAATAAAATTTAAAATAACAAAAAACAGAATTACAAAACTAGCTATTGAAAAAACAAAATGTAAAGATTTATCAAATCTGTTTACAGGACCAACAGCAGTAGCATTTGGTGAAGATGCTATAATGTCAGCAAGAATTTTATCAAAATTTTCAAAAGATCATAAAAATCTTAAATTGCTTGGTGGAATTATGGGAGATGAGATTTTAGACCAAGCGGGAGTACAAAATGTAGCAAATTTACCTACTTTAGATGAAGCTAGAGCTAAAATTGTGGGTATTTTAAGTGCATCTGCATCTAAATTAGTAAGTATTTTACTTGCACGATCAGAAAAAATGAGTAGTTTGTCTCCAGAAAATTCTGAAAAATCAACCTAAAAAAGTTAATTATGCCTGATCTAAATAAAATTATAGAAGACTTATCGAACTTGACAGTTGTTGAAGCTGCTGAGTTATCAAAACAATTAGAGGAAAAATGGGGCGTAGCTCCTATGGCAGCAGCAGCACCAGCGGCCGGTGCCGGTGCAGCACCTGCTGAAGAAAAAGATGATTTTACAATTATGCTTGTTTCAGCTGGAGATAAAAAAATAAATGTAATTAAAGAAGTAAGAGCTGCTACCTCACTAGGATTAAAAGAAGCTAAAGATCTTGTAGAGGGAGCTCCTAAAGAAGTAAAAACTGGTGTTCCAAAAAAAGAAGCAGAAGAAATTAAAACAAAGTTAGAAGCTGCTGGAGCTAAAGTAGAACTTAAATAAATTTAAAAGGAAGAATTTAGTAACTGGTTAATTTTTAATCAGTTAAGTAATATAGATGCAATTATCTTTTACTGAAAAAAAAAATATTAGAAGAAGTTTTGGAAAACTTAAAGAAAGTTTGTCTATACCAAACTTAATAGAAGTTCAAAAAAATTCTTACAAAGAGTTGACGGAGTTTAAGTTAGACGCAGGTGATTTAGCAAAAGGTTTTGATAGAGTTTTTAAAAGTATTTTTCCAATTGAGGACTTAAATGATAAAGCAACTCTTGAGTATGTTTCTTATAGATTAGAAAAACCTAAGTTTGATACTGAAGAATGTATCCAAAGAGGTTTAACTTATTCATCTGCTCTAAAATGCACTTTAAGACTTGTAGTGTATGAAATTAATCAAGAGACTAATACTAAAGATATTTTATCTGCTAAAGAACAAGAAGTTTACATGGGTGAAGTTCCAATGATGACAAATAGTGGAACATTTATTACTAACGGTGTTCAAAGAGTTGTTGTAAATCAAATGCATAGAAGTCCCGGTGTTTTCTTTGATCATGATAAAGGAAAAACACATGCAAGTGGAAAATTATTATTTAATTGTAGAGTTATTCCTAATAGAGGCTCATGGCTTGATTTTGAATACGATGTAAAAGATTTTTTATATTTTAAAATTGATAGAAAAAAAAAGATATTCGCCTCTACTTTGTTGATGGCTTTAGGTTATACAAAATCTGAAATTGCCGAAGAATTTTATGATAAAGAACAGTTTTTATTTGATATAAAAACAAATAAATGGAAGACAAAATTTAACCCAGAAAATTATAAAGCTAAAAATTTTTCTGAAGAAGTAATAGATGCAAAAACAGGAAAAGTCGTAATTAAACTGGGTGAAAAAATTAATTATCTTAATGCAAAAAAATTATCAAGTGAGGGTTTAAAGGATATTTTAGTTTCAAATGAGTCATTGTTTGGAAAATTTTTACATAAAGAGGTGAAAGTTAGTGATGATGATGGTGGTATCTTGCAAATAGGTACTGAGTTAAATGAAACAATCTTAAAACAAATTGTCGATGCAAAAGTAACGACTTTACAAATTGCAGTTACTAATTCTATTAATAAAGGACCTTATATATTAACAACAATTTTGAATGATAAAAATAATAATAAGAATGAAGCTATAACAGAAATTTATAAAGTATTAAGACCTGGAGAGCCACCCACAATAGAAATAGCCACTCAAATATTTAGTAATTTATTTTTTAGTTCAGATAGATATGATCTATCTGACGTGGGCAGAGTAAAAATGAATTCAAGATTAAACTTACAATGTTCCGACAAGATTACCATCTTAAGAAACGATGACATTATTTCAATAATCCACAAAATGTTAGATTTGAGAGATGGTAAAGATGAAGTTGATGATATCGATCATTTAGGAAACAGAAGAGTAAGATCAGTTGGCGAGTTAGTAGAAAATCAAGCTAGAATAGGTGTTTATAGAATGGAGAGAGCAATTAAAGAAAAAATGACAACTCTTGATATTGAGTCAGCAATGCCACAAGATCTAATAAATGCAAAACCATTAACTGTCTCGTTAAAAGATTTTTTTGCAAGTTCACAACTTTCTCAATTTATGGACCAAACTAATCCTTTGTCAGAAATAACTCACAAAAGAAGAGTTTCAGCACTTGGCCCTGGTGGACTTACTAGAGAAAGAGCGGGTTTTGAAGTAAGAGATGTACACCCAACTCATTATGGAAGAATTTGTCCAATTGAAACTCCAGAAGGCCCAAACATTGGTTTAATAAATAGTTTATCAACTTATGCAAAAATAAATAAATATGGTTTTATTGAAAGTCCCTATAAAAGAGTGAAGAATGGTGTTGTAGAGGATAAAGTTGAATACTTGTCAGCTATGGAAGAAACAAAATATACAATTGCTCAAGCAAATTCAAAAGTAGATAAAAATGGAAAAATTACAGAAGAATTAGTTTCTTGTAGACAAAATTTAAATTTTATTCTTTCAAAACCAGAGAATATTGATTTTATAGATGTTTCACCAAAACAATTAGTTTCAGTAGCTGCATCTTTAATTCCTTTTTTAGAAAATGATGATGCTAACAGAGCTTTGATGGGATCTAATATGATGAGACAAGCTGTGCCACTTTTAAAACCAGAGTCACCATTAGTAGGAACTGGAATTGAAAGTGATGTTGCTTTAGATTCAGGAGTTACCATAGTAGCTAAACGTGAAGGTATAGTAGATAAAATTGATGGAAAAAGAATAGTAATTAAAGCTACTGAGGAAACTGATTTTACAAAATCTGGAGTAGATATTTATAATCTTCAAAAATTTAAAAGATCTAACCAGAATACATGTATTAATCAGAGACCTTTAGTAAGAGTAGGAGATAAAGTTAAAACTGGAGATATAATTGCTGATGGACCGTCAACAAAGCTAGGTGAACTTGCCTTAGGAAAAAATGTGACAGTAGCGTTTATGCCTTGGCAAGGATATAATTTTGAAGACTCTATTTTAATTTCTGAAAGATGCGTAACTGATGATGTATTTACTTCAGTTCATATAGTTGAATATGAAGTAATGGCAAGAGATACAAAATTGGGTGAAGAGGATATAACAAGAGATATCCCTAATGTGAATGAAGATGCTCTAAAAAATCTTGATGAATCAGGTATTGTTTATATAGGAGCTGAAGTGAAAGCAGGTGATATTTTGGTAGGCAAAGTGACACCTAAAGGTGATTCTGCATCTGGACCTGAAGAAAAATTATTAAGATCAATATTTGGAGAAAAAGCGATTGATGTTACTGATACTTCTTTGAGAATGTCGAGAGGTAGTAGTGGGGTAGTTGTTGATGTAAGAGTATTCAATAGACATGGTATAGAAAAAGACGAGAGATCAATTACAATAGAAAGAGCTGAAATTGAAACTGTTCAGCAGGATAAAATTGTTGAGGAAGAAATTTTAGAGAGAAGTATAAAACAAAGAGCAAGCCAAATATTATCAGGTTCAGTTTTAAAAAAGAAAATTAAAGATTTAAATGAGGGAGCTAAGCTGGATTTTGATACAATTAATAAATTAAGCATAAATGAAATTTTCAAAATTTCTGTTGGTAATACCGATAATGAAGCCACTCTGGATCAATTAAAAAAACAATATAATCAAGCAAAGGAAGATATACTTGAGAGATTTGAGGATAAAGTTTTAAAGATAAGAAGTGGAGATGATTTACTACCAAGTGTAATGAAAATGGTCAAAGTTTTCGTTGCAATTAAAAGAAGATTAAGACCTGGTGATAAAATGTCAGGACGACATGGTAATAAAGGTGTTGTAAGTAAGATCGTCCCAGTTGAAGATATGCCATACAGAGAAGACGGAAGACCAGTTGATATTGTTTTAAATCCTTTAGGTGTTCCTAGTCGAATGAATGTTGGTCAAATACTTGAAACGCATTTGGGTTGGGCTTGTAAAGAGTTTGGTGAAGAAGTGAAAAAATTGATTAATGAAAATTCAAAAAAAATTGAAAAAACTGAAAAAATTTCAAATTTTTTAAAGTCAGTTTATGGTAAAGAGATATTTGAAAATAAAGTTGAAAAATTGTCAAAATCAGAATTTACAGATTTGTGTGAGAATTTACAAAATGGTGTAGCAATTTCTACTCCAGTATTTGATGGAGCTAAAGAAAAAGATGTTACAGAAATGCTAAAATTGGCAAAATTACCAGGCACTGGTCAAACATATTTATGGGATGGAAGAACAGGAGAAATGTTTGATAGACCTGTTACAGTTGGAATAATTTACATGTTAAAACTTCACCATCTTGTAGAGGATAAAATTCACGCAAGATCTACTGGTCCATATAGTTTAGTAACTCAACAACCACTTGGCGGAAAAGCTCAATTGGGTGGACAAAGATTTGGAGAAATGGAAGTTTGGGCATTAGAAGCTTATGGAGCTTCTTATACTCTTCAAGAAATTTTAACTGTTAAATCTGATGATGTTGCAGGAAGAGTTAAAGTTTATGAAACTATTGTAAAAGGGGAAGAAAATTTTGAGTCTGGAATACCTGAATCTTTCAATGTTTTGGTAAAAGAAATTAAATCATTAGCATTAAATGTAGAACTTAATTAATATGAAAAAAGAATTAACAGATTTATTCAAAAGTAGTGAAATTTCAGATGCTCAAAATTTTAATAGTATTAAAATTACTTTAGCTAGTCCTGAAAAAATTAAATCGTGGACTTATGGTGAAATTAAAAAACCTGAAACGATTAATTATAGAACATTTAGACCAGAAAAAGATGGTTTGTTTTGTGCAAGAATATTTGGTCCAATAAAAGATTATGAGTGTTTATGTGGAAAATATAAACGAATGAAATTTAGAGGAATTATATGTGAAAAATGTGGAGTTGAGGTAACTAAATCTAATGTAAGAAGAGAAAGAATGGGGCACATAAACTTAGCAACCCCAGTTGCCCATATTTGGTTTTTAAAATCATTACCAAGTCGAATAGCTTTAGCTGTTGATATGAAGCTTAAAGATATTGAAAGAGTTTTGTATTTTGAAAATTTTATTGTAATTGAACCTGGCTTAACTGGTTTAAATAAAAATCAATTATTAAATGAAGAAGAATTAGCAAAATATCAAGATGAATTTGGTGAAGAAGCTTTTACAGCAGGAATTGGTGCTGAGGCAGTTCTTGAAATGCTTAAATCAATCGATCTTGAATTAGAAAAGAAAAATTTAGTTAATCTGATTAAAGAAACAAAATCAAAAGTAAATGAAGAGAGAGCTATAAAGAGATTAAAATTAATTGAGTCATTTATTGAAACTGGTCAAAAACCAGAATGGATGATTTTAACTGTAATTCCAGTTATTCCGCCAGAATTGAGACCTTTGGTACCTTTAGATGGAGGTAGATTTGCTACATCAGATCTTAACGATTTATATAGAAGGGTAATAAATAGAAACAATCGTTTAAAAAGACTAATTGATTTAAAAGCACCTGATATCATAGTTAGAAATGAAAAGAGAATGTTACAAGAGTCTGTTGATGCTTTGTTTGATAATGGAAGAAGAGGCAGGGTTATTACCGGAACAGGTAAAAGACCACTTAAGTCTCTTGCTGAAATGTTGAAGGGAAAACAGGGAAGGTTTAGACAAAATCTTTTAGGTAAAAGAGTTGATTACTCAGGTAGATCAGTAATTGTTGTTGGGCCTGATTTAAAACTTCATGAGTGTGGATTACCAAAAAAAATGGCATTAGAATTATTTAAACCTTTCTTGTACGCTAGATTAAATAAATTAGGTTTAGCCTCAACTATTAAACAAGCTAAAAAACTTGTTGAAAAAGAAACAAATGCTGTATGGGATGCCCTCGAATTAATTGTGAGAGAACATCCGGTATTATTAAATAGGGCTCCAACTTTACATAGATTGGGTGTACAAGCTTTTGAACCTAAGTTAATCGAGGGAGATGCTATTGAACTTCATCCTTTGACTTGTGCAGCTTTTAATGCAGATTTTGATGGAGACCAAATGGCCGTTCATGTCCCTTTGAGTTTAGAGGCACAGCTTGAGGCTAGAATTTTAATGCTATCAACAAATAATATTTTATCACCTTCAAATGGAAAACCCATAATTGTCCCAAGTCAAGATATGATTTTAGGTATTTATTACTTATCTCAAGCACCATTCCAAACCGATAAACCCGAAGGCTACTTTGTAGATGCTGATCAAATTGAGCAAGCTTTATCCTCAGGACATATTAAAGTACATACAACCATAATTTCAAGATTTGAGACTGTTGATGATAAAGGAAATAAAAAGTTTGAAAAATATACCTCAACAGCAGGAAGATTTTTATTAGCAAACCTGCTACCAAAAAATACAAATATTAAATTTTCGTTAATAGATAGACTTTTGCCAAAAAAAGTTGTCTCTGAAATTATAGATATTGTTTTTAGATTTTGTGGGCAAAAAACAACTGTAATTTTTTGTGATAAATTAAAAGATCTTGGATTTAAACATGCTTTTAAAGCAGGCATTTCATTTGGAAAAGATGATTTAGTTATACCTGAGAATAAAACCCAATTAATTGAGGATACCAAGAAATTAATTGCAGATTATGAAAATCAATATTCTGAGGGTCTTATTACACGAGGTGAAAAATATAACAAAGTAGTGGATGCGTGGTCAAAATGTACTGATAAAGTAGCAGGAGAAATGATGAAAGGAATTTCAGCCACAGACACTACACCAGATGGGATGAAGATAAATTCTGTATTTATGATGGCTGATAGTGGTGCAAGAGGATCGGCAGCTCAAATGAAGCAACTTGCAGGAATGAGAGGGTTAATTGCGAAACCATCAGGTGAGATTATTGAAACACCTATAATTTCAAATTTTAAGGAAGGGTTAACTGCTTTAGAATATTTTAATTCTACTCACGGCGCTAGAAAAGGTTTAGCAGATACTGCTCTTAAAACTGCTAGTTCTGGATATCTTACTAGAAGATTGTGTGATGTTGCTCAAGACTTAACTATAACAAAGAAAAAATGCGATAATCCAGGCTTTATTGAATTATCAGAAATTCTTGAAGGAGGAAATGTAGTAGTTAGTTTATCCGAAAGAGCTTTGGGTCGTGTTGCTGCAACAGATGTTAAAAATCCAATAACAGGAGATGTTGTAATTAAAAAATCAACAATTATTGATGAAGCGGGTTGTGATGAAATAGATGCAGCAGGAGTTAAATTTCTAAATGTTTACTCAGTAATGACTTGTAGTTCAAAAGAAGGCGTATGTGCAACATGCTATGGAAGAGACTTATCCAGAGGAAAAATGGTTCATGTAGGTGAAGCTATTGGAATGATTTCAGCTCAGTCAATAGGAGAACCGGGAACGCAATTGACTATGAGAACTTTTCACGTTGGTGGTACTGCATCGGTAAAACAAGATTCTCAAATTGTAACTAAAACGGGTGGAATTTTGAAAATAATTAATTCAAATCTTTTAGAGGACTCTAAGAAAAATTTGATAGTGATGGGAAGAAATACTCAATTATCTCTTGAAGATGAAAATGGCGTTCAAGTAGCAATTTATAAGGTTGCTTACGGTTCAAAATTATTTTATCAAAGTGGAGATAAAGTAAAACCGAACACAAAAATTTGTGAGTGGGATCCATATACCACTCCTGTTATTGCTGAAAAAAGTGGTATAGCAGGTTTTGTTGATTTAATTGATGGCGTGTCAATTCAAGAAACAATAGATGATGCAACCGGCATATCCTCAAAATCAGTTATTGATTGGAGAGCGCAATCAAAAAATACAGATTTAAAACCAAGAATAACTTTAAGAGATGAAAAAGGAAATGTTATAAAAAAAGCCGATGATAACGAAGCTAGATATTACTTAGTTCCAGACTCTATTCTTTCAATAAAAGATGGTCAAAAAATTTCAGCTGGAGATGTAATAGCAAGATTGCCTAAGGAAACAACTAAAACAAAAGATATTACTGGAGGTCTCCCAAGAGTAGCCGAATTATTCGAAGCAAGAAAAGCAAAAGACAGTGCCATTATTGCTGAAAATGATGGACAAGTAATTTTTGGAAAAGAAGTAAGAGGCAAACAAAGAGTTTCTATCGTCCCTGAAGATGGTGGAGAACCATCAAATTATTTAATACCTAAGGGCAAACACATTAATTTTAATCAAGGAGAAAAGATTAAAAAAGGTGAATATTTATTAGATGGACAACCCTTACCACATGATATTTTAAGAATTTTAGGTATTAAAGATTTAACAGAATATTTTGTTAATCAAGTTCAAGAAGTTTATAGACTGCAAGGCGTTGTGATAAATGATAAACATATTGAAACAATTTTAAGACAGATGCTTAAAAAAGTTGAAATCCAAACACCAGGAGACACAAGTTATTTGCCAGGAGAAATAGTAGATAAAATCAAATTTGAAAATACTAATGAAAAATTAATTGCCAGTGGAAAACAACCAGCTATTGGGGAAAGAGTTTTGATGGGTATAACCAAAGCTTCCCTTCAAACTGAATCTTTTATTTCTGCTGCTTCCTTTCAGGAAACAACGAGAGTATTAACTGACGCTGCTATTAAGGGTAAAATTGATCCTTTAAATGGTTTGAAAGAAAATGTTATTGTAGGTAGGTTAGTACCAGCTGGTACGGGTCATGTTAAGAACAAATGGAACAAAAAAGCTCTTGAAGATGATAATAAATTCTTGGCAGAGCAAGAAAAAATCGAACCATCAGAATCCCAAGTAAATCAATAGAAATAACATAATTTAATTGTAGTTTTAGTTTGACAAAAATCAATTTACTAGTATTTTGGCGATATTTTTGGTTGGAATGTAGTAACAAACTAGATTACTAAACGCTGCCACAAATAACCTGTCAGTTATTTCATCAAAAATATAAAACTTATAAAAATTTATGCCGACTATTAACCAATTGTTGAGAAAAAAAAGAATTAGATCTATGGCAAGGAATAAGGTTCCTGCTTTGGAAAAGCAACCTTTAAAAAGAGGTGTATGTATTAAAGTTTATACAACTACACCAAAAAAACCTAATTCAGCTTTAAGAAAAGTAGCTAGAGTTAGACTTTCTAATGGTTTTGAAGTAACAGCTTATATACCGGGAGAGGGACATAACCTTCAAGAACACTCTGTGGTTTTGATTAGAGGTGGAAGAGTAAAAGACCTTCCAGGAGTTAGATATCATATACTGAGAGGAAACCTTGATACCCAAGGTGTAGCCAATAGAAAAAAAAGAAGATCTTTATATGGAACTAAAAAAGGTAAATAGATAAAATGTCTAGAAAAAAAACTCAACCAAAAAAATTTGTTACTCCCGATCCAAAATTTAATTCTGTAATTATTCCAAAACTTATTAATTCAATTATGTATGATGGTAAAAAAGTAATTGCAGAAAAAATTGTTTATGATGCTATTGAAAAAATAAAAACAAAAACTAAAGAAGAACCAATAAATGTTTTTAATGAAGCGATAAATAATATTAAACCAACTGTTGAAGTACGATCAAGAAGAGTTGGTGGAGCAACTTACCAAGTTCCAGTTGAAGTAAAGAGTAAAAGAGCTCAAGCATTAGCTATAAGATGGCTAGTAGACTCAGCTCGAAAAAGAAAAGATAAAAATATGTCAGATAAAATATTTAATGAACTTTATGATGCTTATGAAAAAAAAGGATCAGCGGTTAAAAAAAGGGAAGATGTGCATAAAATGGCAGAATCAAATAAAGCTTTTGCGCATTTTAGGTGGTAAAATAATATGGCTAGAACACACACATTAGATAAATATAGAAATATTGGTATAATGGCGCACATTGATGCTGGTAAAACTACTACAACAGAAAGAATTTTATATTATACAGGAAAAAGTCATAAAATTGGAGAAGTACATGATGGAGCAGCGACCATGGATTGGATGGAACAGGAGCAAGAGAGAGGTATCACAATTACCTCAGCTGCTACAACTTGTTTTTGGCAGGAACATAGAATTAATATAATTGATACTCCAGGTCATGTTGACTTTACAATTGAGGTGGAAAGATCTTTAAAAGTTCTAGATGGAGCCGTCGCTGTATTTGATGGTGTTGCAGGTGTAGAACCACAATCTGAAACTGTATGGAGACAAGCAGATAAATATAAAGTTCCAAGAATCTGTTTCGTAAATAAATTAGATAGAACTGGTGCAGATTTTTTTAGATGTGTAGAAATGATTAAAGAAAGGTTAGGAGCAAAACCCTTAGTTTTACAAGTTCCGATTGGAATTGAGTCATCTTTATCCGGAGTAGTAGATTTAGTTAAAATGAAAGCTCAAGTTTGGAAAAATGAAGCATTGGGTGCAGAATGGGAATATAAAGAAATTCCGGAAGATCTTAAGGAAATATCACAAAAATATAGAACAGAACTTGTTGAATTAGCAGTTGAGCAAGATGAGAAATTAATGGAAAGTTATCTTAATGGTGATGAAATTAAAGAGGAAGATTTAATTAAATGTATCAGAAAGGGTTGCTTAAATTTTGATTTTGTGCCTGTTCTTACTGGTTCAGCATTTAAAAACAAAGGCGTTCAACCTTTGCTTGATGCCGTTGTGAACTATCTTCCAAGTCCTGTAGATATAGGTTCAATTAAGGGGACTAAACTTGACTCAAAAGAAGAGATGGAAATGAAATTTGATGACAATGTTCCTTTTTCAGCACTAGCTTTTAAAGTTGCCAATGATCCTTTCGTTGGTTCTTTAACATTCATAAGAATTTACTCTGGAACAATTAAAACTGGTACAGCGGTATTTAATTCATCAAAAGAAAAAGAGGAAAGAGTTGGAAGAATGTTGTTGATGCATGCTAATTCTAGAGAAGATATTAAGGAAGCAAATGCTGGAGATATTGTAGCTTTAGCTGGATTAAAAAACACAATTACAGGTCATACTCTATGTGACGAGCAAAATGCTGTGTTGCTTGAACCAATGGAATTTCCTGATCCAGTAATAGAAATAGCCGTAGAGCCAAAAACAAAAGCTGACCAAGAGAAAATGGGTGAGGCTTTAGGTAGATTAGCAAAAGAAGACCCGTCATTTAGAGTTACATCTGATGAGGAGTCAGGACAAACTATTATAAAAGGAATGGGAGAATTACATTTAGACATAATTGTTGATAGAATGAAAAGAGAATTTAAAGTTGAGGCCAACGTAGGTGCGCCTCAAGTTGCTTATAGAGAAACTGTTGAAAATTCATCTGAGTTTGAATATACACATAAAAAACAAAGTGGTGGAGCAGGTCAATTTGCTAAAGTTAAATTATTAGTTGAACCACAAGAACCAGGCAAAGGAAGAGAAGTTGAAAGCAAAATTAAAGGTGGAGCTATTCCAAAGGAATTTATACCTGGAGTAGAAAAAGGTATAGAAACAATATCAGATGGAGGAATTTTAGCTGGCTTTCCTCTAATAGACTATAAGGTTACCATCTTAGATGGTTTACATCATGACGTTGACTCAAGTGTTTTAGCTTTTGAATTAGCTAGTCGAGCATGTTTTAAAGAAGCTTGTACCAGAGGAACTTTAAAATTACTTGAACCCGTGATGAGAGTTGAGGTGGTTACTCCAGAAGATTATATGGGTGATGTAATTGGAGATTTAAATAGTCGAAGAGGTCAAATAAATACTCAAGAACAAAGAGGTAACGCAACAGTAATAACTGCTATGGTCCCATTAGCTAACATGTTTGGCTATATAAATAGTCTTAGATCCATGTCACAAGGAAGAGCACAATATTCAATGTTTTTTGATCATTATTCAAAAGTACCCCAAAATGTTCAAGATGAAGTAACAAAAAAAATTGCAGGTTAAATTATGGAAAAGCAAAATATAAGAATTAAACTGAGAGCATATGATAATAAAATACTTGATGCTTCAACCGAAGAGATTGTAAATACAGTTAAAAGAACTGGAGCAACAATTAAAGGGCCAATACCATTACCCACAAGAATAGAAAGATATACTGTACTTAGATCTCCACACATAGATAAAAAAAGTAGAGATCAATTTGAGTCTCGAACTCATAAAAGATTAATTGATATAATAGAACCAACTCCTCAAACGGTTGAAGCATTAATGAAATTAGATTTAGCCTCTGGAGTAGATGTGGAGATTAAGATTTAAAATGACCGAAATAGCTTTAATTGGAAAAAAAATAGGTATGACTAGAGAATTTTATAAATCGGGACAGATTGTGCCTGTAACTGTACTTAAAATGGAAAAAGCTAGAGTCGTTGAAATTATAGATGAGTCTAAAAGAGGTTATAAAGCTGTGCAACTCGGGTATGGAAAAATTAAAAATTCCAAACTTACTAAAGCAATGAAAGGTTTTTACGCAAAAAAAAATACTGAAGCCAAGAAAAAATTAAAAGAATACAGAATTCAAGACAGTGAAAAATATAAAGTTGGAAA
Organism: uncultured Pelagibacteraceae bacterium; assembly: GCA_902635545.1. GTDB lineage: Bacteria > Pseudomonadota > Alphaproteobacteria > Pelagibacterales > Pelagibacteraceae > Pelagibacter. Next base: position 48,886 of record CACPOL010000004.1, read on the forward strand.
TGAATTTGGTTTAGAAATATTTAAAGATGTAAAATTTGTAGACACCAGATCAAAAACAATTGGAAAAGGCTTTGCAGGTGTTATGAAAAGACATAACTTTGGAGGTTTAAGAGCCTCACATGGAGTTTCAGTCTCTCATAGATCTCATGGTTCAACAGGACAAAGACAAGATCCTGGCAAAGTTTTTAAAGGAAAAAAAATGGCAGGCCATATGGGTGATAAATTAAGAACCATGCAAAACATTGAAATTGTAAAAACTGATTTGGAAAATGAACTTTTATATTTAAAAGGATCGATACCTGGTTCAAAAAATACAGAAGTTCTAGTAAAAAAATCAGTTAAGAATATAAAAAAACTAACTATACTTGAAAAAATAGCTGCTGCTGAACAAGCTAAAAAAACCCCTGAAAAGAAGAAAAAATAATGAAAATAGAAAAAGTAAATTTAGATGGAAAAAAAGCTTCAATAGAAGTTTTAGATAAAATTTTTTCAGCAAAAATTAACAAAAAATTAGTTAGTAGCGTATTATATAAAACTATATCTAATTTTAAGGGTAGACACGGTAAAACAAAGCAACAAAATGAGATTACTGGTTCTACTTCAAAAATATACGCTCAAAAAGGAACAGGTGGTGCGAGACACGCTAGTCGTAAAGCTCCAATTTTTGTAGGTGGAGGAGTTGCCCATGGACCAAAAGGTCAATTAGCTTATAAAAAAAGAAAATTAAATAAAAGTGAGAAAAGATTAAGCATAGCTTCTTTAATAAGTGAAAAAAGCAAGCTTAAAAATTTAATAATCTTTAGTGATTTTAATACTCAAATTAAAAAAACTAAAGAAATGAATAAAATTATTAAAAAATTTGAAATAACAAATTCTTTAATAATTTTAGACAAGCAATCCAGAGATAATATTGAAAAGTCTGTCCGAAATATTCCAAACATTAAAATAACAGATGTTAGTCATTTTAGTGCATTTGATATAGTAAAATATAAAAAAGTTGTATTTACAGAAACTTCTGTAAAAGAACTAGAAAAGAGATATTCTTAAAATGGAAAAAATACATTTATACGATAAAATTTTATCTCCAATAGTTACTGAAAAATCCACAAATTTGTCAGAACAAAATAAGATAGTTTTTAAAGTTCCATCTTCTGCTAATAAAAATAATGTAAAGAAAAATATTGAAAAAATTTTTAAAGTTAATGTTATCAAAGTTAATATTATTAATAAAAAAAATAGAACAAAAATTACAAGGGGAAGAAAAATTAAAGTTCGGGGTTATAAAAAAGCAATAATAACTCTTAAAAAAGGTCAAAATATAGACTTAACAACAGGAATTTAAAAATATGACATTAAAAACATTTAAACCTTATACCAAGTCTACAAGAGGGACGATTTTAGTTGATAGAAAAGAACTATGGAAAGGCAAACCTTTTAAAACTTTGGTTGAGCCTAAAAGATCAATGAAGGGAAGAAATAATAATGGTCATATAACTTCAATTAATCGAGCCGGTGGACATAAGAAAATGTATAGAAAAATAGACTTCTATAGAAAAAAATTTGACATGCCTGCAACAGTTGAAAGAATAGAGTATGACCCAAATAGATCGTGTTATATAATGTTAGTTAAGTTTGAAGATGGTCAACACTTTTATTATCTAGCTCCTCAAAAAATTAAAGTTGGCGATAAGATCGAAAACGGTCCAAAAAAAGAGATTAAAGTTGGAAATTGCATGCCGCTTCAAGATATTCCTGTTGGAATTGATATTCACAATGTTGAAATTCAACCAGGAGGAGGTGGAAAAATAGCTAGATCAGCGGGGACTTCTGTTATTATAAGTGGTCTGGACGGAAATTACTCTCTTATTAAAATGGCATCTGGTGAATTAAGAAAAATAGATTCTAGGTCATTGGCAACTATTGGAGTTTTATCGAACCCAGATCAAAAAAATATTAAAATTGGTAAAGCAGGTAGGTCTAGATGGTTAGGAAGAAGACCCCATACAAGAGGAGTAGTTAAAAATCCTGTTGATCACCCACACGGTGGAGGTGAGGGAAAATCAGCTGGAGGAAGACATCCCGTATCACCAACAGGTCAGTCAGCTAAAGGTTTAAAAACAAGAGATAATAAAAGAACGGATAAATTTATAATAAGAAGAAGAAAGAAGAGAAAGGATTAATTATGTCTAGATCTGTTTGGAAAGGACCATTTGTAGAAGAGAGCTTAATAAAGAAAGTTGAAAAACACAAAACAGACCCAAAAAAAATTCCAATAAAAACATGGTCGAGAAAATCAACAATTATTCCTGAGTTTGTTGGAGTAAGTTTTTTAATTTATAATGGTAAAAAATTTATTCCAATTACTATTTCAGAGGATATGGTTGGACATAAATTAGGTGAGTTTGCACCAACAAGAACTTTTTTTGGTCATACACCGGCAGATAAAAAAGCTGCAGCTAAACCAGCAGAGGAAACAACTAAAAAATAATTATGAGTAAAAAAAAGAAAATCACTGATAACCAAATAAAAACTGTAAAATCTATTAATAATAATGTTAGATCCAGTGTAAGAAAATTAAATCCTATACTTAAAACAATTGTAGGAAAAAAAGTTGATATTGCTATTAGAGATTTACAGTTTTCTGAAAAACGAATTACTAAAGATATCAGGAAGACTATTTCATCGGCAGTAGCAAATGCAGAAAATAATTTTCAATATGATATTGATAATTTAGTTGTTAAGGAAGCTTATTGTGGAAAAAAAGTTATTATGAAAAGATTTAGAGCACGAGCAAAAGGAAGAGCTGCACCAATCTTAAAACCTTATTCAAGTGTAACAATAATTTTATCTGAAATTAAAAAAATGGAGAGTCATGGGACAAAAAGTTAATCCGGTAGGTTTTAGATTAGGTGTCAACAGAGGATGGGACTCTGTTTGGTACGCTAAGAAAAAAGATTTTGGAAATTATTTAATAGAGGATTTTAAAATAAGAGAATACATTAAGAAAAATGTTATAAATTCTGGTGTTTCAAAAGTAATGATCGAGAGAACGTCTAATAAATGTTACGTGACCATTTATACTTCTAGACCAGGTTTTGTGATTGGAAAAAAAGGAAGTGATATTGATAAAATTAAAAATAATTTATCAAAATTTACATCCAATGAAGTTACATTAAATATAAAAGAGGTAAAAAAACCAGAGACTAATGCATACTTAGTTGCAGAGAATATTGCTCAACAATTAGTTAAAAGAATTTCATATAGAAGAGCAATGAAACGAGCAATGCAATCCTGTTTAAGACTAGGAGCGAAAGGAATTAAAGTCTCTATTAGTGGACGTTTAGGTGGAAACGAAATTGCAAGAACCGAATGGCTTAGAGATGGCAGTATTCCTTCTCATACTTTAAGAGCAGATATAGATTATGCAGAAGCAGAAGCTTTAACAACATATGGCATAATAGGAATTAAAGTTTGGATTTATAAAGGTGAAGTTTTTGCTAAAGAATTCAGTCAAGAAACAAACAAAGTAGTAGCGAAAGAGGTAAAATAATATTTATGCTTCAACCAGTAAGAACAAAATACAGAAAAGCTCATAAAGGAAGAATTCATGGAATTGCTTCTCGTTGTAATTATATAAATTATGGCGCTTATGCTTTAAAAGCTATGGAACCCAATAGAATTATAGGAAAACAAATTGAAGCAGCCAGAGTAGCTTTAACACGTCATATGAAGCGTCAAGGTAGAGTTTGGACAAGAATATTTCCCAATGTTCCTGTTTCAAAAAAACCAGTTGAGGTAAGAATGGGTAAAGGAAAGGGTTCACCTGAATATTGGGCATGTAGAGTTAAACCTGGTAGAATTTTATTTGAGGTTGATGGAATATCGGAAAAAATTGCAAAAGAGGCACTTTATAAAGCATCTGCAAAATTACCAATTAAAACTAAATTTATTAAAAGATTTGTATAAATATGAAAAAAAAAGAAACAAAAAAATTAACAAGAGCTGAAATGATAAAAAATATTGATAAATTAAAAAAAGACCTATTTAATTTTAGATTTCAAAAGATGAATTCGCAAATAACAAATCCTGCGAAAATTGGAGAAACAAAAAAAAATATTGCAAGAATTAAAACTATGTTAAAGGAAAAAATAAATGCCTAAAAAGATATTAAATGGAATTGTAGTAAGTGATAAACCGAATAAGACTATTACCGTGGTGGTTGAAAGAAAGTATTCGCACCCAGTTCTAAAAAAAGTAATTAAAGTAAGAAAAAAATATAATGTTCATGACGAAAAAAATAAATTTAAAAATGGAGACAAAGTTTCAATTATTGAGAGCAAACCTTTTTCAAAGAATAAAAAATTTCAAGTTATTGAGGGATCAAAATAATGATACAGGTACAAACAGAATTAATGGTAGCAGATAACACGGGGGCAAAAAAAATAGAGTGTATTAAGGTTCTCGGGGGCTCAAAAAGAAGATATGCAAGTATTGGTGATACAATTGTAATTGCTGTGAAAGAAGCGATACCAAAGGGTAAAGTTAAAAAAGGTTCAGTTCATAAAGCAGTTGTAGTTAGAGTAAAAAAAGGAATACACAGAGATGATGGCTCAAAGGTAAAATTTGACAATAATGCAGCTGTTCTGGTTGATGAAAAAGGTGAACCAGTTGGTACAAGAATTTTTGGTCCAGTTACAAGAGAATTAAGAAATAGAGGGCAAATGAAGATAATTTCATTAGCTCCGGAGGTTTTGTAGAATGATTAAAAAAGGCAACAAGGTAAAAATTTTAAATGGTAAAGATAAAAAAAAAGAAGGAGAAGTCATTGAAGTTGATAGACCAAATAACAGAGCTAAAGTTAAAGGTATAAACATGGTTAAAAAACATGTTAAAACCACAAAAGAAAAAAAAGGTGGAATAATTCCTAAAGAAAATTTTATTCATATTTCAAATTTAGCTTTAATAAGTGAAAAAACAAAAGTTAAAAAAGTAGGAGCTAAAAAATAATGACACCAAGATTAAAAGATCTTTATTATAAAGAAATTCAACCGTCATTAAAAGAAAAGTTGGGATTTAAAAATGCTTATATGGGGCCAAAAATTGAAAAAGTAATTATTAATATGGGCTTAGGATTAGATGGCAATGATAGCAAGATATTAAAATCTTGTGAGGAGGATCTTTCGAAAATTGCGGGTCAAAAACCTGTGATTACAAAATTTAAAAAGTCAATTGCAAATTTTAAAACAAGAAAAGGATCAAACGCAGGATTAAAAGTAACTTTAAGAAAAAATAAGATGTACGAATTTATTGATAGATTGGTTAATATTGCTTTACCTAGAATTAAAGATTTCAGAGGTTTATCTTCAAGTGGTTTCGATAAGTTTGGCAACTACTCCTTTGGAGTAAAAGAACATATAATTTTTCCAGAGGTAAGCTTTGATAGAGCAGACAAAGTAAGAGGTTTAGATATAATTATTGTTATTTCATCTTTGAATAAGGAGCATAGTTATGCTCTGTTAGAAAAAATGAATTTTCCATTTATAAAAAAAGGAGAAAATTAATATGGCTAAGGCTAGTTCAATAAATAAAAATAATAAACGTATTAAACTTTCAAATAAATTTTATAAAAAAAGAATGTCATTAAAAAAGATAATAATGAATAAAAAATTATCCTTAGAAGAAAGATTTAAGGCACAGCAAAAATTATCCAAATTACCTAGAAATTCCGCGAAAAATAGAGTTATGAATAGATGTCAAATAACTGGAAGACCTCATGGAGTTTATAGGAAATTAAAAATATCAAGAATAGCATTAAGACAACTTGGCTTACAGGGTAAAATTCCAGGTTTAGTTAAATCAAGTTGGTAGAAAGGAAATTATGAGTTTAAGTGATCCAATAGGAGATATGATAGCAAGAATTAAAAATGCTCAACTAAGAAGTCATAAAAAAGTTGATTTACCGTCATCAAATTTCAAAGCAAAAATTGCAGGTATTTTAAAAAATGAAGGTTTTATAAATGATTTTAAAATAAATGAAGAAAACAATAAATCAATTTTATCCTTAGTTTTAAAGTATCATTCTGGGAATCCGGTGATAAATACATTTGAGAGAGTCTCAAAACCAGGAAGAAGAATTTTTTCAAGCGCTCAAAGTCTTCCAAAAATAAATAATGGATTAGGTATAGCTATTGTATCAACTCCTAAAGGCGTTATGACAGATATTGATGCAAGAAAACAAAAGATCGGTGGAGAAATAATTTGTAAGGTATTTTAATGTCTAAAATTGGTAAAATAAATATTGCAGTACCAGATAAAGTAAAAGTAGCTTTGACTGGGAATGTTCTGAATATAGAGGGTCCTCAAGGCAAAAAATCAATTAATATTGATCTTGATTTATTCAATTTAGATGTCAAAGAAGGTAAAGAAATTTCAATTAAGCCAAAAAAAATTAATCAAGATAGCAAAAGATTATGGGGTATGAATAGAAGTTTAATTAATAACGCCGTAATTGGATCTAGCAAGGGATATGAAAAAATATTAGAGTTAGTAGGTGTAGGTTATAGAGCTTCATTAAAAGGCAATTTATTAAACTTACAGCTCGGATATAGTCATGATATCAATTTTGAAATCCCAGAAGGTATTAAAATTGTTGTTGAAAAACAAACTACTTTGAAAATAACTGGTCATGATAAACAACAAGTTGGAACTGTTGCATCTAAAATCAAAACTTTAAGAAAAATTGAACCTTACAAAGGAAAAGGTATTAGGGAACAAGGTCAATACATTCTTAAAAAAGAGGGAAAAAAGAAATAATGAAATTACAAACTTCTCAAAGAAAAAAATTTAGAGTTTCAAACAAATTGAAAAAAGTCTCACCTGTTGGTAGGTTCAGATTAAGTATATTTAGATCTTCTAAAAATATTTCTGCACAAATAATAGATGATAAAAAAAATATCACACTTCTATCAGCCTCTTCAGTTGAAAAGGATCTTAAAACTTCAAAAACTAATAAATCTGAGGTATCGAAAATTGTTGCTGAAAGATTAGCCAAAAAAGCACAAGATAAAAAAATTACAAAAATTTATTTTGATAGAGGTATTTATAAATATCACGGAAGAATTAAAGTTTTTGCTGAAACATTACGTAAAAATGGAATGGAGTTTTAATTATGGATAATAAAGAAAAAAAAATAGATGATATTTTAGAAAAATTAGTCCACATCAATAGGATTACAAAAGTTGTTAAAGGAGGTCGAAGGTTTGGTTTTTCCGCATTAGTTGTCGTTGGTAATCAGGCAGGAAAAATTGGTATAGCGCATGCTAAAGCAAAACAAGTTCCAGATGCTATTAAAAAAGCAAATGAAATGGCAAGACGTAAATTAATACAAATACCCCTTAGAGAAGGCAGAACTATTCATCATGATGTAAAAGCAAAAGATGGATCGGGAAAAATTGTTTTAAGAGCTGCCGCTAAAGGTACAGGAATTATTGCAGGAGGGCCTGTAAGGGCAGTTTGTGAAGTACTAGGTGTGAAAGATATTGTTGCAAAATCTATGGGAACATCGAACCCTCATAACGTAATTAGAGCTACAATGAAAGCTCTTACAAAACAAAACTCACCAAAATATATATCAACAATCAGAAATAAGAAAATTTCTGAAATTGTTGGAAAAAGAGGATAATGACTACATTAAATTCTACAAAAAAATTTATTAGAAAAAAAATTAGAGTTGGAAGAGGTATTGGTTCTGGAAAAGGAAAAACTTCTGGCAGAGGTGTTAAAGGTCAAAAATCTAGATCTGGTGTAGCAATTAAAAGTTTTGAGGGTGGTCAAATGCCTTTATATAGAAGATTGCCAAAAAGAGGTTTTAACTCAATTAATAAAAATAATATTGCGATAATGAATTTAGAAAAAATCCAATCTTTTATAGATAAAAATGTAATTAAAACAAGCGATCTGATTACTAGAGACCTTTTGATTAAACATAAATTAATTAATAAAAATTCTCAAAAATTAAAAATTCTAGGTTCGGGAAATATTAAGAGTAAGATAAATCTTGAAGCTGACTTAGTATCAAAATCTGCATTAGAAAAACTTGAGAAAGCCGGATCAAATATTCAATTAAAAAAATAATTAATTTATTATGAGCGCATCAACACAAACGAATGATCTCAGAAATAGGATAATATTTACTATACTTCTTTTAGCTGTTTATAGATTTGGTACATTTGTTCCACTTCCAGGCATTGATCCAGAACAGTTAAAAGTATTAATGGAAGGCAATCAAAAGGGTTTACTTGGAATGTTCAACGTATTTGCCGGTGGAGCTGTGAGTAGAATGGCAATTTTTGCATTAGGAATTATGCCTTATATTTCATCTTCAATTATTGTTCAACTTCTTACAGGAGTATCTGATTACTTTAAAAATTTAAAAGCACAAGGTGAAACTGGAAGAGCAAAGATAACCCAGATTACGAGATATGGTACAGTTATATTAGCAACTGTTCAAGGATATGGTCTCTCTGTTGGACTAGAGTCCTCAGCTGACTTAGTAATAAATCCAGGAGTTTTTTTTAAAATATCAACTGTAACTACAATTGTAGCTGGAACAATATTCTTAATGTGGTTAGGAGAACAAATAACCCAAAGAGGTATAGGTAATGGAATATCATTAATAATTTTTTCAGGTATAGTTGCTGAAATACCTAGAGCTTTGGTTACTACATTTGAGCTAGGAAGAACAGGAGCCATTTCTACTGTTATGATATTAGCTATATTTGTTTTATTGATTGCAACTATTTTATTTATTGTATTCATGGAAAGAGCTTTAAGAAAAATTCTTATTAATTATCCAAAAAGACAAATGGGAAATAAAATGTATGGAGGAGAGTCGTCTCATCTTCCTTTGAAAATAAATCAAGCTGGTGTAATACCTGCGATATTTGCATCTGCCTTATTACTTTTGCCTGTCACATTTTCAAATTTTAATTTATCAGAAAGTGAAACTTTTTTAAATATAAGCTCTTATTTTACTCAAGGACAACCATTATACATGTTATTATATGCTTCAGGAATTATATTTTTTACTTTTTTTTATACTTCAATAACTTTTAATCCTAATGAAACTGCTGAAAATTTAAGAAAGTATGGTGGTTTCATTCCTGGTATTAGACCTGGTGAAAGTACAGCTTTATATATAGAGAATATTTTAACCAAACTTACTACCATTGGTGCGCTATATTTAACATTAGTGTGTTTAATGCCTGAATTTCTTATTGCAAATTATCCGATACCTTTTTATTTAGGTGGTACTTCAATTTTAATTGTAGTAGTTGTTGCAATAGATACTGTAACCCAAATTCAAACAAGATTAATGAGTTCACAGTACGAACAATTAATTAAAAAAACTAAATTTGGTAAGTAAAAAAAGTGAACATTATTTTATTTGGTCCACCCGGAGCTGGAAAAGGTACTCAAGCCAAAATTTTAGTTGAAAAATTAAATAATTATCAAGTTTCAACTGGTGACATGCTTCGGGATGAAATTCAAAAAGACACTGAAATTGGAAAAAAAATTATAAATGATATGAATGACGGAAAATTTGTTAATGATGAAATTGTTAATAAGTTAATAAAAAATATTATATTTGACACTAAAAAAAATAATAAGTTGATTTTTGATGGTTATCCAAGATCATTAACCCAAGCAAAAAATTTAAATTTATTATTAGATGAGTCAAATCAAAAAATAGATTTTATTTTTTTTCTTAATGTAAATAAAGATACAATAATTAAAAGAATTGAAAAAAGAAAAATTGTTGAAAAAAGGTCAGATGATGATTTAAAGGTTATTCTAAATCGATACGACACCTATATGGAAACCACCAGACCAGTCCTGGATTTTTACTCTAGAAATCCAAATTTTTATGAAATAGATGGAACTTTAGAAATTGATCAAATTACAAGTAAAATTGACCAATTATTGAAGGTTTAACCCGTTGACTTTAGAACAACTTCTTATATAAAAGGCTAAATTTATTCTCAAAAATTATGGCTCGTATTGCAGGTGTAAATATTCCACAAAATAAACTTGTCCAAATTGGATTGACTTACATTTATGGTATTGGTGACAAGTTTTCAAAACAAATTTGTAAATCTTTAGAAATTCCTAAGAATAAGAGAGTTAATCAACTTTCAGATGAAGAGATTTTAAAAATTAGAGAGTTTATAGATCAAAACTTTAAAGTAGAGGGAGATTTAAGAAGAGACTACTCATTAAGCATCAAAAGATTAATTGATCTTGCTTGTTATAGAGGAACAAGACATAGAAAAAAATTACCTGTACGAGGACAAAGAACGAGATGTAATGCAAGGACCAGAAAAGGTAAAGCAATAGCTATTGCAGGAAAAAAATTAACACCACTAAAGAAATAATATGGCTAAAGTTGATAAGGTTGAAAAAAAAGACCAAGTACAAGATAAATTAGATAAGAAAATTAAAAAAAGTTCTTATTCAAAAAAGAAAAAAGTAAAAAAAAATATACAAAATGGAATTGCTTACGTGCAATCTACATTCAATAATACAATTATTTCTATTGCCGATACAAATGGAAATGTAATTTCTTGGGCATCATCTGGTCAAAAAGGCTTTAAAGGATCAAGAAAGTCAACTCCATACGCTGCACAAATTGCAGCAGATGCAGCTGCTTCAAAAGCTTTGGAATATGGAATGAAAGTTTTATCTGTTGAAGTGAAAGGACCCGGATCAGGAAGAGAAACAGCATTAAGAGCGCTACAAGCTAGAGGTTTTAAAATTCTTTCAATTAAGGATACTACACCTATGCCTCATAATGGAACTAGACCACCAAAAAAAAGGAGAGTTTAAATGGAAAGTTTAAATGTAAATGCAAAAAATTGGAAATCATTAATCAAACCAGCTAAATTAGATGTAAAACTGAGTGATGACCTCTCTCATGCAACAATTGTTGCTGAACCTTTAGAAAAAGGTTATGGATTGACTTTAGGTAATTCTCTAAGAAGAATTTTACTTTCATCTATCAGAGGAGCGGCAGTAACCTCTGTTCAAATAGATGGTGTTTTACATGAATTTACTTCAATTAAAGGAGTAAGAGAAGACGTGACTGATATAGTTCTAAATGTAAAATCACTTGCACTTAAATGTTCCTCTGAGGGAACAAAAAAATTAATTTTAGATGCTAAGGGTCCTGGTGAAATTAAAGCTTCTAATATTACCCCTGTCGCAGATGTTGAAATTTTAAATCCAGATTTAGTTATTTGTAATTTAGATGAAAAAACAAATTTTCATATGGAAATGAATGTTAACACTGGCAAAGGTTATGTTCCCGCTGAAATGAATAAACCAGAGGAACCTCCTCTTGGATTAATTGCAATAGACTCTTTGTATAGTCCAGTAAAAAAAGTTTCATTTTCAGTAAGCACAGCGAGGGAAGGTAAAGCATTAGATTATGATAAATTAACTATGGAAGTTGAGACCAATGGATCTATATCTGCTGAAGATGCGGTTGCTTACTCTGCTAGAATTTTTCAAGATCAATTAAATATGTTTGTGAATTTTGATGAGCCAGTTGAAACACCTGTTAAGGAAGTATCATCAGAACCTGAATTTAATAAAAATTTATTAAGAAAAGTTGATGAGTTAGAATTATCAGTTAGGTCAATGAATTGCTTAAAAAATGACAACATTATTTACATAGGAGACTTAGTTCAAAAATCTGAGGGTGAAATGTTACGAACACCTAATTTTGGAAGAAAATCATTAAATGAAATAAAAGAGGTATTAACTGGAATGTCCTTGTATTTGGGAATGGAAATTCCTAATTGGCCACCTGATAATATTGCTGAAATGTCTAAGAAATTAGAGGAGAGCATTTAATGAGACATGGTCTTGCTCATAAAAAACTGAATAGAACTGCAGAGCATAGAAAAGCTTTATTAAAAAATATGCTTAATTCTCTAATTAAATATGAGCAGATAACAACAACTTTACCGAAAGCAAAATTTTTAAAACCTCAGGCTGATAAAATCATTACACTTGGAAAAAAAGAGTCATTAAAAACAACTAAATTATTAATGACAAAACTTCAGGATATAAAATCTGCAAATAAAGTTAAAAAAACGCTATCAAAACGTTACGTAAAAAGAAATGGTGGATATACTAGAATAGTAAAAGCTGGCTTTAGATATGGCGATAATGCACCTATGGCAATCATAGAATTTGTTGATAGAGATGTAGCCGCAAAAAGAGTTGATAAAAAGAAAAAAGAAACTATCAAAGATCAAAAAGAAGAAAAAAAATTAGCTACAAAGTAATTTTTTAATATCTTTAAAATGAAAAAATCATTCACTGTTGAGTCCACAAGTAATTTAATGAGGATAGATAGATGGATAAGAAATAATCTAGGAAAAATACCACAAAGTTTAATTGAAAAAAATTTAAGAAATGGAAAAATCAAACTTAATTTAAAAAAAGTAAAAAGTTCTCACAAAGTAAAGACTAACGACAAAATAGATGTTCACCATCTTAAATTTGAAAATAAAATAATAGAAAAAAAATTTTTTTACAAACCATCTGATGAAATTATAAAATCAAATGAAAACTTAATTATAGATAATAACGAAAATTTTGTAGTTTTAAATAAAAGTTCTGGTATCTCGGTACAAGGTGGAACAAAATCTAATAAGAACTTAATAGATATTTTTTCTAAAAGTGAAATTTTTAAAAATACAAAACCATATTCTGTTCATAGACTTGATAAAGATACATCTGGTGTTTTTATATTAGCAAAAAATCGACAAACAGCTCAACTTTTAACTTCATTATTTAGGCTTAGAAAAGTTCACAAAAGTTATCTAGCCATTTGTAATGGAGAAATATTAAAAGATAAAGGTGAATGGAATGATAATTTGATTAGATACGAAAATAATAAAAAGATAACAGAAAAAGCTAAAACAATTTATAAAGTATTAGACAAAAATTCCAATTCAACTTTATTAGAAATGAGACCTATAACAGGCAGAAAACATCAACTTAGAAAACAACTATTTAATATTGGTCACTCAATTTGTGGAGATAAAAAATATTTTTCAAGCGTTTTTTTTAAATCTAAAAATAAAAATTTAATGCTCCATTCATACAAAATAAGATTTATGATTAATGATAAAAGATATAATTATACAGCTTTATTACCTGATTATTTCAAAAAATTTCTAAAAGTAAAACGTCTTAAATTTTCAAATTTTTGATTAGGTTTTTTATAATTTTATTTCCTAAGTTTTTGTAATTTTGTTTATTTATATTATATAAATTTGTTACTCCTCTATCTTTTACACCACAAGGAATAATATTTTTGTATTTAGATAAATTATTATTTACATTTATACTAAACCCATGATACACAATCCATTTACTTACTCTTAAACCTATTGCAGCAACTTTTTTTATCTGTTTTTTTTCTTGATACCAAATCCCAATATTTTTTCTATCACTAAATGTGTTGATTTTATATTCTTTAAGAGTTTCTATAATTGTATTTTCAATAAGATTAATAAATTTTCTGATGTCTTTTTTTCTTTTATTTAAATCAATAACAAAATAACAAATAAGTTGACCAGGTCCGTGATATGTAATTTTTCCACCTCTATTAGTTTGAATTATTTTAATCTTTTTATTTATAATTTCACTTTTTATGAAGTTTTTTCCAACTGTATAGATCTCATTGTGTTCTAATAACCAAATTAGCTCATTATCTCTTTTTTGAATTAATTTAGCCAATCTATCTTCTAAATAATATATGGCTTTTTCATATTTTACTGGTTTTATTGACTTTTTAATTTCTATACTCATTTAAGAATTGTAAATTTTAAATTATCCATTAATAGTGCCATGTTGAAATATAGGTAATTTATGTCTTTAGCAAAAAAAATAAAAGATAAAAAAGTCAACTTTGAATTCAATAAAGAATATATAAAAGTTGTAACCAATAAAATTGGACAAAATGATGCTTTATTTATTACTAATTCATTTAAAGAAATGCATCCTGCTGATGCTGCTGATATTATTGAACATCTAAGTCAAAATGATAGAGAAAGTTTAATAAAATTAAATAACTTTCAAATTGACCCTGAAGTTTTCGTAGAACTAAATGAGTCTATTCAAACTGAAATAATCAATTATCTATCTCCTAATTCAATTGTTAGTATACTTAAAAACTTAGAGTCGGATGATGCTGTAAAAATATTAGAAAATGTTGATGAAAAAGATAAAAATGTAATTTTAAGTTCATTACCTCCAAAAGATCGTTTTGCTCTACTTGAAAGTTTGAGCTATCCAGAAGACTCAGCGGCAAGAATTATGCAGAGACAATTTACTGCAATACCAAGTAATTGGTCCGTTGGTCAGACAATTGATTATTTAAGAGAAAACAAAGATCTGCCAGAAGAATTTTTAGAAATTTTTATAGTTAATGAAGATTTTAAACCAATTGGAAATGTACCATCGTCTAAAGTTTTAACTACTTCTAGAGATACAAAAATGAATTCAATAATGTCAGAAACCCAATTACTTATTCCTGTTGATATGGATAAAGAGGAAGTTGGTAATTTATTTGAAAATTATAATCTAAATTCTGCATGTGTAGTAGATAAAAATAATAAACTAGTAGGAATGATTACAAATGATGACGTTTTAACTGTCCTTAAAGAAGAAGCTGAAGAAGATGCATTAAGATTAGCTGGAGTAGGCGATGAAGCTATCACAGATGGTGTAATTACAAAAACTAAAAGAAGATTTAATTGGCTATTATTAAATTTATTTACAGCCTTTTTGGCGACCTGGTGTATTAGTTTGTTTGGAGCAACAATAAAACAAATGGTTGTTTTAGCTTTTTTAATGCCAATTGTTGCATCAATGGGCGGAAATGCAGGCATGCAAACTTTAGCTGTAACAGTAAGAACAATAGCAACTAATGATTTAACAAAAAATAATTTTAACTCGAATGTAATGAAAGAATTTGCGATTGGTGTATTAAATGGTTTTATTTTTGCTGGAATTAGTGCGTTTATAGTTCAGCTATGGTTTCAAGACTCTTTGTTATCAATTATAATTTCAATTTCTATGATTTTGACAATGATCATAGCAGGACTTTTTGGAATCTTAGTTCCTGTTACATTAAAAAGATTTAATATAGATCCAGCTATTGCATCAAGTGTATTTGTCACAACAATTACAGATGTAATTGGATTTGTATCATTTTTAGGAGTTGGGGCTTACTTTTTATAAATCCTAGAAGTTATCAATTAGTCTAATATTTCTTATATAGTAAGCAATAAATATTTTAGAATTTTTAATATTTGTACTTTTTTTAAGGTTATATTTATTTCTAATTTCTAGATATTCAACTTTAACATTTTTGAAACTATCGATTTCTTTTTTTTTAAGATGGATAAGTTTTTCAATATTCTTTTTTTTATTCAATATTTTTCTAAAATTATTTAAGTTTTTTGAGATCAGTCTAGCAGTTTTTAATTCATTATCTTTAAGAAGTGAATTTCTTGAAGAGAGTGCTAAATTATGATTGTCTCTAATAGTCTTGCAAGAAATTATTTTACTTGAAAATTTTTTTTTTAAATAATTTCTTACTAGATATAATTGTTGAAAATCTTTTTCTCCCATAAAAATCATTTTTGGATTAATCATTTTTGTAAAACGACTCATAATATCTATCACACCTTCAAAATGACCTTTTCTATATTTAGCACATAAAATCTGATCTTTTTTAGCAATTTTGATTTTTTGTTTGAAATTGTAAATATCATTTTTATTTGGAAGGAAAACAAAATCTACTTTTAACTTTTTTAAAATTGATAAATCTTTTTCTTTATTTCTAGGATATTTTTTATAGTCTGTTTTGTTATTAAATTGAGTAGGATTTACAAAAATACTCACAATGGTTTTTTTGCATATTTTTTTTGAATATTTAATTAAAGAAATATGACCTTCATGAAGACTTCCCATTGTTGGCACAAAACCTAAGTTTGACACGCCAAATAATGCCTCATTTAAATCAATTTTGTTTAATAAAATTTTCATTTGTATAAAACATTTTAATAAGTAAAACATTTACATGATTAAACAAGCAATTATTCCATTAGCTGGTTTAGGTACAAGATTATTACCTTTAACCAGTGTTTTTGCCAAAGAACTTTTACCAATAAATGGTAAGCCAGGCATTGAATATATTTTAGATGAATGTATTGAAGCAGGTATTAAAGAGGTAATTTTTATAATTTCAAAAAAAAAGATGATGATTAAAAACTATTTCTATAATGATAAATTTTATAAAAAGATAATTGCAAAAAAAAAAGATAATAGAATTATCAATGAATACAAAAAAATTTTGAAGTATAAAAAAATGATAAAATTTGTTTATCAGAACAAACCATTAGGAACAGGAGACGCCGTATTAAAAACTAAAAAGTACATTAAAGATAGATTTTTTTTAATGTTATTGCCTGATGACTTAATAATTAAAAACAATTGTTCAAAATCAATGATTAAAATTCATAATAGATATAAATCATCTGTAATGGCTAGCATGAACGTTGATAGAAAAACTGTTTCTAGATGGGGAATTTATAAACTAAATAAAAAAATAAATAAAAATAATTATTTAATAAAAGGTGTTATTGAAAAACCTTCAAAAAAAAAAGCGCCATCTAATAAAGCTGTAATCGGAAGATATATTCTACCAAAAAATATTTTTTCTAAACTAATTAAACTAAAACCTGGAAACAATGGGGAAATACATATAACAGATGCTATACAATCTTTAATTAATGAAAATTACAAATTCGTAGCTCACAATTTTTCTGGAAAATACTTAGATTGTGGAACTATGAATGGTTATATTAAATCGTCGTTGGAGATTTCAAAATTATGAAATTATGTATGATAGGAACTGGTTATGTAGGTTTAGTAAGCGGTGTATGTTTTTCTGATTTAGGTAATGATGTAATTTGTGTAGACAAAGATAAAAATAAAATTAATTTACTTCAAAAAGGGAAAATTCCTATTTATGAACCTGGTCTATCTGAATTGGTGGTCAAAAATTTTAGAAATAAAAGATTATCATTTTCAACAAATTTACAAAAATCAGTAAGAGAGTCTGATATAATTTTTATTTGTGTTGGTACGCCAACTAAAAAAGGTGGTAGCTCTGCTGATTTAAGTCAAATCTATAATGTTGCTAAAGAAATAAGCTCTTCAATAAATAAATTTAAGATAATTATAACCAAATCAACTGTTCCTGTAACTACTGGTGATGAAATAGAAAAAATTATAGCAAAAAAAAATAGCAAAAAAAAGTTTTCAGTAGTCTCAAATCCAGAGTTTTTAAGAGAAGGTGAAGCAATAAGAGATTTTTCATATCCTGATAGAATAGTAATTGGAACAAATAATAAAAAATCAAATCGTATTTTGAAAAATTTGTATAATCCCTTAATTTCTAAAGGAGCTAAATATCTTAATACATCAAGAAGAGCTGCTGAGTTAATCAAATATGCTTCTAATGCCTTTTTAGCCACAAAGATTACTTTCATAAATGAAATTGCAAATTTATGTGAAAAAACTAGTGTAAATGTAGAGGATATATCAATCGGTATGGGTTTGGATAGGAGGATTGGTAGTCGCTTTTTAAGAGCTGGACCTGCATATGGCGGATCTTGTTTTCCAAAAGACACCAAGGCAATTATTACAACAGCCGATAAATTTAAATCAAACCTTTCAGTAATAAAATCAGTTATTAAGTCAAATGAAAATAGGTCGAATATTTTATTAAAACGAGTACATCAAATATTAAATAATAAAATAAAAAATAAGAAAATATCTTTTTTAGGTGTCACGTTTAAAGCTAATACAGATGATATGAGAGACTCTTCAAGTTTGATTATGATACCCTATTTATCTAAAAAAGGTGCAAATATAAGATATTATGATCCCACTGGATTTAAAAAAGAATTTGCAAAAAATAAAAATGTTACTTTTGAAAATTCAATTAAAAAGACAATTGAGGATTCAGATCTTGTCATAATTCACACTGAATGGAATGATTTTAAATCAATAAATTTTAAAAATTTAGTTAAGAAAAAAAAGTTTATTATATATGATATGAGAAATATATATTCACCCGAAAAAATAAAAGAACAAGGTTTAAAATATTTTAGTATTGGAAGATAAAATATTAATTTAATTCAAATATAGCATCAACTTCAACAGAAACACCTAAAGGTAAGCTGTTTGTACTTACAGCTGCTCTCGCATGCATGCCAGCATCTCCAAATACTGAGGCTATCAGATCTGAAGCACCATTAATTACTTTGGGTTGATCCATAAAATCATCAGTTGAGTTAACAAATCCTGTTAATTTAATACATGATTTAATTTTAGATAAATCATTATCACAAGCTTTTTTAACTTGTGCGATAATGCTTAATGCACACCTTTTAGCTGCATTATAACCAGCTTCAGCATCTAAATCTTTTCCAATTTTTCCTTTGATTAGTTGACCATTTTCGTCAATAGAAATTTGTCCTGATACAAATAACATTTTACCTGAAATTTTTGTAGCAACATAGTTTCCAACTGGTGGTTTTGCCTCTGGAAGTACTATTTTAAGTTCTTTAATTTTATTATCGTAACTCATTTTGCTTTTCTTTTTTTTAATTTCTTAGTTTTATCGTATTCTTTTCTTTTCTCAATCAATATTAAAGCTTCTTCCATTGTCAATTCTGTGGGGTCTTTTTCTTCTGGTATCGTTGCGTTAAGTGATTTGTATTTAATATAAGGCCCATATTGACCTTTCATAACTCTTACAGGTTTTTTATCTTCAGGATGTTCTCCTAAGTCTTTTATTATCGATGAAGACATTCTGCCAGGTTTAGCTTCAGCTATTAGTGTAATGGCTCTATTTAAACCTATCGAAAAAATCTCTTCAATGTTTTCTATTCTTGCAGATTTATTCTCACATTTTAAATATGGACCAAATCTTCCTGTATTTAATGTAATTTCTTTTTGATTATCAGGATTTATTCCTAAAGATTTAGGTAAAGAACATAAAAATTTTGCTTTTTCTAAATCAATACTTTCTAAATCTAAACCTTTAGGAATTGAAACATTCTTTAAAAGTTCATTAATATTTGATTTAGATTTCTTAGTTTTTTTCTTTTTTTTCGTATTTTTTTCAATTTCTTCTTCTGTTTGAATTTTTTCGTACTGAAGATATGGCCCAAATCTTCCATTTTTTAAATATATATCATTACCATTTTCATGTTTACCAATAAATTTTGGTTCGGCTAATTGTGCCTGTGCTGCAGCTTTTGCCTTAGATAATGGTCTTGTAAATTTACATTCAGGATAAT
Organism: uncultured Pelagibacteraceae bacterium; assembly: GCA_902635545.1. Classification (GTDB taxonomy): domain Bacteria; phylum Pseudomonadota; class Alphaproteobacteria; order Pelagibacterales; family Pelagibacteraceae; genus Pelagibacter. The sequence continues at coordinate 68,340 of CACPOL010000004.1, forward strand.
TTGAACATCCTATAAAAGCACCACCTCTAAAGCTATTTTTTAAACTTAGTGTTCCTGAATTGCATAATTGGCATTTTCTAACTACATTTCCTTCCTTATCTTTATCAAAAATTAATTCACCCAAGCTATCATTGAGTAGATCCAAAACCTCTCTAGTTCTTTTTTCTTTTACCTCTGAAACATTATTATTAAAGTCTTTCCAAAAAAGCTCTAAAACTTTAATCCAACTTTCCTTTCCAGTTGTTATTTCATCAAGCTGGTCTTCTAATCCTGCTGTAAAATTATAATCTACATATTTTGAAAATAATTTTTCTAAAAAGGCAGATATTAATTTTCCTCTGTCAGTAGGAAAAAACCTTTTATTTAATATCTCTGCATAACCTCTATTAGCAATAGTAGAAATGATACTTGCGTAAGTAGACGGTCTTCCAATACCCAGTTCCTCAAGTTTTTTTACTAAACTAGCCTCAGAATATCTAGGTGGTGGCTGAGTATAGTGTTGTTCGTCTAATAAAGCTTCAATATTAATTGGCCCTTTAGAAACATTTGGTAAAATATTTTCATCTTCATCTTTATTTTGATTATTATAAATTTTCAAAAATCCATCAAATTTGAGAACTGATCCGCTAGCTTTACAAATAGTATCATTATTGTCTGAAGTTATTGTAATGGTGTTTCTATCAAACTTAGCAGACTCCATTTGAGAAGATAAAGCTCTACTCCAAATAAGATCATATAGTTTATTTTGATCTGTGCTTAAATATTTCTTAACACTTTGGGGTGTTCTGATTATATCTGTTGGTCTAATTGCCTCATGAGCTTCCTGAGCATTTTTAGCTTTTTTACCAGAATAATTCAAAGCATCTGTAGGTAAGTATTCGTTACCAATTTCTTTTTGGATATAATCTCTAAAAGCTGACACTGCATCTTTGGATAAATTAGTTCCATCTGTTCTCATATAAGTAATCAAGCCAATTGTTTCACCTTCTATCTCTATACCTTGATAAAGCTTTTGTGCTATTTGCATTGTTCTAGATGCACCAAAACCTAATCTACTTGATGCAGTTTGCTGAAGGGTAGATGTAGTAAATGGTCCAGAGGGATTTCGATTAACAACTTTGCTTGAAATATCTGTAATACTAAATTTTTTTTTATTTATACTCTCAATAGCTTTGTTTATTTCTACTTTATTTCTAAATGAAAATTTTTCAATTTTATTATTATCTAATTGACTAATGCTTGCGGTAATTTTTTGATTATGTTGATCTATAAAGTTTATACTTAAAGTCCAAAACTCCTTTGGTTTAAATGACTCAATCTCATGTTCTCGCTCAGTAATTAATTTTAAAGCAACAGACTGAACTCTTCCTGCTGATTTTGAGCCAGGTAGTTTTGTCCAAAGTATTGGTGAAATATTAAAACCAACCAAGTAATCCAAAGCTCTTCTAGCCATATAAGCATCAACTAGATGAGGTTCAATTTGTCTTGGATTTTCAATTCCCTGCATGACAGCTTTTTTGGTTATTTCATTAAATACAACTCTTTCAATTTCTTTATCTTTTAAAAGTTTTTTTTCATTTAAATATTCTTTTACATGCCATGCAATAGCTTCACCTTCACGGTCAGGGTCGGTAGCTAATATAATTTTAGATGAGTCTTTTGCTGCATCAGTAATTTCTTTAAGATATTTTTTTGAAAAACTGTCAACTTCCCATTCCATTTTAAAATCTTGGTCTGGATCAACTGAACCATTTTTAGAAGGTAAGTCTCTTATATGACCATAACTCGCTAGAACTTTATAATCATCGCCCAAATACTTATTTATTGTTTTAGCTTTAGCAGGACTTTCTACAATGACCAAATTCATAGACTACAAACTACTCAAATCACTTAGATAGTCAATTTAATAAATTTTTGTCTTTGTTTCTTCTTTATTTTTCAATCTTTTAATATTTTCTCTATGAGTAAAAAATATCAAGACAAACATAATTGTAAAAAAAATTCCCTGATTAAATTGAGTTAAAATCAATAAATATATTGGTATAGAGGCTGCACCCACTAAAGATGATAACGAGGAATACTTGGAAATAAAAAAAGTTATAAACCAAGAAATAGTAAAGATTATTCCAAAATAGATATTTATTGCAAATAAAATTCCAACATAAGTAGCAACACCTTTTCCACCTTTAAACTTTAACCAAATTGGAAAAACATGACCTAAAAAAGCACACAGAGAGGCAATATATAAAAAATCTTGATGAAAAATTTTTACATATATAACAGGAACTATAGCTTTCAAAATATCAAGCACCAATGTTGAGTAACCTATTGTTTTATTCCCAGTTCTGAGAGCATTAGTAGCTCCAATGTTACCTGAACCAATTTCTCTAATATCTTTTTTTAAAAAGATTTTTGTAAGTATAAAACCGAATGGTACAGAACCCATAAGATAAGAAATTATACCTATTAATAAAATATCCATTCTATAGCTTAAATAATTCTTTTCCTTTTACAAAGGTATTTGTAACTTTACCTTGAAGTTTTTTATCTTCTATTGACGTATTTTTTGATTTTGAGATTAATTTATCTTTTTTTACAATCCATGGTTTGTCAATATCAACTATACATAGATCTGCGTCATTTCCTATTGAAAGATTACCTTTGTTTATTTTGAGTATTTTTGCTGGATTAGATGTTAGAGCTTTAATAATAGTCTCAAGTTTGAGAGATCTGTTGTGGTATAACTCTAAACTTAAAGATAAGAGCGTTTCAATACCAGAAGCACCAGTAGCAGCTTGAGCAAAAGTTAATCTTTTTGATTCTTCATCTTCAGGTTTATGATCTGAAACAATTACATCAATCAAGCCATCTTTTAATCCTTGCACTAGAGCCAATCTATCTTCTTCTCTTCTTAATGGGGGAGATAACTTTAAAAAAGTTCTAAAATCTCCAATGTCATTTTCATTTAAGGATAAGTTATTTATCGAAACACCTGAGGTAAATTTAACAATTTCCTTTCTATATTTGATAACTTCAACCGATTTCTGTGATGATAATTGAGATATGTGATATCTACATTTGACTTTCTCAAGCAATGTTAAATCTCTCTCTATTGAAATTCTTTCTGCGATTTCTGGTATGCCTGATAATCCTAATTTAGAAGCAATTATTCCAGAATTTATCATACCATTTTTTGCAAGTTCGTAGTCCTCAGCGTGTTGCATTATCAGACAACCTAAATCTTTAGCTGAGTTCATTATTCTTGACATTAATCTAGGATTTTGAATTGTTTTTATTCCATCTGTGAAAGCAATTATCCCTTTGGCTTGTAAAAGACCAAACTCTGTCATGTTGGTACCTTCAATATTTTTTGTAAGAGAAGCAGATGGAAAAATATTTATTTTTGACTTATCTCTTCCTCTTCTTTTTAAAAAGTCGACAATAGATACATTATCTATAATTGGATCAGTATTTGGCATCGTAACTACTGATGTAACTCCACCAGATAATGCCGCATTGCTTAAGGTTCTAAAGTTTTCTTTGTATTCATATCCAGGTTCACCAACAAAAACTCTCATGTCTACCAAGCCTGGAAAAATATATTTTCCTTTTAAGTCAATTGGTTTTTCTCTGGTAGGTAGATTATTGGTATTTACTTTTTTTCCTATGGCTTCGATCTTACCTTCTTCACTTATAATCAAACCCCCAACTTCATTGATTGAATTATGAGGGTCAATTATGTTAGCGTTTATGAAATATTGTTTTTTCATCATGTACAAAATATTTTTAAACAAGCCATTCTTACAGCTACACCTAGTTCAACTTGTTCTTTAATTACGCTTTTATTTATGTCATCTGCTAATATTGTATCTATTTCTATACCTCTATTCATTGGTCCCGGGTGCATAATTAATGCATCAGATTTAGCATGCTCAAGTTTATCAGGAGTTAAACCGTAATATTCATAATACTCTCTATTTGAAGAAAGATATGAACTTGTCATTCTTTCATTTTGTAATCTTAGCATCATGACAATATCACAATCTTTCAATCCTTTTTTCATATCAGTAAAAATATTAACACCAAATTTTTCAATTTCTTTCGGCATAAGATTTGTAGGAGCAATTATATTTACTTCAGCTCCAAGCATATTGAGAAGATAAATATTTGATCTTGCTACTCTTGAATGTAGAATGTCACCGCATATTGCAATTTTCAATCCTTCAATTTTATTTTTTCGAGTTATAATTGTTAAAGCATCTAAAAGAGCTTGTGTAGGGTGCTCTCTTCTTCCATCACCAGCATTTAGCACCGCACAATTTACTTTTTGTGAAAGTAAGTTGCAAGCTCCAGAGTCTTGATGTCTAACTACAATAATATCTGGATGCATCGCATTTAAAGTCATGGCTGTATCGATTAATGTTTCACCTTTTTTAATTGCAGAGTTACTTATATTCATAGACATAACGTCTGCTCCAAGTCTTTTTCCAGCCAATTCAAATGAACTTTGTGTTCTAGTAGAAGGCTCAAAGAATAGATTGATTTGAGTCTTTCCCCTCAAAACATCTATCTTTTTATTTTTACTTTGATTAACTTTTATAAACGCGTGTGCTTCATCAAGTATCAAATTAACATCATTAATTGATAAATCTTGGATACCTAACAAATGTTTTTGGGAAATTTTAATAGCTTTGTTTGTTTTTATTGCCATTAAAACCAACTCTATAACTATAAATATCTACAATAGCAAGTATTAATTATTTAAAAAATCTATTGCTCCTTGTAATATAAAAGCAGCTGCATTTTCATCAATTTTCTTCTCTCTTTTGCTCACATTGATATCTAATTGACTAGATAGGTTAAATGCACCAACTGTTGATAACCTTTCATCCCATAGACAAATAGGTATATTTATGTTTTCCTCAATTTTTTGGGACGTGTCCCTTACTGATTGTGCTGATCTACCTGATGAACCATCCATATTTAAAGGATTTCCAATAATGATTCCTTTAATATTATTTTCATCAATAATCACTTTAAGCTCAACAATTAATTCATTTAGAGTATTTCTGGTTATTGTTTTTAGTGGAGTAGCAATTAATTGTTTTTCATCACAAATAGATACACCGATTCTTTTAGAACCAAGGTCTAAACCTATTAATCTACACTTATCTGAGTGTTTTTTTTTAAATTCTTCTAAAGTGATCATATTGTATATTTCAAACTTAAATGATAGTTTGCGTCATATTTAAATAGCATATGAGTATAGATCTTAAAACAATAAAACATATCTCTAAATTATCAAGAATTTCAGTTGATGAAAAAAAAGCTGAAAAATTAGTTGGTGATTTAAATTCAATTTTTGATTTTATTGAAAAACTAAATGAATTAAAAACAGACAACATTGAACCTTTAACTTCAGTAGCTGAAACAACATTAAAACTAAGGCCTGACGAGGTTAAAAGTATGAATATTAGAGAACAAATAGTGAAAAATTCTCCACAAGATAATGAAGATTATTTTGTTGTACCAAAGGTGATAGAGTAATGTCAGATATAACAAAACAATCTCTAACAGAATTAGTTAAAAATATTAAAGATAAAAAACTGTCTTCAACAGAAGTAGCTAAAGCATTTATTGACAGATCTGAAAAGTCTAAAGAATTGAATGCATATATCACTGAGGATTTCACATCTGCTTTAGATAAAGCAAAAAAATTTGATCAAAAACCTAATTTAGATTTAAAATTGCCGGGTATTCCAATGGCAGTAAAAGATTTATTTTGTACAAAAGATGTTAAAACAACTGCTGGTAGTAAAATTCTAAATAATTTTGTACCAACATATGAATCAACAGTAACTGACAATATCTGGAGAGAAGGTGCAATACTTTTAGGTAAATTAAATTGTGATGAATTTGCGATGGGTTCATCAAATGAAACTAGTTTTTTTGGTAACGTGCAAAATCCAATTGATAAAGACTTAGTTCCAGGTGGTTCGTCAGGTGGGTCTGCTTCAGCAGTGGCTGGACAATTAACACCGATTACAATTGGAACTGATACTGGTGGTTCAATAAGGCAACCTGCTTCTTTTACAGGAACAGTTGGATTAAAACCTACTTATGGAAGCTGCTCACGCTATGGAATTGTTGCTTTTGCATCATCATTAGATCAAGCAGGACCAATGTCACAAAATGTTAAAGATTGTGCTTTACTACAAGAGGTAATTAGTTCTTATGATCCAAAAGATTCCACCTCAATAGATTTTAAAAGAAATCAATACAGTAAAGAACTTACTAATAATATAAAAGGAAAAAAAATTGGGATACCAAAAGAATATAGAGTTGATGGAATGCCAAAAGAAATTGAAGATCTTTGGCAAAAAGGAATTGAGTATGTCAAAGATTGTGGTGCAGAAACAATTGATATTTCTCTTCCACATACAAGCTATGCGTTGCCGGCTTATTATATTGTTGCTCCTGCTGAAGCATCTTCAAACCTAGCAAGATATGATGGTGTTAAGTATGGATTTAGAGCTAAAGGTGAAAATTTAATTGATATGTATGAAAAGACAAGATCCGAAGGTTTTGGCACTGAGGTACAAAGAAGAATTATGATAGGAACTTATGTTTTATCGTCTGGTTATTATGATGCTTACTATCTAAAAGCTCAAAAAGTAAGAAAGTTAATTAAAAATGATTTTGATGAAGCATACAAAAAGGTTGATGCAATTTTAACTCCGTCAACGCCAAGTTCAGCATTTAAAATAGGTGAAAAAACAAATGATCCAGTTTCAATGTATCTTAACGATATATTTACAGTTCCAGTTAATTTGGCAGGATTGCCAGGTATATCAATTCCAGCAGGTTATGACTCAAAAGGGTATCCATTAGGCTTACAAATAATTGGTAAAGCTTTTGATGAACAAAGTATATTAAATATTGCCTTCGCAATGGAAGAAAAGATTAATTTTAGAAATAAAATTACAGATTGGTGGATCAAATGAGTAAAAAAAATTTAGAGTATTTGATTAATAGAAAAGATAATCAATACGAGGTTGTTATTGGTTTAGAGGTTCATGCTCAAGTATTGTCAGAGTCAAAGTTATTTTCTGATTCAGCTACTAAGTTTGGAGCTGACCCAAATACCCAGGTAAGTTTAGTTGATGCAGCATTTCCAGGAATGCTACCTGTAATAAATGAATTTTGTGTAAAACAAGCTATCAAAACTGGTATTGGCCTTAATGCAAAAATTAATAAACGTTCAGTATTTGATAGAAAAAATTATTTTTATGCAGATTTACCTCAAGGATATCAGATTTCTCAATTTAAAGATCCAATAGTGGGTGAGGGTAAAGTCATCTTAGACATGCCTGATGGACAAAAAGAAGTTGGTATTGAGAGGTTGCATTTAGAGCAAGATGCAGGAAAAAGTATTCATGATCTTGATCCTCAAAATACTTTCGTAGATCTTAATAGATCAGGGGTAGCTTTAATGGAAATTGTAAGCAAACCGGACCTTAGATCTCCTGATGAAGTTAGTGCATATATTAAAAAACTAAGATCAATAATGAGATATTTAGGTACATGTGATGGTAATATGCAAGAAGGATCATTAAGAGCAGATGTAAATGTTTCTGTAAGAGCAAAAGGCTCAAAAGAATTTGGAACAAGGTGTGAAATTAAAAATGTAAATTCTATCAAATTTATGCAAATGGCCATTGAATATGAGGCAAATAGACAAGTAGATTTAATTGAAGAAGGTAAATCAATTGATCAAGAGACAAGGTTATTTGACACAAAAAAAAATGAAACAAGATCAATGCGATCAAAAGAAGATGCACATGATTATAGATATTTTCCAGATCCTGATTTATTACCTTTAGAAGTTTCTGATGAATTTGTTAAAGAACTTAAAAATAATATTCCAGAAATGCCAGATGATAAAAAGAAAAGATTTATTGATGAATTTAAGTTGTCGCCATATGAGGCAACAATTTTAGTCTCAGACATTGATACAGCAAAATATTTTGAAGAAGTTGTATTTAAGATGGGTAAGAACAAAGATATGAAATTAGCAGTTAACTGGATTACAGGTGAATTATTTGCAGTTTTAAACAATAAAAATTTAGAAATTTCTCAAAGCCCAGTAAGTGCAAAGAATTTAGCTATACTAGTTAACTTAATAAAGAATGGAACAATTTCAGGAAAAATAGCTAAGACTGTATTTGAACTAATGTTGGACGGGGATAAAGATCCTCAAAAAATTGTTGAAGAAAAAGGACTTAAACAACAAAGTGATCCTAAAGCGATAGAGGCTTTAATCGATAAAATAATTAATGATAATAGAGAAAAAGCAATCGAATATAAACAAGGTAAGGAAAAATTATTTGGTTTCTTCGTTGGTCAAGCAATGAAAGCTTCTGGTGGTAAAGCCAATCCTCAACTTATAAATGAGATTTTAAAGAAAAAACTTCAGTAGAATGGGTGCAAACCTTGATATTACAGAAAAATTACAAAATTATATAAATAATTTTGGATTAAATTTACATCCAGTTCAACAAGAAATAATTAATTATAATAAAACTCTAGGTGACATCAAGAGAATGCAGATTGATCCCACTCAATGTCATTTGCTTCACCTAATTATTAAAGTTTCAAATATAAAAAAAGTTCTTGAAATTGGAACTTTTACTGGTCTGAGTGCCCTCACAATTTCACTCGCTTTACCTGATGATGGAAAACTAATTGCCCTTGATAAAAATGAGGAGACAAACAAAATTGCATCTGATTTTTTTAAAAAAGCAAATCAAGATCATAAAATTCAAACAATAATTAAACCTGCTCTTGAAAGTTTAGAAGAATTATCAAATAATAAATTTGATATGATCTTTATTGATGCTGATAAAATGAATTATAAAGAATATTATGAAAAGTCTTTAGGGTTATTAAACCAAGGTGGATTAATTATCATCGATAACGTTTTATGGCATGGTGAAGTAGCTGATGAAAATAATAATGATAAATTTACGATAAATATTAGAAAATTTAATAAGTTTATATCTGAGGATAAAAGAGTAGAACAAATCATTATTCCATTAGGTGATGGTATGACCATTTGTAGGGTTTTATAATGTTTAAAGTTTTTGGTTTTTATAAATTTGTAAAAGTTAAATCTTTAAAAAAAAATAAAGATTTTTTAAAGAAATTACTTATTTTGAATCATATTAGAGGAACCATAATCATTGCTAAAGAAGGATTAAATGGCACTATTTCTGGTAGTGTCAAAGATATTGATAAAACTACTAAAAAACTAAAATCTTTATTCTCATTTAAATTATTTGATAGTAGCAATGAGTCTAAATCTAAATTTCAACCATTTCATAAGCCTAAAGTTAAGATTAAAAAAGAAATTGTACCTATGAATTTAATCATTAATTCTAAAGAGAGAAATATGAAATCTCATTTAGACCCAAAAAATTGGAATAAACTAATTAAGAATAAAGAAACTCACATAATTGATACTAGAAAACCTTTTGAATATAAGGTTGGAACTTTTAAAAGATCTGTAAATCCAAATGTAAATAATTTTCGAGATTTTCCTAAGTATTTGAATAAACTGAAGAAAAATAAACCAATAGCAATGTTTTGTACTGGTGGAATACGTTGTGAAAAAACTTCTGTTTATTTAAAGAACAAAGGATTTAAAAATATCTATCAACTAAATGGTGGAATTTTAAATTATTTAAATAAGATTAAGAAAAATGAAAGTTTGTGGAAAGGTGAGTGTTTTGTATTTGATAATAGAATTAGTCTAAAACATGGATTAAAGTTAGGCTCTTATTCTATATGTAGTGGATGCAGAATGCCTATATCTTCAAAAGATAAAAGATCAAAAAAGTATGAAGAAGGAGTTTCTTGTTCAAATTGTCATGATAAATTAACAAAAACTCAAAAATCACGTTTTAGAATGAGACAAAGTCAGATATACAAAGCAAAACAATCTGGAAAAAAACATATTTTTCAAAAAGAATTTAAATAAGGATAACTTTGTCTAAATCAATAAAATTAACTAAAGATCCAATTTGGACTCTATTAAGAAAAGTCACTATACCCGCAAGTGTTGGCTCATTGTTTCAAACCTTTTATAATTTGGTCGATACTTGGTTTGCTGGAAGAATTTCTGCTGAAGCAATAGGAGCTATTGCAAAATCATTTCCAATTTATTTTACGATTATTGCTGTTGGTGTTGGTTTAGGTGCTGCAACAAATGCTTTAATTGGTAATTCTATAGGTGAAAAAAAAGTAAGAGTTGCCTCTATGTATATTGCACAGTCTCTGATTTTTGCTTTAACTGTATCAATATTTGTAACTTTATTTGGTTTGAATGCTTCAAATTATCTATTAGGTGTCATGGGATCTGATGCAGAAGGTATAGTTTTAACAAGAGAATATCTAGATATAATTTTTTATGGAACGTTTATTGTATTGATTCAAATTTCATTAAACGGAACTTTAAATGCACAAGGTGATACAAAAAGTTATAGAAATGTTTTAATATTTAGTTTTTTTCTTAACATTTTTTTAAATCCTCTTTTTATATGGGGATATGGGTTTATACCTGGATTTGGTATAGCAGGACTTGCTATCGCAACAGTAATTTCACAGCTAATTGGAACAATCTACTTAGCTTATAAAGTTAATGATTGTAAAATTAGAGAATATTTAAAATTGCAATGCTTCATTCCCAAATTTGAATATTTAAAACCACTGACAACACAAGCTGTCCCAGTTATGTTCAGTATGTTATTTATTGGGGTTGGTATATTTAATATTTTATATTTTATTGGTCAGTTCGGTGATCTAGCTACGGCTGGCTACGGTGCAGCATTAAGAGTAGAACAAGTTTTCTTATTACCAGTTATTGG
>CACPOL010000005.1 GCA_902635545.1 uncultured Pelagibacteraceae bacterium
AAATGGTCTAAAGAAAAAAGAAATGTAACATCAATTATTCCAGAAATTACAAAATCAAATTATATTGCGCATGAAAAAAAAAAATTAGTCAAAAATAAAAAGGAAATCGATGTAAATATTCAAAAAAAAAAATTTAAATTAATTGATGCAAGAAGTAGAGCGAGATTTGAGGGCAGAGTTAAAGAGCCACGCAAAGGCTTAAGAAGTGGATCAATTCAAAATTCTATTTGTCTTCCATTTAACAATGTAGTCAATAAGGATCATACTTTTTTAAATAAAAAAAAATTAATAAAAAAATTTAAGGCAATTGGGTGTAATGTTAATCAAAAACTTGTATTTTCTTGTGGCTCTGGTGTTACAGCATCTGTTTTAGCTCTTGCTTATTCCTTGATTGATAATAAATATATGCCAGTGATCTATGATGGGTCATGGAGTGAATACGGTAAATATTAATAATGAAAAGATCAACTAAAATAACATCAGTCATTATAATTTTTTTTTTAATAATTGCTGTTGTAATTATAGGAAGAACATTAATAGGAAATCATTTTGCAAAAAAATTTAGTAAAAGACCTCCGCCAGCTATTATTGTTTCAGATGTATCAAACAGAATTTTTTCTGAAAAAATTGAAAGTTTTGGAACAGCACTATCAAAAAAAACAAAATCATTTAGAATAAAAAGAGATCAATTAATTTCAGAGTTAAAACTAAAAAAATTTGTTCAAAAAGGTGATGTAATTATTAAATTAAAAGATAACACAATCACAGCCCCTTTTGATGGGTTCTTAGGTTATAGAGGTATAACTGGAGATATTTTAGGATCAGATAATTCAATAATTATTACTTTAGATGATAACTCTATTATATTTTCAGATCTACAAATCCCTGAAATTTTTGCACCTTTTATAAAAAAAAATTTACCTATTGAAGCAGAATTTTCAGGTAATAAACAAAAAAAATATAGCGGAAAGGTTTATGCAGTTTCAAGTAGAATAAACGCTGAAACAAGAAGTTTACTAACAAGAATTAAAATTAAGAATGAAAATAACGAATTGATCCCTGGCTCACTTTTAGAAGTTAAAATAAATTATAATGAGAGAAATTCACTAAGTATTCCAGACACAAGTTTAATGTTAGAGGGCAACAAGGCATTTGTTTATAAAATTGATGATAAAAATTTTGCAAATAAAACTGAAGTTATTATTGGAATTAGAGACAAGAGTTATATTGAGGTAATTTCAGGTTTAAATGAGGGGGATATAATTGTGGCTGAAGGCCTTAAAAAGGTAAGACCAAATAGTAAAATTAAACCAATTAAAAAATAATGCTGATTACTGATTTAAGTATAAGACGACCTGCAATAGCCTGGGTTATGTCACTAATAATGATAGTCTTTGGTTCATTTGTTTTTAGCGATTTACCTGTCAGAGAATTACCAAGTGGATTACAGCCACCTGTTGTTCAAGTAAAAGTTGATTATAAATCTGCTTCAGCTCCAATAATAGATCAGGAAGTAACACAAGTAATTGAGGATGTAATTGGTGGTGCTGAGGGAATAAAAAACATAGATTCAAAATCTGAAAATGGTGCAAGCACAATCAATATTGAGTTTGATACAGATATCAATTTAGATAGCGCAGCAAATGACATAAGAGAAAGAGTTGCAAGAATAGTTGATAATTTACCATCCGAGGCTAATGCTCCACAAATACTAAAACAATCAGCTGGTTTCTCGACTACTATGTGGTTAGCTTTAAGCTCATCAACTTGGAGTGATTTAGAATTAGGTGATTATGCGGAAAGATATTTAGTTGATCAATTTTCAAGTATCAAAAACGTGGGAAGAATTAGAACAGGGGGTCTTAGAGATCTAAGTATAAGAGTTTGGATAAATCCTATTAAATTAGCAGCTAATAATTTAACGATTCAAGAAGTAGAAAATGCTTTAAGAAAAGAAAACGTAAGTTTGCCTGCTGGAACTTTAGAGGCAGATAATATTGATTTAACACTTAATTTAGATAAATCCTATAATAATATTGAAAAATTGAAAGACCTCCCAATAAAAAAAATTAAAAATAGTATCGTAAGTTTATCAGATATTGCAGAGGTAGAGTTTGGGCCTGTATCAGAAAAAACTCTTTTTAAAGCACAAAAAAAAGATGCCTTAGATTTAAAAACTGTTGGTATAGGAATTTATGCTAAAAGTGGTGCTTCAACAGTTGAATTATCTAAAGAAGTCAAAAAAAAATTAGATGAGGTAAAGAAAACACTACCAAAAGATCTAAGTTTGGAAATTGCTTTTAATAGAGCAACTTATGTTGGTACAGCTATTAATGAAGTATATAAAACTCTTATTATTGCATTCATATTAGTTGTAGCAATAATTTATTTATTTTTAGGAAATCTCAAAGCAGTAATTGTACCAGCAGTAGCTTTACCTGTAAGTTTAATTGCATCTTTCCTAGGTCTTTATCTGTTTGATCTATCAATAAATATATTTGTATTACTTAGTTTTATTCTTGCAATAGGAATAATTACAGATGACTCTGTAATTATGACAGATGCAATTTATCGAAGGGTAGAGAATGGAGAGACTCCTCTTATAGCTGCATTTAAAGGATCAAAACAAATTACATTTGCAATTATTGCGACAACTTTAATATTGGTCTCTGTATTTTTACCATTAATTTTTATTGATGGTATAGCTGGAACCCTTTTTAGAGAGACGGCAATAGCATTGTCTTTTTCAATAGTTATATCATCGTTTGTAGCACTAACCTTATCACCAATGCTTGGTAGTAAATTTTTAGTTAAAAAACCAAAAAAAAATTATTTTGTAGTTAAGTTTGATAATTTTTTTAAGATATTTTCAAAATTTTATAAAGAAACTCTTTCATTCTGGATAGATAAAGAAAAAATTGTAATTCTTTTTATAATTTTTACAATTATAGCATCAGGAATTTTATATAATTTTACAAAAAAAGAACTTTTACCTAAAGAAGATAGAGGGGTTTATATTATTATTGGAAATACCGATGAAGGAAGTTCATTTGAATATACAGAAGAAAGAGCTCAAGAAATTGAAAGAAGACTTATACCTCTCCTTCAAAAAGAAGATAGTCCGTATAAAAGATTCATTATGAGAGTGCCAGGTTTTGGTAATGATAAAAATTCTTTTAATAGTTTTATCATAATAGCTTTATTAGATGAATGGAAAAATAGAAATCAAAACTCTACTAAAATCATGAGACAAGCTATTGGTAAAATTGTTACTGTGCCTGAAACATTGGCTTTTCCTATTCAGCCTCAATCAATCAGAGTTTCAAATTATAGGAAACCTGTTCAAATGGTAATAATGGGAAATAGTTATCAAGAATTAGAAAAAATTCAGTCAGAGGTAATTAATACACTTCGAAAAAACAAAAAACTATCAAGAATTGAATCTGACTTTACAAGAAATAAACCCGAGATAAAATTAATTATTAATAATAACAAAGCTAAAGATTTAGGTATATCAACAGACACGATCGGTAAAACTTTAGAAACTATGTATGGTGGAAAAACTGTTACAAAATTTAACAAGATGGGTAAAGAATATCCAATAATTATTCAACAATATATTTCGGATAGGAGAAGTAAAGAGGGTCTTGCAAAAATTTTTGTAAGGTCTGAATCAACAAATAAACTCATTTCTTTGGCTAACCTTGTAGAATTTAAAGAAGAAGGTTCAGCAAAAAAGCTTTTAAGATATAATAGACAGAGAGCAGTTACTATTTCTGCTGATATATCTGAAAACTACACACTAACAGAAGCTATTAATTATCTAGAAGATACCATGGAAAAACTACAAATATATAACCAAATTGAATGGAAAGGTAAATCGGAGGAACTTAAAGAAACTAGCAATGAGCTTTATATAATCTTTGGATTAGCTTTATTAACAGCGTATCTTGTCATGGCAGCAACATTTAACTCGTTTATTCATCCATTCATAATTATACTTACTGTTCCTCTTGCAATTTTTGGAGGCTTGGTATTTATTTTATTCTTAAATAGTTCAATAAATATATTCTCTCAAATTGCACTCATTATTTTAATAGGTATTTCAACAAAAAATAGTATTTTGATTGTGGACTATGCAAATCAACTTAGAGCAACAGGAAAAAATATTGAAACAGCTGTTAAAGATGCTTGTGAGTTAAGATTTAGACCCATTATGATGACATCTATAAGTACTATGATTGCAATGCTTCCACTTATAATTGGTAATATAGGTCCTGGTGCTGGTGAAGCATCTAGGTTGGCAGTTGGTACAACAATATTGGGTGGAATGATAATTTCTACTTTTTTTACTTTATACGTGACACCAACTATGTATATGAGTTTAGCAAAAAAAACTAAGAGAATTGATTATATCGATATCGAATTAAAAAAACAACTTCGTTAATATATTATATATTTTTTCCTACTAAGTTTTTTTTCACATTTCTCTAATTGTAAACGATATTTATCTGATTGTTTTTGAACTTTTTTTGCTAATTCTATAACTTTAGAATTTTTTTTATAATTTTTATAATTACCCCATCCTTCATGGTAAGCTATATATTGTTTAAAAGCATTTTTTTTTGAAATCTTTAAAATATTTTCAGTTTTATAAGTGTACCATCCTATAAAATCTACACTATCTTTAAATCTAACTCTTGTTGCTAAAGAATTTCCAGTTTCTTTTTTATACTGTTTCCATGTTCCTTTAACAGCTTGAGAATAACCAAAAGAACTTGAAGGTCTTTTAAAAGGAATTACCTTAAAGATTTTTTGCTTTTTAGGCTTGGCAAGCCAATCAAAATTTGACTCCATCTTTATTATAGCTAGTTGAACATATATTGGGGTCCCCCATTTTTTTTCTGTTTTTTTTGTATGTTTATACCATAAGTATCTTTCATTAAATATTTCGCAACTATTCGATGTATTTTTAGGTATCGATGAACAACTCAAAAGAATTATAAAAAATAGAGAATATAATAAACTTTGAATTTTCATTTTTTTAAAAATTTATAAACTATTATTAAAGGTAAAACACCAATAGTGTTTCCAAATAAATCACCTAGTTCAAAACTCCTATTTGGTATTACAAAATGCATAATCTCAAGAAAGATAGAGAGAAATAACAAATAGATTATAAAATATTTTAGTTTATCACTTTTCTTATAAGTAATTATCCCAATGAATGAAAGAGTGAGAAATGCATAAAAATGATTTGTTGAAATTAAAAAATCTTTTGTAATTTGAGGTTGAATATTTATATTTTCATATAATAAATATCCTAAAATACTTCCGGGGTATAAATACAACAAAATAAAGATTATATTCAACGCATAAAATATAAAAAGTATAAAAGTACTCATTTTTTTCATAATTTTAGTTTATTTTATTATTTTTATCAGTTAACAAAATATAATATATGTCAAATTTATTTCTCGTTAGACATGGTCAAAGTGAGTGGAATCTTAAAAAAAAATTTACTGGGTGGGTAGATATTGATTTAACATCACAAGGTAAGTTAGAAGCTTGCAAAGCTGGAGAATTGATCAAAATTCAAAAAATAAAAATTGACTATTATTTTGTATCTTTTCAACTGAGGGCTAAAAATACCCTTAAACTAATACAGGACACATTAAGAGATAATAAAGAGCCAATAAAAGCATGGCAATTAAACGAGAGACATTATGGTGCGCTCACAGGATTGAATAAAAATGAAATGGAGGAAAAGTTAGGTTTAAAAAAAATTCACGAGTTAAGAAGATCTTGGAATATTAAGCCTGAACCTTTAAGTAAAAATAGTCCTTTTCATCCATTAAATATAAACACGTATAAAATTATCCCCAAAAAAAACATTCCTGACACAGAATCTTTAAAAGATACTTATGATAGAGTTATAGAATACTTTGAAAATCATATTAAAAATAAACTATTAAACAAAAAAAATGTATTGATATCTGCTCATGGTAATTCTTTAAGAGCGTTATGTAAATATTTGTTTAAACTTAATGAAGAAAGAATTACAAAATTAGAAATTCCAACAGGAAATCCATTATTAATTGAGTTTGAAGAAGATTTAGATATAAAAAATTGTTATTATTTAGACAAGGATAGATCAAAAGATCTCTTAGTTTTTTGATAGTATATTATAAATTTCTAGATTAGTTATATGGTAAAATTTATTATTGCTCTCAAAACCATTTAATTGGTCTGACTCAATTAAATTATTCCAAGTTTTTGAAATTGAAAAATTTTTTTCAATTTGATTGTTAAATATTTCTTTATTGATTATTTGAAGACCAGTGTAAATAAAATGATTACTTTTTTCTTTACTAAGTTTATTTTCAAAAAAATTAAAATCCCCATTAAAACTAGTATCAAAACTTAATCTTTTATTTACTACCAATAAAATATTATTTAATTTCTTCTTAAAATAAAAATTTTCCATATTTTCAATTTCATCTTTGTACTTTGAATTCCACAAAGTATCTGGGTTTAAAACTAAAAAATTTTCTTCTGAAGAAGAATTTACCATATTTAAAATTCCACCTCCTGTGTCCAATATATTATTTCCATCATTAATTATTTGAACATCTAAATCAAATTTCTTTTTTTTGATAAAATTATCTATTTGATTACCTAAATAAAATGTATTTAATAAAATTTTTTTTATTCCAAGTTCTTTAATAAAGTTAATACAATTTTCTAATAATGTCACATTATTTACTATAAGAAGAGGTTTTGGGATTTTTAAAGTCAGTGGACTCAATCTTTTTCCATATCCTGCGCATAAGATTAAAGCAGTATTAATTTTCATTTCATCATCTCAATTTATTAAAAAAATTTTTATTTAAGTTTTTTTTTATATCATTCAATGCTGGATTTGAATTTATTCGTAATGCAATTAATTTCCATGCATGAGGTATCAATTTAAGATATTTTTTTTTGTTATCTCTTTCAGCTAATCTTGAAAAGATACCAATTATTTTTAAATTTCTCAAAATTGATAAAATTTCAAAATCATTTCTAAATTTTTTTTTATCTAATTTTTTAAGACTTTTATTTATAAAAAGTTTATAAATTTTTTCTTTAAAATTTTTTGATGTTTCAAATCTAACATCATCCACAAGTGACGCTAGATCATAGGCTTTATTTCCTATTAAAGCATCTTGATTATCAATAATTGATAATTTGTTATTTTTTATCATAATATTTGAAACATGAAAATCTCTATGAACAAATGTATTATTTTTTAATTTAAGTTTATCTAACAGAGTCTTAATTTGTTTTTTCAATAGTCTATTAAAAATATTTTTTTGAGGAGAAGGTAAAAATTTTGGAACATACCAGTCACAAAAAATTTTTGCTTCATCAAATAATATTTTTTTTTTATATTCTGGAATTTTATAAAGATTATTATTAAATGTTTTAATTTTTCTATCTTTTACAGTTTGTATTTTAGTTAAGAGTTTTAAAACTAAATTATAATATTCCATTTTTTTTTTCTTTTCTTTTTTCAAAATTTCAAACAAAGTTTTGTTACCAAAATCTTCTATTTCTATAAAATTTTTTTTATAATTTTCACTATAAAGCCGCGGAGCTTGTATATTATTTTTTATTAAGATTTTATTTATAGAGTCGTAAATTAATAAATTTTTTAACTTTTCCTTTTTACAATAAATAATTATCGAGCTCTTATCTAATTTTTTTTTTCTAAAAAAAATTCTAAATGAAGCATCTCCTTTAATCCTTTTTAAATATTTCTTATTTAACAACATTTTTATCTGCTTCAGTAAGTCCAGAAATTATCACAAATCTTTGATCTAAATTACTTTCATATTCAAAATAAAGTTCAATTTTACTTTCTATATCATCTTTAATTAACTGTGGCCATTCTATAAGAGTAATTGAATTTTTTAAATTCTCAAACAATCCTATATTTTTAATTTCTTTTTTATTTTTTAATCTAAATAAATCGAAATGTTGAAATGTTTTATCTTTTACAACATACTCATTAATTAGATTAAAAGTTGGACTAGTTACTTCAGTTATTTCAGATTGATTTTTTTCTTGAAAATAATTTATTAGATATTTTATAAATGTAGTTTTACCAACACCAATTTCTCCATATAAAAGAACTACATCCCCTTTTTTCAAAATTGCTGAAAATTTTTTAGCCAAACCTGCTGTATCTACTTCTTTAGAAATATTTATCTTGCCACTTTTAGTAGCGATAGGCATCTGATTTAAATGGACCCTCTGTTCCAACACTAATGTAATCTGCTTGCTCTTTTGATAATTTTGTAAGTTTCGCACCAACTTTTTTTAAATGCAACATAGCTACTTTTTCATCTAATTTTTTTGGTAATACATAAACTTTTTTTTCATAATTTTTATAATTATTCCAAAGTTCTATTTGAGCCATTACTTGATTTGTAAATGATGCACTCATTACAAAACTTGGGTGACCTGTTGCACATCCCAAATTAACTAATCTTCCTTCTGCCAATAAAACAATTCTCTTTCCACCAGGTAATTCAATTTCATGAACTTGAGGTTTTATTTCTGTCCATTTATAATTTTTTAATGCATCAACTTGAATTTCATTATCAAAATGACCTATATTACATAAAATTGCTCTGTCTTTCATGTTTCTCATGTGATCAGCTGTTACAATATCTTTGTTACCAGTTGCTGTTACTACAATATCTGCTTTATTTATTATTTCATCCATCAAAACAACTTCATAACCCTCCATTGCTGCTTGAAGAGCACAAATAGGATCTGCTTCGGTTATCAAAACTCTAGCTCCACTTTGTCTTAGAGAAGCTGCACTTCCTTTTCCAACATCTCCAAATCCAGCAACAACAGCAACCTTGCCAGACATCATGACATCTGTTGCTCTTCTAATTCCGTCAACAAGACTTTCTCTACAACCATAGAGATTATCAAATTTTGATTTCGTTACAGAATCATTTACATTAATTGCTGGGATCATTAGAGTTTTGTCTTTTTCCATTTTGTTTAACGCTTTAATACCAGTTGTAGTTTCTTCTGAAACTCCTTTTACATCTTTTAATAAATCTTTAAAATCTTTATGCATTATGGCTGTTAGGTCTCCACCATCATCTAACAACATATTTGGTTTCCAATCTTTTTTACCGACAATAGTTTGTTTGATACACCATATGTACTCCTCCTCAGTTTCTCCTTTCCAAGCAAATACAGGAACTCCAGCTTTTGCGATAGCAGCAGCTGCATGATCTTGAGTTGAAAAAATATTACACGAGGACCATCTTACCTCAGCACCAAGAGTGATAAGTGTTTCAATTAAAACTGCTGTTTGTATTGTCATATGTAAACATCCAATAATTTTTGCTCCTTTTAAAGGTTTACTTTTTGAAAATTCTTCTCTTAGAGCCATTAATCCAGGCATTTCACTTTCGGCTAGTGAAATTTCTTTTCTACCAAAGGCTGCTTCTGAAATATTTTTGACTTTATAATCTTCCATGGGAGATTTTCTAACAATAAAGGTTTAATTAATCAACTTAAGTTTAAATCTTGGGAAAAATTATTTCAATATTTGCTCCTCTTTGATTGATATTATTTGACGCTGTAATAGTTGCGCTGTGAAGATCCACAAGGTTTTTTACAATATTTAAGCCTAATCCTGAATGTTCGCCAAATTTATCAGGTCTATTACTGTAAAATCTGTCAAAAATTTTTTTTGTTTCCTTTTCTTTAAAACCTTTACCTTCGTCAATTACTTTAAGGGATATTGTATTGTCGCTATTTTTAAAAATAGAAACTATAATAGTTTTATTATCCTCACTAAAAGAAATTGAATTATCTAGCAAATTTGCAATTATTTGTTCTATTCTATTTTCAATGCCAAAAATAAAATAATCAAAATTTTTATCCTTTTTTTCAAATAAAATATTTATTCCTCTTTTTACTTTATAAATATTGTTAAAATCATCTACAACTGATTTTATAATTGTTTCTAAATTAATTTTTTTCTTTTTTTCTTTACTTAAGGCAACTTCATCTTTTAACATTTGAGAATAATCAGTTATTAGTCTTTCTATTCTCTCTACATCATGGCTTAGTATATCTACTAATTTATTTCTTTGTGAAGAGTCTTCTGTCTCACTTAAAATTTCTGATGCACTTTTCAATGATGCTAATGGATTTCTAATTTCATGAACTAAATCTGTTGAAAAATTTTCTGCGTTTGAAATTCTTTTTTGAAGTTCATTTGTCATATCATCTAAAGATTTTGACAAAAGTCCTAATTCATCGTTTCTATTTTTTAATCTTTCAATATTAGTTTTTTTTCTACTTTTTTCTTTAATCATATTTGTGTATAAAACTAAATTCTGAATAGGTTTTAAAAAATATCTATTCAATACAAATGAAAATATAAAAATAACAATAGCAACAAAAATTGCTGTCCTAATAATAAAACTTCTTCTTTCATCAATTGCAGATTTTATGTCATTTGCATTTTCTGTAATTGCTAAAAATCCAATATTCCTACCCTCGAATGAGACATTTTTAATTGTAATTAATAAAAATTGATTATAATTTTCCTCAGTAAAAGTATAAGGCTTTCCATAATCTTTAGAAGATACATAAGTAGTAATTATTTCTTTAAGTGGAACTGTTGTTGGTTGTGTTGTATTTTTTTTTTGTAAAGCTTTAGGTTTTTTTTCTTTATCAATAATTTCTGACTCAACTACATTTAATCTCTGTGAAAAAGATCTTGGGTCTAAGTCTAAAGTATCAGTATCGCCTACTAATTTAAACTCATTATTAAATAAAATTACTCTATCCAAGTTTTGAAATAAAAACCTTGTTGAAAATAAAAATTTTCTAATATCATCATTTTCAAACTTTATTTTTAATCTTTTAATATGTTCAGTTGTATTATCTATAATCTTGATATGATTAGCAGTTTTTTTTTGGATTAAATTAGGCTGAACACCTTTTAAATAAATCAATGTAAATAAACCAATAATTGTAAAAAAAATTAGATTTATTAATAAAAATTTTTTTAAAATAGATAAATTTTTTAAAAGTTTATTTATCATTAACTAACGTTCCATCTATATCCACTTCCATATCTAGTCTCAATAGCTGAAAAATTAGGGTCAATTTTTTTAAACTTTTTTCTTATTCTCTTAACATGGCTATCAATAGTTCTGTCCTCAATATCTGTATCTTCTCTATAGGCTATATCCATTAACTGTGCCCTTTCTTTAATTATTCCTGGACGTTTAGCTAATTCTTTTACAATTAAAAATTCTGTTGTTGTTAGTTTGTCGGGTAATTGTTTACCATTCCACTCACATTCTAATTGAGACGGGTCTAATTTTAGCTTCCCATGCAAAATTATATTTTTTGTATCCTCTAAATTTTGACTCGCATCTTTTTTTCTCAATTGTACTCTTATTCGTTCAATTAAAACTTTTATAGAAAAACCTCCAGATTTTTTTACAAAATCATCTGCTCCAAGCTTTAGTCCCAATAACTCATCAATTTCGTCATCTTTTGAAGTTAAAAAAATTACTGGTAATGAAGTTTTTTTTCTTAATTTTTTCAAAAGCTCCTCTCCGTCCATTTTTGGCATTTTTATATCTATAATTGCAAGATCAGGGGGAGATCTTGTTAAGCCTATTAAGGCACTTTCACCATCTATATAAGTTTGAACTTTAAAGCCCTCTTTTTCAAGTGCTATACTTATACTTGTAAGTATATTTCTATCATCGTCAATTAATGCGATTGTTTGTGTTAGCATATAGTACTTTAAAAATACTAAATTGTTCTAAATTGGGCAATCCAAATTTCTTAATGAAGAATACCCCAATTATCCCCTGTATTAATATCAATTGTCAACGGTATAGAAAATGAGTGTAAATCGCTTTTAACTACACTAGCCATCTCTTCTTTAATGATTTTGACAGTTTTTTTTACCTCATTTTTAGGCACCTCAAAAATTAGTTCGTCGTGGATTTGAAGAAGTATTTTAATTTTATCATTTTTTAACTCCTTAAGTCTCTTATCTAACCTAATCATTGCCAGCCTCATTATCTCTGAAGCAGAACCTTGAATAGGAGCATTTATAGCAGCTCTTTCTTGAAAATTTCGTACATTAAAATTCTTATCATTTATGGAGTTAAAATAAGAGCGCCTTCCAAAAATATTATTTACATAACCGCTTCTTCTACAAAATTTTATTGTATCTTCCATATAAATTTTAATCTCTGGAAACTTGTTAAAATATGCATTTAAAAATTCAGCAGCCTCATGATTAGAAACATTGATTTGCTTGGCTAGCCCATATTGAGATATTCCATAAATAATACCAAAATTTATAGCTTTAGCTTTTCTACGCATATCTTGATTTACTTTTTTGATGTCAATGTTAAATACCTGGCTTGCTGTTAAAGAGTGAATATCTTCGTTATTTTTAAACGCTTTTTTTAATTCTTTAACATTAGCAAGATCAGCTAAAATTCTCATTTCTATTTGATTATAATCAGCTGAAATTAATTCAAATCCTTTTTCAGCTATAAATGCTTTTCTAATGTCTTTTCCATCTTCACTTTTAATTGGAATATTTTGTAAATTTGGATCGCTTGAAGCAAGTCTACCAGTATTAGTAGCTGCTAACAAAAAAGAGGTGTGAACTCTTTTGGTATTTGGATTAATGTGTTCTTGTAAAGAGTCAGTATAAGTGTTTTTAAGTTTTGAAACTTGACGCCAATCTAAAACTAATTGAGGAAACTTATGACCCTTAAAAGCTAAATCCTCTAAAACACTTGCGCTAGTTGCAAAACTTCCCTTTTTAGTTTTTTTTAGCACTGCTATTTTTAAATCATTATAGATAATTTCACCTAACTGTTTTGGTGATCCTATATTGAATTCTTTTTTTGAAATATTAAAAATATCTTTTTCGAGCTTTTTTATTTTTTTTTCAAACTTTTCAGATAATATCTTTAAAAACTTTTTATCAATTTTAATACCTTCAATTTCCATATTTGCTAAAATTTTTATTAAAGGTTTTTCAAAGGTTTCATATAGATTTGTTAATTTTTCTACTTTAAGACTTTTATTGAAAATTTTATACAACCTAAAAGTAATATCAGCATCTTCTGCCGCGTACTCCATAGCTTTGTTGATTTCAACTTCACTAAAATTTATTTCTTTTTTCCCGGTCCCCACTATTTCTTTATAAGAAATTGTTTTATGCCCTAAATGAATTTCAGATAAAGTATCCATATTATGTCGATTTTTACCCGCACTTAAAACGTAAGACATAAGCATTGTATCCTCAATACTATTCATTTCAATTCCATGTTTAAGTAAAACAATAAAATCAAATTTTATATTTTGACCAATTTTTTTAATACTCCTATCTCTAAGAATAGGTTTTAGCTTTTTTAAAACATCCTCTTTTTTAAGAGACTTTCCTGATTTATGCCCAACCGGAATATAACAAGCTTTTCCAATTTTGGTGCAAAGAGAAATTCCAACCAAATTAGCTTGGTGTGGATCTAGAGAACTCGTCTCAGTATCAATTGCAAGCTCTCCTTTTTCCTCGGCTTCTTTAATCCATTCATCAATTTGATCAACATTAGTTATTAGAGAATAATTTTTCTTGTCTATTGGTTGATGACTTTTTTCTGTGGCATGATCATTGTTAGAAGATTTAAACTTTATTTCACCGTAGACAGAAATTGCAGAACTTAATAGACGATTAAATTCCATATCTCTTAAAAACTTATATAATTTTTCTTTGTTAATTTCTTTGAGTTTTAATTCATCTAAAGATTTTTCTAAAGGCACATCTTTTTTTAGAGTTACTAACTTCTTGCTTAAAATTGCTTTATCTTTATTTTCAATTAGACTTTCTCTTCTTTTGTTTTGTTTTATTTCATGAGCACTTTCTAATAGATTTTCTAAATTTTTATATTTGTTAATTAACTCCGCAGCTGTTTTTACTCCAATTCCAGGTACACCTGGAACATTATCACTACTATCACCGGCTAAAGCCTGTACATCTATTACCTTATTAGAATCTACACCAAATTTTTTTTTTATATCTTCGGAAGAAATAAATTTGTTTTTTATTGGATCAAATAATCTCACATTCTTTTTATACAACTGCATTAAATCTTTATCTGAAGAAACAATTGTAACATCACTACCCTTTTCTAAGATTTTTTCTGTGTACGTTGCTATTAAATCATCTGCTTCATAATTTATCATTTCAATTGATGGTAAATTAAAAGCTAAAACTGATTTTCTAATATATTCAAATTGAGGCGCTAAATCATCGGGAGCCTCTGCTCGATTAGCCTTGTAATCAGAATAAATATCATTTCTGAAAGTTTTTCTTGCAGAGTCAAATATTACAGCAAAATGAGTTGGTTTTTTTAAATTTTCATTAGATTTAGAGTCCTCTAAGAGCTTAAAAAGCATGCTACAAAATCCACTTACAGCACCAGTAGGAAGGCCATCACTTTTTCTAGATAAGGGCGGCAAGGCATAATAAGCTCTAAAAATATATCCAGAGCCATCTATCAAATAAAAATTATCTTTTTTTTTTATTTTATCCATTTAAATAATGTTATCTTAATTATTAAAATATTGTAAACGTATTCAATTTTATGAATAAAAAAAACATTCTATCCGTTAAAAACTTAGAAAAAATTTATACAACTAAAGAAAGTAATACTCATGCTTTAAATAATTTAAACTTAGACGTGAAAGAAGGAGAAATATTTGGTTTGTTGGGGCCAAATGGGGCTGGCAAAACAACATTTATAAATATATTAGGTGGAACCGTTATTAAAACTTCTGGGACCGTTAATGTTTGGGGCTTCAACCTTGATAAAAATCCAAGACAAGTAAGAGCATCAATTGGTATTGTTCCTCAGGAAGTTAATTTAGATCCTTTTTTTAGCCCAAAAAAACTTTTAGAACTTCAAGCAGGTTTGTATGGAATACCAAAAAAAGATCGAATTACTGATACAATATTAAAACTAGTATCCTTAGATCATAAAGCAAATAGTTATGCCAGAAGTTTGTCAGGCGGAATGAAAAGAAGACTTTTGGTAGCTAAAGCACTTGTTCATCAACCACCAATAGTTTTTCTTGATGAGCCAACAGCAGGTGTAGATGTTGAGTTGAGAAAAAAATTATGGGAAAATGTTAAACTGCTTAATAATAGAGGTGTCACTATTATTCTTACAACTCATTATATAGAAGAGGCTGAAAAAATGTGTGATCGAGTTGGGATTCTTAATAAAGGAAATTTGATTGCTCTTGATACAACAAAAAATCTATTAGAAAAAATTCAAACAAAAAAAGTTAAAATTAAAACTGATAAAAATATTGAAATAGTTGATAATGAATTAAGTTCGTTAAAATTAATTTCAAAATCAGAAAATTCTATAAATATATCTTACGAAAAAAGTAAAATAAGTATGGAACAATTGATTCAATTGATTAAAAAAAAAAATGCAATAATCAAAGATATTTCAACTGATGATGGTGATTTAGAAGATGTTTTCCTTCGTTTAACAAAAAACTAGCTTATTTAATTAATTAATAGTAAATTAATTGACTTATGGAATCAATAAAAAATAATCTTACTTATAAAATAATCAAAATATTTTTAGTAATATTTCTAGGTTCAATTGCATTAACAATATCTGCAAAAATAAAAATACCTTTTTATCCAGTACCAATGACAATGCAAACATTTGTAGTTTTATTTCTCGGAATAGCTTTTGGTCCTAAAATTGGTTTAGCCACAGTAGGTTTATATTTAATTGAAGGAATTGCAGGTATACCAGTTTTTTCTAATTCACCAGAGAAAGGTGTAGGCTTAGTTTATTTTACTGGCCCTACGATGGGTTATTTGATTGGTTTTTTAGTAGCTAGTTTTTTAGCTGGTTATCTAGATTTTGGAAAAAATATTTTTCAAATTTTTATTAAATTAATTTTATCAGTTTCAGTTATATATATATTTGGAGTTTTTTGGCTTGGAATTTTAATTGGGTTTGAAAAACCCATTATAGAGTTAGGGGTAAAACCTTTTTTATTAGCTGAATTATTTAAGATTTGTCTTTTAACTTTATTGGCTAAAAAAATAATTAATTTTAGAAAATTTATTTAGGAGATCTTTTAGATAAAATTCTTTGAAGTGTTCTTCTATGCATTTTAAGTCTTCTTGCAGTCTCTGAAACATTCCGATTGCACAATTCAAAAACTCGGTGAATATGTTCCCATTTTACTCTATCTGCTGACATAGGATTTTCTGGTGGATCAGCTTTTTTTTGAGGATCAGCTAATAATGCTTTTTCCACGTCATCTGCATCTGCTGGCTTCGCTAAATAATCAATTGCACCTTCTTTTATAGCTGCAACAGCTGTTGGAATGTTTCCATATCCTGTCAACATAACGATTCGACTTTGAGAGTTACTAGACTGAATTTCTTTTACAACCTCAAGTCCATTTCCATCATTTAATCTTAGATCAACGACCGCAAAACCTGGTTTGCCAGACCTGACTGCTTCAATTCCTCTTTGTACACCTTCAGCTTGAATTACGGAAAAACCTTTCTTTTCCATCGCTCTTGCTAATCTTTCCCTAAATGGATTATCATCATCGACAATTATTAGGGATTTATTATCAAAATCAGTCAATTTTTTTAAGTTACTGTTAATCATCATAATCATATATGGTTGTTATTAACTTTATTTCAATACCCATTATTTCCTTTACTTTAAAGGGGTATTGCCGTATTTGCTTGCTGATATGTAAGTTTTTAAAATAATTTAAAAACTTTTTTTGTTAAATTTTTTTGGGGGCATATTAAATGCAAAAATTTAAAAGTGTTGACGATTTAGTTAGTCAACTCAAACCAGAGAAACCGGTATATTGTATCAGAAAAAAATTGATACATGTTGCATCTAAAACTTTTCAAAAAAAATTTCCGGGTAAAATATTATACGCTGTAAAAACCAATCCTCATCCCGAGGTCTTAAAAACAATTTCTGAAAGTGGTATTAATGATTTTGATATAGCCTCAATTAAAGAAATTGAGGAAATAAAAAAAGTAAATCCTAATGCAAAATGTTCTTACATGCATACGGTCAAAAGTAGAGAAAGTATTAAAACTGCGTACTTTAAATTTAATGTTAAAACTTTTTCATTAGACACAAAAGATGAATTAATAAAAATAATTGAAAGTACAAAAAATGCAAAAGACTTAGAATTATTTGTTAGAGTCGCAGTATCAAATGAACATGCTGAAATTGATTTATCAAAAAAATTTGGGGCATTATCATCTGAAGCAATTGGTTTATTGAGATTGACAAATCAATATGCAAAAAAAGTAGGTTTAAGTTTTCATGTTGGTTCGCAATGTATGCATCCAATATCTTATGATAAAGGAATTACAGAAATAGGAAATATTATTAAAAAAACAAAAATAATTCCTGACTTTATTAATATAGGAGGAGGGTTTCCAACTATATATCCAGACCTTATACCTCAATCTTTAGATAATTATTTTTTAGAAATTAAAAAAAGTTTAAAAAAACTAAAAATAAATAAAATGCCACAAATAATATGTGAACCTGGCAGAGCACTTGTAGCAGAAAGTGGTTCTACAATTGTAAAAATTAATTTAAGGAAAAAACAGAAATTATATATTAACGATGGAACCTATGGAACATTGTTTGATGCAGGTACACCAAATATAGTTTATCCTGCACGGCTAGTAAAAAATGATTGTGGAAAAATTATTTCAAAAAAATTGACTGCATTTGATTTTTATGGTCCCACATGTGATAGTATGGATTACATGAAAGGTCCTTTTATACTTCCAAATAATATAAAAGAAAATGATTACATTGAGTTAGGACAATTAGGAGCGTATGGTATAACATTTAGAACTCAATTTAATGGTTTTTATTCAGATGAAATTTATGAGGTTGAAGATAATCCTATTATGACAATGTATGCTAAGGAAATACCTAAAGGCATACTAGTTGCTTAATGATCAAAGATAAAAGTTTAGGACATAATAGTAAGAAAGATTTTCTAAAAAAGCCAATAGAACATATTGATATAACCTCATTTGACTCAAGGAAAATTATTTCATCCATGAGTAAAATGTCTTTTGTATCAAGAGAAACCGCTAAGGCAGCCAAAATCTTTAATGAAATGATAAATGATAAAGATTGTACAATCTTTTTGACTCTTGCGGGATCAACATCAGCTGCTGGATGTATGAATATATATAAAGATCTCGTTAAATATAATATGGTTGATGCAATAATTGCAACCGGAGCTTCAATAGTAGATATGGATTTTTTTGAGGCGTTAGGTTTTAGACATTATCAAGGTTCCCAATTTCAAGATGATACTGAGTTAAGAGATAATTATATAGATAGAATATATGACACATATATTGATGAAGAAGAACTTCAAATTTGTGATAAAATTATATGTGATATAGCTGATAAACTAGAACCAAGAAGTTATACATCGAGAGAATTTATTTTTGAAATGGGTAGATATTTGAAAAAAAACTCTAAAAAAAAAGAGTCATTAATTGAAACTGCTTTTGATAACAACGTGCCTATTTTCTGTCCAGCATTTACTGACTCAAGTGCGGGATTTGGATTAGTGATACATCAAGAAAAAAGCCCAAATAAACACATAACCATAGACAGCATTAGAGAGTTTAGAGAACTAACAGAAATTAAAATAAAATCCAAAGGCTCTGGGCTTTTTATGATCGGTGGAGGTGTCCCAAAAAATTTTATACAAGATACAGTTATATGTGCAGAACTTTTAGGTAAAAATGTTGACATGCATAAATATGCTGTTCAAATCACAGTTGCTGATAGTAGAGATGGTGCTTGTAGTAGCTCAACATTAAAAGAGGCAAGCTCTTGGGGTAAAGTTGATATCACAAAAGAACAAATGGTTTTTGCAGAGGCAACAAGCGTATTGCCATTGATAGCCAGTAATGCATTTCATACGGGTGATTGGAAAAATAGAGACAGAAAAAACTTTACAAAAATTTTTGAATAAAATTGAAATATCTTTCTAACAGAAATGGTTTTTTAGGAATTGACAATAAATTCAATTTCAAAGAAAAAGCTGTTATTGTTCCATTTGGTCTTGAAAAAACAGTAAGCTATGGTGGTGGGACAAAAAATGGACCAAAAGAGATTATAAAAGCCTCACACCAAGTTGAGCTTTATGATGAAGAATTTAACTGTGAGCCATTTAAAAAAATTGGAATAAAAACTTTAAAACCTTTTAAAATTGAGAAAGATATTAAAAAAGCATTATCCCAAATTTCAAAAATAAATCAGGAACTTTTAGAAAGAAAACTTTTTCCAATGACATTTGGGGGTGAGCATTCTATAACTTCAGGGTGTATCCACCCTTTTACTAAAAAGTTTAAAAAAATATGTCTTTTACATTTTGATGCACATGCAGACTTACGTGAAAGCTATAATGGAGAAAAATTTTCTCATGCTTCTGCTATTAAAAGATGTTTAGATTTTTCAAATGTTTCTGTTATTTCATTTGGAATAAGAAATATTTCTAAAAACGAAGTTCCTTTTTTAAAAAAAAATTCTTCACGAATAAATATTTTTTGGGCAAAAGATAAAAATAAGTGGAATTTAAATAAATTTAAAAATCTTATAAAAAATAAAACAGTCTATCTTACGTTTGATGTTGATGGGTTAGACTTAAGTATTATGCCAGCAACAGGAACACCAGAACCTGGTGGATTATTGTGGGATGAGACTTTAAATATTATCAAGATTGCAGCAAAAAATTCTAAAATTGTTGGTGCAGATATAAATGAATTATCACCGATTAAAGGTTTTAATTCTTACAATTTTCTTGTTGCAAAATTAGCATATAAAATTTTATCTTATAAATTTTTATACTAAACCTTAACTGGTTTGAAAGTACTAAGAAGTAATTTAAAAGGAATTAGCATTATCAATGCTACAAATATCTTTACAGCCAAATCGCCTAAAGATAATGTAATCCAGGGTATACCTGATCCATAGAAAGAAATTGAAAAAAATAAAAAAGTATCAACAGTAGATCCAATAAATGATGATACCAGTGGCGCAACAAACCATTTATTTTTTCTTAATTTATCAAAAATTTTTACATCTAATAATTGAGCAACTAAGAAAGCTGTTCCTGATCCAATAGCAATTCTTAAAGAAATTAAATCTGCGAAGTTAGTTGAAAATATAAGAGTAAAACTAATTCCAACCGCAAACCCAAAATAAACTATTTTTCTAGCAACAACACTCCCGTAAGACCTATTTGCAAGGTCAGTAATTAAAAATGCAATTGGATAACTAAATGCTCCATAAGTTAATATTTCTTCTAGACCATAATATTTAATTGGGAATTGAACTAAATAATTTGAGGATAAAACAACCATCCCCATTAAAAAGGAAAGTAGTAAAAACAATCTATTCATTATACAGATTTTGATGTGGATGTTTTTCTAAATGGGACTTTAATTAATAAATTTTTTTTTAATTTTTTCAGTCTAGGAGATAAATTTTTATTTTTGACATTTTTCAAAAAATCATCAAAACTTCCTCTTTTATCAACAGACCTTACACCTGCGTTACTGACAGTTAGTTTTAAACTTCGGTTTAAAATTTGACTTGTAAATCTAACTTTTTTTAAATTAGGAAGAAATCTCCTTTTTGTTTTATTGTTAGCATGGCTAACGTTATGTCCCTTCATAGGAATTTTTCCAGTTAGTTCACATTTTTTAGTCATAAGTTAATGATTATATAGAATGCAACATCAAATACGTCAAGTTTTTTAAAAAAAATTTAATTCTTTTTACCTATTATTTCTTTGAAATTTTTAACACCATCTCTTAACAAGAGTTCTTTTAACTCTTGTTTTATTTTTCCTACAATATTTGGTCCTTGAAAAACCATTCCTGTATACAATTGAACGTAGTCCGCGCCAGCCAAAAATTTTACATAGGCACTCTTTCCAGAATCTACACCTCCTACTCCAATAATTTTTATTTTACCCTTTAATAGTTTATAAAATTTTGAAATTAGTTCATTAGATTTTTTTTCAAGAGGTTTTCCTGACAATCCTCCCTTTTCATGTTTATTTATATTTATTAAATTTTCTCTACATTTATCTGTCGAATTAGAAATGATCAAAGCAGCAATATTGTATTTAAATAAAACTTCACTTATTTGAAATATTTGTTTTTCAGATATATCTGGAGAAATTTTTATTACTATTGGTATTTTCGAATTTAAATTATTTCTTTCTTTTTCAATTGCTTTAATTAGTTCATCAAATTTTGTGCTTTCATGAAAATCTCTTAAAGCTTCTGTGTTTGGTGAAGAAATATTTATAGTAATATAATCCGCAATATCATGAAAAGTTTTTAACCCAATTATATAATCATTTAACCTATTAGTAGTTTCTTTATTAGGTCCTATGTTAATCCCAAGTAGGCCAGTAGGCAAATTTGATCTTATTCTCGAATTAATATTTTTTGAACCTAAATTGTTAAATCCCAATCTATTTATGAGAGCCTCATCCTCTATTAGTCTGAAAACTCTAGGTTTAGGATTTCCATGTTGTTTAAGAGGAGTAATAGTACCTACCTCTACAAAACCAAAACCAAGCTTGAATAATTGATTAAATATTTCAGCATTTTTATCAAACCCAGCTGCCATACCAATTGGATTATTTATTTTTTTACCAAATAACTCAGTCTGAAAAAATGAGTCATATTTTTTTTCTTCAAAAATATTTGGTAAAATATTTAGCTTTAAAGACTTAACTGCTAGTGTATGTGCTAATTCAGGATCAAATTTAAAAATTAAGGATCTGAATTTATCAAACATTAAGTAATTTATCTTTTATAAGTTGTTTAGTTTCTTTTACTCCAAAAAAGCTTATAAAAAAGCCCATTCTTGGACCATTTTCTTCACCAAAGATTACCTCATAAATCAACTTAAACCAATCTCTAAGATTTTCAGAATATCCATTCTCTTTACCAGTAGAGTAAATTAATGTTTGAATCTCCTCTGGTTTCATTTCATCAGTACATTTTTCTAGGGCACTTATCAACGACTCTAAAGCTTTTTTTTCATTTTGATTTGGTTTTTTATAATTTTTTCTTAATTTTATCACTGAATCAAAATATTTTATAGCATATCCAATTAATGAATCAAAAATTGGATAATCTTTTTTATTTATATTAGGTTTATATTTTTTAACAAATTTCCAAAGCAAATCCTTATTATTTGCATTACTTGTTTCCACTAAATTTAAAAGCATCGAGAATGGCATAATCATTTTTTCTTGAGGTATTATACCATTATGAACATGCCAAACAGGATTCATCAATAATTGTAACTCATTTTGACTTTTTGCTTTATCAATAAATTCCAAATATTCATCTACTGCTTTTGGGACTATCTCATCATAAAGTTTTTTTGCTCTTTTTGGATTCTGGTACATATACATTGATAAACTTTCAGGTGAAGCAAATTCTAGCCACTGATCAATTGTAATACCATTTCCCTTAGATTTAGAAATTTTTTCACCTTTTTCATCTAAAAAAAGTTCATATGCAAATCCAGATGGATTTTTTTTTCCTAAAAGTTTGACAATTTTTGTTGAAAGTATTGCACTTTCTATAAGATCTTTACCATACATTTCATAATCTACATCCAGTGCATACCATCTCATTGCCCAATCAACTTTCCATTGCAATTTGCAGTTTCCATTCAGGATACTTACTTCAAGTTTTTTTCCATTATTATCAAAAACTATTTTTGACTTGTCTTTCAAAATTTCTAGAACTGGTATTTCAAGCACAGAACCAGTATCTGGGCATATTGGTAAAAATGGACTGTAAGTTTTTTGTCTTTCTTTTCCTAAAGTTGGAATAATTATATCCATTATACCATTATAGTTTTCAAGAACTAATTGTAATGTCGAATTAAAAAAACCACTAGTGTAAAGCTTTGTTGAGCTTTTAAAATTATATTGAAAGTTAAAATTATCTAAAAATTTTTTTAACATTTCATTATTGTGCTGACCAAAACTATCAAATTTTTTAAATGGATCAGGAACCTTAGTTAAAGGTTTATGTAAATGATTCTTTAAAAGAGATTGATTAGGAATATTATCTGGAATTTTTCTTAGTCCGTCCATATCATCGGAAAAGGTGATAATTTCAGTCGGTAAGTTAGTAATTTTTTTTATAGCATTAACCATCATGGAAGTTCTTGCTACTTCTCCGAAAGTTCCTATGTGGGGAAGTCCACTTGGTCCATATCCTGTTTGTAATGTAATTTTTCCTTTTTTCTCAATAAAAGATTTCCGCTCACGTAACATTTTTTTTGCTTCAACAAAGGGCCAAGCGTTAGTTTTATCTAAATTTTCATTTTTTATCATTAGCAATTCTCACAAAATATCTTATATTTTGAGCATTTAATAATTCTTATAGAGTTGAAATTTATTTACCATAAAATAATGTTCTTTCAAAATGTCTAATTACAAAACTGTTTTTTTTACCTTAGGTGTTTTGCAAATAATTCTTGGAATATCTATGATCATTCCAATTCTCACTCAAATTATATATTCTGAATTAGACTCTTCGTTCATAGGGGCATCTGTTACAACTGTTATATTTGGCTCATTATTTTTTCTATCTAATTTAAATCATGATAAAAAATTAAATTTACAACAAGCTTTTTTGTTAACAGCATTATCCTGGCTAAGTATTGCAATTTTTGGATCTCTACCATTTATATTTTCTCCATTGAACTTAGATATAACTGACGCTTTTTTTGAGAGCATGTCAGGAATAACAACCACAGGTTCAACAATTATTTCCAACTTAGAAAATACTCCTAAAGGAATTTTATTATGGAGAGCATTATTACAATGGCTAGGTGGTATTGGAATAATTGTCATGGCTATAACCTTGATGCCAATAATGAATGTTGGTGGAATGCAATTATTTAAAATTTCAAGCAATGATTCTTCCGAAAAAATATTGCCAAAATCTAAGGAAATAGCTCTAAGACTAATCTATATTTACTTTGGTTTAACTCTTTTATGTGGAACGACTTATAAAATTTTTGGTATGAATTATTTTGATAGTGTGACTCATTCAATGACCACAATAGCAACAGGTGGATTTTCAAATTATAATGACTCAATCGGTTATTTTAAAAGTGCTTATATTGAAATTTCATCAATTATATTTATTATCTTAGGCAGTTTACCTTTTATAGCCTATATAAAATTTTTAAATGGAGATAAAAAAATATTCCTAAACGATATTCAAATAAGATCTTTTATAAAAATAATCATTTTTTCAATAATTCTTCTATCTACTTATTTAATAATTCAAAATGACGGTATTTCAGAATTTAATATAAGACGAATAATTTTTAATATCATTTCTATTTTAACTGGAACAGGTTATGTTACAGGAGAATTTGATAACTTGGGTAATTTCCCAATAATATTTTTTTTAATACTAATGTTCATTGGTGGATGTGCAGGTTCGACAACTTGTGGAATTAAAGTCTTTAGAATCCAAATTTTGTTTTCATTTATTAAAAATCAACTAAAAAAAATTATTTATCCAAGAGGGATATTTATAATTAAATATGATAAAAATAGTGTTGATGATAAATTCATGGCCTCAATAATTACCTTCATTTACTTTTACTTCGTAATATTTTTCATATTAACTGCTCTCTTGTCATTGACTGGTTTAGATTTTATTACATCAATATCTGGAGCTGCAACCTCAATATCAAATGTTGGTCCAGGGTTGGGTTCGGTAATAGGACCTAATGGTAATTTTGCTTCTTTGCCAGATTTATCAAAATGGATTTTATCAATTGGCATGATATTAGGTAGACTTGAACTATTTGCTATCTTAGTATTGTTTTTACCATCTTTTTGGAGAAACTAATGATAGAAGTAAAAAAACAATCAATCTCGGAAACATTTTCAATTTATCTCGATATGAGAATGTTAAAAATACTTTTACTTGGAGCTATCTCGGGCTTTCCATGGGTATTGATTGGTAGCAGTTTAAGTTTATGGTTGAAAGAAGATGGATTAAGCAGATCAACAGTTGGGTGGGCTGGACTAATATTTGCCGTATATGCTTTTAACTATTTATGGGCACCTTTAATTGACCGAATACAAATACCCTTTTTAACAAAAAAAATTGGTCATAGAAGAGGTTGGATTATTTTGATGCAAATTTTTATTCTATTTTCGCTTATAATTTGGAGCGTTATCAATCCAACTGAAAATTTGTCTTTAGTAATTTCAATAGGTTTAATAATTGCAATTGCCTCCGCCACTCAGGATATTACGGTTGATGCTTTAAGAATTGAACAAATTGGTGAAAATGAGGGAAAATCTATGGCAGCTGGAGCAGCAATGGCCGTTGTTGGTTGGTGGACAGGTTATAAACTGGGTGGTGTACTATCTCTTTTTTCTGCCGAATTTTTACAAAATGCTGGCTACGAAAATTATTGGCAATTAACATTTTTATTTTTGTGTATTTTAATAATTTTAATGAATATTGGTTTAATGTTTATAAATGAAGCAGATAGCTTTGACAGAAAAAATAAACAAAAAAATAATGATAGATTAATTTCAAGTAGATTTAAAAGAAATAACATACTTACAAAATTAATAACCTGGATTGGTGGTACTATAAGTGGTCCCATAATAAGTTTTTTTAAAAAGAATGGTTTCTCAATAGCATTAAGTATTTTAGGATTTGTTTTTTTATTTAAAGTTGGTGAGGCTTTTCTTGGTAGAATGTCTATTATATTTTATAAAGAAATAGGTTTCAGCAAGGCAGATATAGCAATCTATTCTAAAACTTTAGGTTGGATTACGACTGTTATATTCACTCTCTTGGGTGGTTTGCTTGTAATTAGATCAGGTGTTTTAAAAGCAATGTTTTTAGCAGGCATTATAATGGCAAGTACGAATATTTTATTTAGTATACTAGCTTGGAGTGATAAGTCTGAATTACTTTTTGCAATAGCAGTAATTTTTGATGATATCGCAGCAGCATTTGCTACGGTAGCTTTTGTAGCTTTTATTTCATTGTTAGTAGATAGAGCATATACCGCAACACAATATGCGCTTTTAGCCTCAATAGGTACAGCAGGAAGAACTACTCTTGCCTCATCTTCAGGGGCTCTAGTGGACTCGTTAAATGGAGATTGGGGAATTTTTTTTATCTTAACCGCTCTCATGGTGTTACCCTCACTTATCATACTATGGATAATAAAAAATAAACTTCAACTTAATGAAAAATAACTTTCTTAATTACTCAGCTTCAAATATATATTCTCGACCTTCATCTAATTCAGAGGTGGTATCTCAAATTTTATATGGAGAAAAATTTTATATAATATCAAAAAACAAAAAATGGATTAAAATAAAGACCAGTTTTGATAATTATATTGGCTACATAAAAAAAACTAAATTCAAAAATAAATTTAAACCAACGTTAAAAATTTATAAAATCAAATCTCAAATTTTTAGACAAGTAAAAGGGAAATTAAGAAAAACTAAAAATTTTCTTTATTTTGCAACTGGAATCGAGATAAAAAATAAAAAGGGAAATTATATTGAATTTGATAAAAATAAATGGATTAAAAAAAAAGATACAAGAAACATAAATCACCATGAAAAAAATTTTGTTAAAATACTTAGAGAATTTATTAATAAAAAATATTTATGGGGTGGTAAAACTTGTGATGGTATTGATTGCTCTGCTTTAATTCAAATTTATTTTTATTATAATCGAATTTTTTTTCCAAGAGACACCAAAGATCAAATAAAAAAATGTAAAAAAATTAAAGTTAAAAAATTTTCAAAAGGTGACATAATTTTTTGGAAAGGTCATGTTGGAATATGCATAAATAAATCAAAATTTATTCATGCTTATGGTCCTTATAAAAAAGTTCTCATTATGAATACAAATTTTACAATAAATTTAATAAAAAAGACCGCAAAATTATTTGTAAAAAAAATCAGTAATATTAGTAATTATTAGTCACGACCAAAATCAGGTCTATTTATATCTTGTTTGAGTTTAATTATTTGTGATCTCACTTTTTTTGTTTGTATCAATTTTTTCAAAATTGATTTGTGATTTTCAGATTTAAGGTCTTTTTTAAAAGAATTCAAATTTTTGATAAATAAATCAATAGCTTTTGACACATTTTTTTTGTTATCAAAAAGAATATCTCTCCACATAATCTCATTTGATGCTGCTATTCTAGAAAAGTCTCGTAAGCCACCAGCGCTATACTTTAATAATTCATAATTTTGTTTTTTTTCAAAATCTTGGGCTGATTTAACTAAATTATAAGCTACTAAATGCGGCAAATGACTTGTTATTGAAAAAATTTTGTCATGCTTTACAGAATTCATAATTACGGTCTTTGAACCAATTTTTTTCCAAAAAAAACTTAAAAATTTAAGATTTTTTTTATTTGATCTTTTATCTTTTATCAAGATGCACCACTTGTTCTCAAAAAGATTTTGTTTTCCATACTCTGGCCCACTGACCTCTGATCCAGCAATCGGATGACTAGATGTCCAAAAAATATTTTTTTTTAAATTTTTGTTAATTACTTGTAAAGACTTTAATTTTGATGATCCCAAATCTGTAATAATATGCTTTGAAGTAAGATATTTATTAATCTTTAAAATAATTTTTTTATATTCACTCATTGGTGTACAAAAAATAATAAAATTTGAATTTTCAACACCTTTTTTTAAATTAGGAATTAAAATTC
This sequence comes from uncultured Pelagibacteraceae bacterium, assembly GCA_902635545.1. Classification (GTDB taxonomy): domain Bacteria; phylum Pseudomonadota; class Alphaproteobacteria; order Pelagibacterales; family Pelagibacteraceae; genus Pelagibacter. The sequence goes on from CACPOL010000005.1 coordinate 27,966, forward strand.
CAGGTAATTTTAATCTTTTAATTTTTGAAATATTTTTTTTTGATTTTTCATAAATAAATATTTTTTTAGCTAATCTTTTTTTTGCAATCCTTCGTAATAATGATGAACCCAATAATCCACATCCTATAATTAAAATATTTTTCATTTTTTAAATATTCTTTCAACTGCCTGCATAAATTTTATATTATCAATTTTTGAACCAACAGTTAGTCTTAATTTATTTTTTATTTTATAACCATCCTCTGTTGACCTTAAGATTATACCTGATTTTTTTAATCTATTATAAAAGTATTTTGCTTTAAATTTACACTTACTAAAGTCCAATAATAAAAAGTTCGCAGAAACTTCATTAGTATTTATATTATACTTACTTAAAAATGATTTTAATTTTCCTGCATAAAAAAAGTTATGTTTGATTGACCGTGAAATAAATTTTGAATCCTTTAAAGACTCAATAGCTGCTATTTGAGCAATTCCATTAACATTAAATGGTGGTTTAATTATTTTTAAACCATTTATTATCTTTTTCGATCCATAACCCCACCCAACTCTTAATGATGATAAACCATAAATTTTTGAAAATGTTCTCAAAACAAAAACATTATCTTTATTTTTAAATAAGTCTAAACCAGAAATATAATCTCTATTTTTCATATATTCTGCGTAAGCATCATCAACAACTAATAATATATTCTTTCTCAATTTTTTTCTTAATTTTAATAATTCAGACTTATTTAAATAAGTTCCAGTCGGATTATTCGGATTTGCAATAAATACTATCTTTGTTTTTTTTGTGACTTTTTTTAATATTTCAAAAATTGATATTTTAAAATTTTTTTCTTTAGCAAAAACTACTTTTGCACCGATTATTTTTGAATAGATTCTATACATCAAGAAACTAAATTGAGGAACTATTACTTCATCCCTAGATTTCAAAAATAACTGACACAACATTTGGATAACCTCATCCGATCCTGCTCCACAAATTATCTTATTATAGTCACATTTAAATTTTTTTGAAATTTGACCTCTTAAGTTTTTTGATTGTCCGTCTGGATATCTAAAAAAATTAATATTATTATTTGATAGGATTTTTTTTACTTTTGAACTTACTCCTAATGCAGACTCATTCGCAGACAATTTAATTACTTTTTGTAATCTTTTTGAACCTGATTTGCCTGGCTCATAGGCTTCTATATCAAATTTTTTAAATCTAATTGTTGTCATGTTTTTAAATTTAAGCCCTTTATAAATAAAATAACAATTTTTTATATAGTATTAGTGAAATTATTTTTAAAAATTGACATACTAAATAACTTCTAGTACAAAATTTATGCGCTGATTTACCTGAATTGCGAGCGCTTTAAAAAAACCGCTAAAAAAGTTTTTTTTCTCACAATTCATTTACCAGCATTTATTATGAATACAAACAAACAAATTAAAACTTTACAAATTAAAAAGCCATTAAAACTGGATTGTGGTAAAACTATTAATGACTTTCCGTTAGCTTATGAAACCTATGGATCTTTGAATCAAAATAAAGATAATGCAATTTTGATTTTTCATGCTTTAACTGGTGATCAATTTGTCACTGGTAAAAATCCAGTAACGAATAAAGATGGATGGTGGTCATATGCAGTAGGTCCAAATAAATCTATTGATACAAACAAATTTTTTGTAATTTGTGCAAATGTTATAGGGGGCTGTATGGGTTCTTTTGGTCCTAGTCATCAAAATCCTGAAACAAAAAAAATTTATGGTACAGATTTTCCAGTAATCACCATTAATGATATGGTAAACGCTCAAGTAAATTTATTAGAACATTTTGGTATCAAAAAACTTTTCTCCGTTATTGGTGGCTCAATGGGAGGTATGCAAGTTTTACAATTCGTAAGTAATTTTCCGGAAAAAACAAAAACTGCTGTACCCATCGCATGCACTTCAAGTCATTCTGCTCAAAACATCGCATTTAATGAACTAGGAAGACAAGCAATAGCAGCTGACTACAATTGGTCAGATGGAAAATATACTTCAAAAAATACTGTACCAGATAAAGGGCTAGCAGTAGCAAGAATGGCAGCGCATATCACTTACTTATCAAAAAAAGGTCTTCAAGAAAAATTTGGAAGAAAACTGCAGGAAAGAGATGATCTAAAATTTGGTTTTGATGCTGACTTTCAAATCGAGAGTTATTTAAGATATCAAGGTTCAGTATTTGTTGATCGCTTTGATGCAAATAGTTATCTTTATATTACTAGAGCAATGGATTACTTTGACCTTGTTAAACAATTTAAAGGAAATTTATCAAATGCTTTTATAAATACTAAGGCTAAATTTTTTGTAATATCCTTTACCTCAGACTGGCTTTATCCTACTCAAGAAAATAAAGAAATAGTTATTGCTCTAAATGCAATTGGTGCAAATGTAGGTTTTGTAGAAATAGAATCAGATAAAGGACATGACTCATTTTTATTAGATGTTCCAGATTTTTTAAAAGCCTTAAAAAATTTTTTAGAAAAATCATATGTAGAAAAATAATTATGAAATCAGAATATAAAATAATTACTAACATAATTGAAAAAAATACAAGAGTTTTGGATGTTGGGTGTGATGACGGGACTTTGATGGAATTCTTAAAAAAAAATAAGAATGTTGACATTAGAGGAATTGAAATTTCAAAAGAAAAAGTGCAAACATGTATTTCAAAAGGGCTGACAGTTATTGAAGGTAATGCTGAGATTGATTTAAAACAATTTCCTAATAATTCCTTCGATTATGTTGTTCTAGGACAAACACTTCAGGCTTTTATAAATCCTGAAATAGTGATTAAAGAATTATTAAGAGTCGGAAAAAAAGCAATAGTTACTATTCCAAATTTTGGTCACTGGAAAGTAAGGTTAAATTTATTGATTAAAGGAACAATGCCAATTACTAAGTCTCTACCTAATGATTGGTATAATACTCCAAATATTCATATGTGCACAATAAAAGATTTTGTAAAATTTTCTAAAATTATTGATTTCAAAATCTTTAAATCTCTTGCTTTGGTTAACAAAAATGTATCAAATATTAATAATTCAAATTTATTTTTTAAAAATTTGTTTGCAGAACTTGGTATTTTTTTGATTGAAAAAAAAAATGAAAATTGAAATAATTAAGTGTTTAGAGGACAATTATAGCTATCTAATAATAGATGAAAATAAGCAAATCGCTTGTGTGGTAGATCCTAGCGAAGCTAAGCCAATTATTCATCATATTGAGAAAAATAAAGTGGAACTAAAATATATACTTAATACTCATCATCATTACGATCATGTTGGGGGAAATGTAGAATTAAAAAAAAGATACAATTCTCATGTGATAGGTTTTGAAGGCGATAAAGAAAGAATACCAGGGATAGATGAACTTGTTGTAGATAATCAAATTTGGAAAAAAGATAATTTTGAAGCAAAAATTTATCATATTCCAGGTCATACAAAAGGACATATCGCTTTTCATTTTTACAAGGAAAAAAAAATTTTTACAGGTGATACTTTATTTTCTCTTGGGTGTGGTAGAATTTTTGAGGGAACATACGAGCAAATGTTTAATTCTTTAAATAGAATAAAAAAATTACAAAAAGATACTAAAATTTATTGTGGTCATGAATATACTTTACAGAATTCTAATTTCTGTCTTAAACATGATCCTAAAAATTTAAAACTCTTAGAAAAAATAAAATTAATTAAAGAAAAAATAAAAAATAACTTACCTTCAGTTCCAACAATTTTAGTAGACGAAATAGAGTGTAATGCATTTTTAAAAGCTAAAGATTTAGAAAGTTTTTCAAAATTAAGAGATTTAAAGGATAATTTTTAACTTATATAGCTTGACTAAAGCATAGCTCGGACTATATTGCGATAACTAAAAATTACAATATCATTATGTCTTACGCAGTTATACAAACAGGTGGAAAACAATATAAAGTAAAATCTGGTCAAATCATAAAAATTGAGAAATTACCGGATTCTAAACCTGAAACTAAAATAGAATTTAAAGAAATTTTAGCATATGGAGATAATAAAATAATAGAACTTGGTACTCCAACAATACAAGGTGCCAAAGTGGAAGCAAATTTAATCAAAAACAGTAAAAATAGAACTGTTTTAATATTTAAAAAAAGACGAAGACAAAATTCAAGAAGAAAAAATGGTCATAGACAAAAATATTCAATGATTAGAATAGAGAAGATATTTTCTAAAGATGGAAAAGTTTTATCAGAGGCTGAAAAGATGAAAAAACAAACTCAAAAAGATGAAAAAAAAACAATAAAAAAAGTTGAAAAAAAAGAATTAAATAAATAAATTAGGTTTATAATGGCAACAAAAAAAGCAGGTGGATCATCTAGAAACGGACGTGACAGTGCAGGTCGTAGACTTGGTGTTAAAAAGTATGGTGGAGAGAAAGTAATACCTGGAAATATAATAGTAAGACAAAGAGGTACAAAAATATTTCCTGGAGAAAACGTTGGAATGGGTAAAGACCACTCAATTTTTTCTGTCATCAAAGGTAAAGTAGTATTTAAGAAAACAAAATCAGACAGAACATTTGTTTCAGTAAAACCCAATTAATAGTACAACATAAAAATAAAGAGTTGTATTATGAAATTTTTAGATCAAGTAAAAATATATATCAAAGCCGGTAATGGTGGTAATGGATCGCCAAGTTTCAGAAGAGAAAAATTTATTGAATTTGGTGGACCTGATGGAGGGGATGGAGGAAAAGGTGGTTCAATAATTTTAAAATCCGAAAGAAACTTAAACACACTTATTGACTACAGATACCAGCAACATCATAAAGCACAAAGGGGTGAAAATGGTTCAGGCCAAAATTGTACTGGAAAAAATGGTAAAGATCTCTTTCTTAAAGTGCCGATAGGAACACAAATATTTGAGGAAGATAATAAAACTTTAATATATGATTTTAAAAAAGAAAATGACGAGTTTATTGTTGCGAATGGTGGAAAAGGTGGGCTTGGGAATACAAGATTTAAAAGCTCTACTAATAGAGCACCAAGAAAGTTCACAAAGGGTACAGTCGGGGAAGAGTTTACAATATGGCTTCAATTAAAAACAATTGCTGACGTTGGAATAGTCGGATTACCTAACGCAGGAAAATCAAGTTTGCTTGCTTCAATAACCAATGCTACTCCAAAAATAGCCAACTATAAATTTACTACTTTAAATCCAAATTTAGGTGTTGCAAATTATGATAATAAAGAAATTACAATTGCAGATATTCCTGGTTTAATTGAAGGCGCACATAAAGGTACAGGCTTAGGTATTAAATTTTTAAAACACATAGAAAGGTGCAAATCCTTGCTTCATCTTATTGATATTACAAATAACGATATTGAAAAAAGTTACCAACAAGTTAAAAAAGAGCTTAATAGATACAGTAAAAAACTTTCAAATAAAAAAGAGCTCATTGTGTTGAATAAAATCGATCTATTGGATAAAAAAACTGTAAAAAAAATTTTCACCAACTTTTCAAAAAATAAAAAAAGTGAAGTAATAATATTATCAACTTTAGAAAAAAGTTCAGTTTCCAAAGCAAAAGCTAAATTATTGAAATATGTATCTTGAAAATTCAAAAATTATAATAATTAAAATTGGATCATCAATTTTAATAGATGAAAAAAGAAAAATCAGAAAAAAATGGATTGTAAAATTTGCCAAAGATGTTCAAGAATTAATTAGGCAAGATAAAAAAGTTATTATAGTGAGTTCTGGTGCAATAGCTATGGGTTGTAAAAAACTTAATATTAATAAAAAAAATTTAAAGCTTGATAAGTGTCAAGCAATTGCTTCCATCGGTCAGATTGAGTTAATGAATTTATTCTCTGAAACTTTTTTAAAATATAAAGTAAATATATCTCAAATTCTTTTAACATTAGAGGATACTGAGATAAGAAGAAGATCTCTGAATGCTAAAAGAACTTTTGATAATTTATTTAAGCTCGGTTTTGTTCCAATTGTAAATGAAAATGATACTATTGCTACCTCTGAAATAAAATATGGAGATAATGATAGACTCGCATCTAGAGTTGCTCAAATATCAAATGCTGACTCCTTAATTTTATTATCTGATGTTGATGGTCTTTACACAAAAAATCCTAAAATTTATAAAGATGCAAAGTTATTAAAATCAGTAAGTGACATTGATTTAAATCTGATAAAAACATCTGCTAAAAGTACTAGTGAATATGGTACTGGTGGAATGCAAACAAAAATTGAAGCTGCTAAAATATGCATGCTATCAGGTTGTAAAATGGTAATTGCTAATGGTCTGCATCTCAATCCAATAAAAAAAATAATCGAAAAAAATAATTGTACTTGGTTTTTACCTAAAATTTCAAAGCTTGATGCCAGAAAAAAATGGATTATAAGTTCTGTTTCTCCTCGAGGAGAACTTGTAATTGATGATGGTGCCAAAAAAGCTCTTAATAATGGCAAAAGTTTATTGGCTGCTGGTATTAGAAAAGTTTCTGGTAACTTTAAAAAAGGAGATCATATTAAAATTCTCGATAAAGAAAATAATGAATTTGCCAGAGGTCTAAGTTCTTTTTCCTCAAGTGAAATATCAAAAATAATGGGAAGACATTCAAAAGATATTGAAAAATTATTAGGCTATATAACTAAATCGGAAGTGGTCCACAAAGATGATATGGTAGAAATTTAAATGAAAAATATTTTAAAAAAAATTGGAATTAACGCAAAAAATGCCTCTATAAATAAGATTGATACAAATTTAAAAAATAAAGTTCTTAAAACATTTGTTTCACTTATTGATAAAGAGAAGGATTTTATTATTAAACAAAATAAAAAAGATCTAATTTATGCCTCAAAAAAAAATTTAAAAAAAAACTTAATTGACAGGCTTACTTTAAATGAAAATAAGATTACTCAAATCCAAAAATCTTTAATAGAAATTATTAAATTAAAAGACCCTGTTAATAAAATTTTAGATAAATGGAAAAGACCTAATGGATTAAATATTTCAAAAATATCAGTACCAATAGGTGTCATAGGAGTTATTTATGAAAGTCGACCAAATGTGACCTCAGATGTTGCATCATTATGTTTTAAATCTGGAAATGCGGTTATATTAAAAGGTGGTTCTGAAGCTATTAATAGCAATAAGATTTTAGCAAAACTCTTTCGAAAAGCATTGAAAATTAATAAAGTTGATGAAAATTTTGTACAATTTATAAACATAAAAAATAGGTTAGTTGTCGATCATATGCTTTCTAATATGAGAAGTTATATAGATGTCATAATTCCTCGAGGTGGAAAAAATTTAGTTAAAAAAATACAAGAATTATCAAAAATACCTTTTATAGGTCACTTGGAGGGCATCTGCCATACATATGTTGATAAAGAAGCGGATTTAAAAATGGCAACAAATATTTTGATCAATGCGAAATTAAGAAATACAAGTATCTGTGGTGCAACCGAAACAATTTTAATCCATAAAGATATATTAAAAAAATTTTGCAAACCATTTTTAGAAAAACTTATTAAAAAAAATTGTAAAATTTATGGTGATAGCAAAATAAGAAAATTTTATAAAAGTAAAGTTATAATTGCAAAAGAAAGGAATTGGTCAACTGAATATCTATCTGCAGCAGTATCTATAAAATCTGTAAATAATTCTAATTCAGCAATTTTACATATAAATAAATATGGAACTATGCATACAGATGCTATTATAACAAATAATAAAATAACTGCTAAAAACTTTTTAAGAAATATTAAGAGTTCTATTGCAATGCATAATACATCAACACAATTTGCAGATGGTGGAGAATTTGGCTTTGGTGGAGAGGTTGGAATTTCAACAAATACATTACCTCCAAGAGGACCTGTCGGACTAAATCAACTTGTGTCTTATAAATATGAAATCACGAGCAAAGGCAAAACTAGAAAATAATTTGAATAATAAAAAAATACCAATAGGAATTTTAGGAGGTTCCTTTGATCCAGCACATAAAGGGCATTTATCTATTTCTTTAGTATCAAAAAAAAAATTTAAATTAAAATATATCATATGGGCAATTACTTTAAAAAATCCTTTTAAGAAGAAAAGTTTTTTAAGTTTAAAAGAAAGAATTAAAATTTGCAAAAAATTAATAGGTTCAAAAAAATTTATAAAGATTAGATTTTTTGAAAAAAAAATTCATTCAAATAAAACTGTCGATTTAATCAATTATTTAAAAAAAGATAAAAAAATTGAAATTTACCTTATAATTGGTGCGGATAATTTAATTAATTTTCACAAATGGCATAAATGGAAATCAATATCAAAAAAATGTAATATTTTAGTATTTGATCGAGGTGGCTATAAAACTAAATCTCTTAAATCTGTTGCATATCAACAGCTAGATAAAAAATGTTTGAGATTTGTTAAATTTAAAAAGATCAATATTTCATCTTCTCAATTAAGAAAAATTTGATAAGGTAAATAATTAATGGATAAAATTTCTGACCTTAAAAAAAAAATAATCAAAACTTTAGATATAAATAAGGCTTTAGACATAATTGAAATTGATTTAAAAGATAAAAGTTCTATGGCAGACTACATGATTATTGCGAGCGGAACTTCTTCTAGACATATTCAATCCTTATCTGAACAAGTTTTGGAAAAATTAAAAGAAAATGGAATATTAAATTCTAAAATTGAAGGAAAGGATAGCAATGAATGGAAGCTTGTTGATGGTATAGATTTAATAATTCATATTTTTCACCCTGAAAAAAGAAAATTTTATGAAATCGAAAAAATTTGGTCAGAATTAATTCCTAAAGAAAAACTTATTATATGAGAAAATTAAAAATATCACTTATTATATTTTTTCTGTTTATCACTAAGAGCAATCTTTATGCGAATAATAATGAGGAAATTTATAAAAAAATCGATCTATTTGGAGAAGTCATAGAGAAAATTAATAAAGAATATGTTGAGGAAGTAGACACCTCAAAAAATATGGATGCTGCTATTAATGGCCTCCTTCAATCATTAGATCCTTATTCTGCATATATGTCGCCCGAAAATTTTGGAGAAATGCAGACAGAGACTAGTGGAGAGTTTGGTGGATTAGGAATTGAGGTTAGTATGGAGGCAGGTGTTGTAAAAGTTATATCGCCAATAGATGACACTCCGGCTTCTAGAGCTGGAATAAAAGCTGGTGATTTTATTGTTAAAATAAATGATATTCAGGTTCAAGGTAAATCTTTAACTGAAGCTGTTGAATTAATGAGAGGTCCAGTTGGCTCTGGAATAGAGATTACAGTTAGAAGAAGAGGAGAAAAAAAAGCATTAATTTTTAATATCATAAGAGAAATTATTGAAATTCAATCTGTAAAGTCCAAACTTATAGAAAATAATATTGGATATATAAGATTAACATCATTTAATGAAAATAGTAGTGAACAAATTAAAAATAGAATTAAAAAATTAAATGAAAATAAAAATTTAAAAGCTTTTATTTTAGATTTAAGAAACAATCCAGGTGGTTTATTATCTCAAGCAATACGTATTACTGATTTCTTTTTGGAAAACGGTGAAATAGTTTCTACAAAAAGTCGTAAATTATCAGAGAATAGAAAATGGTTTGCAAAAGATGGAGATCTTACAAATGGAAAAACTTTGATTGTTCTTATAAACTATGGTTCTGCATCCGCATCTGAAATTGTTGCTGGAGCTTTAAAAGACCATAAAAGAGCAGTAGTTATTGGGGAAAGCAGTTTTGGTAAGGGGTCAGTTCAATCAATTATCCCTTTAAAAAATAAGGGAGCAATAAGATTAACTATCGCTAAATACTATCTTCCGTCAGGAAAATCTATTTCTGAAGTTGGTGTTACTCCTGATATTCAAGTGGGAGAAGACTCTGAAGATTTTAGAATAAATACTGATACTGATAATCAGCTAAAATTTGCAGTTAAATTACTTAATGGATAATGAAAAATAATTATGAAAATTTGCCCTTAAGAAATGGTGTAGGAATTGTAGTAATTAATAAAGAAAATAAAGTTTTTGTTGCAAAAAGAATTGATAATCCCAAAAATTTTTGGCAGATGCCTCAAGGTGGAGTTGATGATGGTGAAGATTTTTTATCTGCTGCTTATAGAGAGTTAGAAGAGGAGACAAGCATTAAAAATGTTGAACTTATTCAAGAAATCGAGGGTACTTTAACTTATGAACTTCCAAAACATTTATTAGGTATAATATGGAAAGGTAAATATAAAGGTCAAAAACAGAAATGGTTTTTAATGAGATACCTTGGAAAAGATAGTGATATTAATATAAAAACAAATAAACCTGAATTTTTTCAATGGAAATGGATTGATTTGGATATGATTACCGATGTAGTTGTAGATTTTAAGCATCATGTCTACAAAGAGCTCAAGGAAAAAATAAAAAAAATAATTAATTAATTGTTTTCAAAACTTCAATTTTTTGATCAATTAAATATTTAGATTGATCACTTATTTCAAGTTTTTTGTTTTCTTCTTCAGCAATTTTTAATAAATCTTGAATTTTACTTTGTTCAAAATTTTTTAAATTATAAATAGAACTTGTTAGTATAGATAAATTATTATTCTTAAATTCTACAATTCCGTCCTCTGTATAAAACTTTTCTTCTCCAGATTTTGAATAAATTGTTATTATACCTGGCTTTAAAAATGATATTAATGAAATATGATTTTTTAAAATTCCCATCTCTCCTTCAAAAGCTGGAATAATTACCTCAGTAACGTCCTCTTTTTCTAAAAAAGACTTATCCGGGTTTACAATTTCGATTTTAAACTCTTCTGTCATTAAGCAGCAGCCTCTTTAGCCATTTTTTCAGATTTTTCAATTGCCTCTTCGATTGTTCCAACCATATAAAATGCTGCCTCTGGAAGATGATCAAACTCGCCCTTACAAATTGCATCAAAACCTTTTATGGTTGACTCTAAATCTACTAATTTTCCTGGAGATCCAGTAAATACTTCAGCAACAAAAAAAGGTTGAGAAAGAAATCTTTGTATCTTTCTAGCTCTTGCTACAATTAATTTGTCTTCTTCAGATAATTCATCCATTCCTAGAATTGCAATTATATCTTGCAATGATTTGTATGTTTGTAATATCTTTTGAACTTCACGAGCAACTCTATAATGTTCATCACCAACTATTCTAGGATCTAGGATTCTTGAAGTTGAGTCTAATGGATCAACAGCTGGATATATTCCTATTTCTGCAATTTGTCTTGATAAAACAGTTGTTGCATCTAAATGAGCAAAAGAAGTTGCTGGGGCTGGATCAGTTAGATCGTCCGCTGGAACATAAATTGCTTGCACAGATGTAATTGATCCTTTATTTGTTGTCGTAATTCTTTCTTGCAAATTCCCCATATCAGTAGCCAAAGTAGGTTGGTATCCTACTGCTGAAGGAATTCTACCTAAAAGTGCAGATACCTCTGAGCCTGCTTGAGTAAATCTAAATATATTATCAACAAAAAATAAAACATCTTGTCCTTCTTGATCTCTAAAATATTCTGCAACCGTTAGTCCAGTTAAAGCTACTCTGGCTCTTGCACCTGGTGGTTCATTCATTTGTCCATATACCAAAGCTGCTTTGGAACCAGGTCCATCAGGTTTAATTACACCAGACTCCATCATTTCATGATACAAGTCATTTCCCTCTCTTGTTCTTTCTCCAACACCAGCAAAAACAGAAAATCCACCATGAGCTTTTGCAACGTTATTAATTAACTCCATAATCAAAACTGTTTTTCCAACACCGGCACCACCAAACAAACCAATTTTTCCTCCTTTTGCATATGGAGCCAATAAATCGATTACTTTTATACCTGTAACTAAAATTTCTGTTTCTGTTGACTGATCATTAAATTCAGGTGCAGATCTATGAATTGGCCAACTCTCTTTAGTTTTAACTTCTCCTCTTTCATCTATTGGTTCACCTACTACATTTATAATTCTTCCCAAAGTCTCTGGTCCAACAGGAACTTTAATAGGAGCTTTAGTATTTATAACCTCATCTCCTCTTTTTAATCCCTCAGTAGCATCCATAGCTATTGTTCTTGCAGTTGACTCTCCTAAGTGTTGGGCAACTTCTAAAACAAGCCTATTATTTCCATTTTTACACTCTAATGCCGTTAAAATTTCTGGTAATTCTCCATCAAATTTAACATCTACTACTGCTCCAATAACTTGTGTGATTATTCCTTTATTCATAGTTATAAACTTTCTGCTCCTGATATGATTTCTATTAGTTCTTTTGTAATTGCTGCTTGACGACTTCTATTATACTCAATAGTAAGTTTGTCAACCATTTCACCTGCGTTTCGAGTTGCATTATCCATAGCACTCATTCTTGCACCTTGTTCGCTAGCTGAATTCTCTAACATAGCCTTAAAAATTTGTGTAGAAATATTTTTAGGTAATAAATTTCCTAAAATTTCATCCTCATCTGGTTCAAACTCATAATTGTCCTCAAATTTATCTTCTTCTATAATTTCTGTTTTAAGTGGAATAATTTGTTGAGCTTGGGGTATTTGGGTAATCACATTTTTAAATTGATTATAAAAAATCGTGCAAACATCAAATTCTTCTTTTTCAAATTTTTCGATAATAACCTTACCAACTTTCTCAGCATCAAAATAATTAGTATTTTTTGAGTTCTTAAAAGATATATTCTCAATAATATTCTCTCCATAAACTCTTTTTAACTGATCATTTCCTTTTGAACCAACCGTTATAATCTTCAATTCTTTTCCTTCATTTAATAATTTTATAAAATAACTCTTAGCTTTTTTAATTATATTAGCATTAAATCCTCCACAAAGGCCTCTATCTGAAGTAATAACAACACATAAGTGTATTTGTTCTTTTCCAGTACCAGATAATAATTTAGGTGCATTTTCTTTATCAGATATTCCATTAGATAGATTTAAAATTATATTGTTCATTTTTTCTGAATAAGGTCTCCCTTTTTCTGCACTTTCCTGAGCTTTTTTTAATTTAGCTGCCGCAACCATTTTCATAGCTTTAGTTATTTTTTGCGTAGATTTAACACTAGTAATTCTTTTTTTTAAGTCGTCTAAGCTAGCCATAAAATATTAAGATTTAAGATTATTTTTTAATTGTTTAATTATATCAATTAGAATTTTTTCAGAACCTTCTTCAATTTTTCCAGAGCTTAAAATGTTATCAATTAAATCAGGTTTATCTGATTTACACTTCTCGATTATCTTTTTTTCAAAGTCAGCTATGTCCTTGATATTTACATCATCTAAATAGCCCTTTACTCCACAAAAAATTGAAATAACTTGTTCTGCTACCGTCATTGGAGAATATTGTTTTTGTTTTAATAATTCTGTTAATTTAGAACCTCTATTCAACAATTGTTGTGTAGAAGCATCCAAATCAGATCCGAATTGAGCAAACGCAGCCATCTCTCTATACTGAGCTAATTCTAGCTTCATTGAACCTGAAACTTTCTTCATTGCTTTTGTTTGTGCAGCAGATCCAACTCTAGAGACTGATAAGCCAACATTAATTGCCGGCCTTATGCCTTGATTAAATAATTCAGTTTCTAAAAAAATTTGGCCATCAGTTATAGAAATTACATTTGTTGGAATATATGCTGATACGTCTCCTCCTTGAGTTTCAATAATAGGTAAAGCAGTTAAAGAGCCACCTCCATGTTCGTCACTTAGTTTTGCAGCTCTCTCAAGTAGTCTGCTGTGAAGATAAAACACGTCGCCCGGATAAGCTTCTCTTCCTGGAGGTCTTCTTAATATAAGTGACATTTGTCTATAAGCTACTGCTTGTTTAGACAAATCATCGTAAATAATTAATGCATGCATTCCGTTATCTCGAAAATATTCACCCATGGCACAACCTGTATAAGGAGCTAAAAATTGAAGAGGTGCCGAGTCTGATGCAGTTGCAGCAACAATTGTTGTATACTCCATTGCACCGGCCTCTTCTAAAGTTTTTTGAATTTGTCTTACTGTTGATCTCTTTTGTCCAACTGCAACGTAAATGCAATAAAGTTTCTGTTTTTCGTCACCAGAATCATTAATCTTTTTTTGATTAATTATTGCATCGATTGCTACTGCTGTTTTACCGGTTTGTCTATCCCCAATAATTAACTCTCTTTGTCCTCTTCCAATTGGAACAAGACTATCAATTGATTTTAGACCTGTTTGCATAGGCTCACTAACTGATTGTCTTGGAATGATTCCTGGAGCCTTCACCTCTACTCTACTTTTTTTTATTCCTTTATCTAAAGCTCCCTTGCCATCTATCGGGTTACCTAATCCATCAACTACTCTACCTAAAAGCTCTTTACCCACTGGTGTATCAACAATACTTCCAGTTCTTTTTACGACATCACCTTCTTTAATATTTCTATCATCACCGAAAATTACTACCCCCACATTCTCACTCTCCAAATTCAAAGCCATACCTTTGGAACCATCAGAAAATTCAACCATCTCACCAGCTTGAACATTATCCAAACCATAAATTCTTGCGATACCATCACCTACTGATAAAACTTGTCCAACTTCAGATATTTCTGCTTTTTCTCCAAAATTTTTAATTTGTTCTTTTAAAATTTTTGTTACTTCTGAAGGATTTATTTCCATATTAAGCCTCTATCATTCTATTTTCTATTTGTTGTAATTTTTTTTTTATGGAAGTGTCAATCATTGTGCTTCCTACTTGCAAAACTAGACCTCCAATTAAACTTTTATCATGTTTATAATTTAATTTTATTTTTGATTTAAAATTTTTTGATAATTCCTCAGTTATATTGTTAATTTCATCTGTATTCAATTCTTTTGCAGAATTAATTTCTGCTTTAAGCTCACCTCTTTTTTGAGAACAAATTTCAATAAAATTTTTTAAAATTTGATCAATATAAAAAAATCTTCTTTTTATAATTAATAGGTTTAAAAAATTTTTGAATAATAATTCTATTTTTGAAATTTTAGATATCTTATTTACAATATTCATTAAATCTTCTCTATTAGTTGTGGGATCTTTAATCAAATTATTAAAATCTTTATTAACAGATATCAAATTTGAAAAAGCTAATGAATTTTGTTCTACTTGGACAAGTAAATTTGTTTCACTTGCTAGTTCATACAAAGCTAAAGAATATCTTTTAGCTGTTGTGTCAGAAAATTCTTTCTTAATACTCAATTAATAACCTCAAAATATTGATAATTTATTATAAAACACAATTTAATTAACATATGGCTCTAAGGTCTTCAAGCAACACATTTGGGAAAAAATGACTTTTTTTTCGGTCTAATTGAAGTTTATTGGATCAACATCAACTGAAAGTTTTATTCCTGATTGAAATTTATAGTTTGAAATTAGTATAGCTAGTGAATTTTGTAATTTTAATGTTTTTGGACCTCGAATTAAAAGTCTAATTCTATATTTTCTTTTTAATCTAAATATAGGAGCACTTACTGGACCTAAGATTTTTCCTTTTATTTTATTTTCTGTAAAAATTTTAAATTTGAATGCTTCTTTTTCTAATTTACTCTCATTTTCACCAGTAAAAATTAATGAAATAAATCTTTGAAAAGGAGGAAGATTATTATTTTTTCTAATTTCAACTTCTTTTTCTAAAAAAATATCAGGATTATTGTTAGTGATATCTGAGATCATTTTCGTATCCGTGTTATAAGTTTGGAAATAAACTGTTGATAATTTACCTTCACGACCAGCCCTTCCAGATAATTGATGGTATAATTGTAAGTTTTTTTCCGCTGCTCTCAAATCATGACCTCGAGAAGACAAGTCAATATCAACTATAACAATACAATTTAAATTTGGAAAATGAAATCCTTTTGATATTAATTGTGTGCCAACTAAAATTTCAATTTCATTATTGATAATTTTTTCTAATTTGTTTTTTGAACTTTTTTTATTCATTGTGTCACTAGAAAAAATTTCAATTTTTTTTGATGGAAAACATTTTTTAACTTCCTCAGAAATTCTTTCAACACCGGGACCACTAAATATGAAATTACAATTTCCTTCTTTTCGACACTTTCTTTTTAAAGAAGATTTGAATCCACAATAATGACATAATAAATTATTTTTATTTTTATGATAAACTAAATTAATTGAACAGTTTGGACATGAATAGCTTATTAAACATTTATTACATAAAACATTTGGAGAAAATCCTCTTCTATTTAAAAAAAATAAGACTTGATCTTTTTTTTCTAAGTGAAAATTAACCTTTTCAATTATTTTTTTTGATAACCAAGATTGTTTTTCTAACTTTACATTATTTAGATTTATAATTTCATAATTCGGCAATGAGGCATTTTGATAACGTTTTTCTAATTTTGAAACACTATATTTTCCTTTTTTTATATTTTCATAAGTTTCGATAGATGGGACAGCAGTAATCAAGTTTATTGGAATTTTTTCGAATGAAGCTCTAGAAATAGCCATGTCTCTTGCATTGTAAATTATTCCTTCATCTTGTTTATATGATTGATCATGCTCTTCATCGACTATTATTAATCCTAATTTTTTAAATGGTAAAAATAAAGATGATCTAGCGCCAATTACCACTTTAATTTTTTCTGAAATTACTCCACTCCAAATAATTTCTTTATTTTTTTTTGTAATTCCTGAATGCCAAATTGCTGGCATAAAACCAAAAAATTCAAAAAATTTTTTTTCAAATTGACTCGTTAAACCAATTTCTGGAAGCATTACTAAACCTTGATAACCTTTTATCAAAATTTTTTTGAGAGCCTCAAAGTAAACAATTGTTTTACCTGATCCGGTTGTACCCTTTAAAACATGAACATTAAATTTATTATTAGAGAGATTTATTTGATTTAAAGCTTTTTTTTGCTCTAATGATAATTTGATAGAATTTTCAATTATTTTGAAAGAAAAGTTATTGTAATATTTTTTTTCAAATACTCTGGCTGGCTTACCGCTTATTAAAACTAATTTTAAAACCATCCCTTTTGGTACAATGTTATATTCAGAAAACCAGTTTAAAAAGTCTAATGTATTTTCCTTTAAAGGAGGGATATCTAATCTTTTAATTATTTTTTTTATCTTAAATTTTTTATTAGTATTTTTTTCAAATTCATTCCATACAACGCCTATTAATTTTGACTTGCCAAAAGGAACTTCAACAAAATCACCAGCTTCTAATTTAAGATCAGTTTCATAGGTAAAAGGGTGATTAAATATATTGGGTAAAAGAATCGGAAACTTCATTATTTACTAGAATACTCTTTTATCACAACTTACAAGATTTAATAATATTCCTTTTGAGGCGAATCTATTTACCTGGCATAATAGAAATCTATAAATTATGCACAAAGAATATTTAGAGCAAGCATTACAAAAAAATGCAGGAAAATCTTTTTGAGGTGATCAAGAAAACTAAAATATACTTAAGAATGTATAGCTCTTTTATCCACAGATAATGCAGCTTCTTTCACCGCTTCTGAAAAAGTCGGGTGGGCATGGCATGTTCTTGCAATATCTTCAGAACTTGCACCAAATTCCATCGCAATTCCAATTTCAGCTATTAATTCTCCAGCATGTGGTCCAATTAAATGTGCTCCCAGCACCTTATCAGTTTTTTTATCTGCTAAAATTTTTACAAATCCCTCAGCATCATCAATGGCTTTGGCTCTAGAATTTGCCATAAATGAAAACTTCCCAACTTTATATTCAATACTTTTCTCTTTTAATTGTTCTTCGGTTTTTCCAATAGAGGCAACCTCAGGTGTTGTGTAGACAACTCCTGGGATTGTATCATAATTTACATGACCAGATTGACCAGCAATATTTTCAGCAACTGCTATTCCTTCATCTTCTGCTTTATGTGCAAGCATTGGTCCATTTATTACATCTCCAATAGCGTAAATGTTGTCTAGGTTTGTCTTAAAACTATTATTAGTTTTAATCCTTTTATTCTCATCTAGTTCAATACCAATACTTTCTAAATTTAAACCATTTATGTTAGGTTTCCTTCCAACAGATATTAAAACAACATCACATTCAAAATCTTTTTTTTTACCATTCTTGTCAGAAGTTGAAACGGTAGCTCCTGATTTATTTTTTTTAACCTTTTCGACTTTGTGTTCTAAATGAAAATTTATTCCTTGTTTTTTTAAAATTTTCATAAATTCATTTGAAATTTCTTTATCCATACCTGGGGTAATATGATCAAGAAACTCAACAACATGCACCTCTGCTCCAAGTCTTGACCAAACAGATCCCATTTCTAATCCAATATACCCACCACCTACAACAACCATTTTTTTTGGTACTTTTTCTAATTCTAATGCTCCAGTTGATGAAACAATTACTTTTTCGTCAAATTCAATATTTGGTAAAGACACTGGTACAGAACCAGTAGCAATAATTATGTTTTCTGCATTTATTATTGTTTCATTTTTTTTATCATCATTAATTGCAATTTCGTCTTTCGATTTGAAACTTCCAGTTCCTTTAATGTATGTAACTTTATTTTTTTTTAATAAAAATTCTACGCCTTTAGTCAAAACTGTAACAGCTTTTTCTTTACTCTTCATCATTTTTGGTAAATTTAGCTTTACTTCACCAACTTCTATACCTTTATTTGATAAACTTTTAACTTTATGAAATTCGTCTGACAAATTAAGTAAGCTTTTTGATGGAATACATCCAATATTTAAACAAGTCCCTCCTAAAGATCCTCGTGACTCTATACATGCAGTCTTTAGACCTAGCTGAGAAAGTCTAATTGCACAAACATAACCTCCTGGTCCACCCCCTATTACCACTGCTTGAAATTTTTCTGACATCAAATATTTAAAAATAATCTTCTTGGATCCTCTAAATTTTCTTTTATAGTTTTTAAAAAGGAAACAGACTCTTTTCCATCCACAATTCTATGATCATAAGAAAGTGCTAAATACATTATTGGTCTAATCTTAATTTCACCGTTTATCACAATCGGTCTCTCTACTATATTGTGCATACCTAATACACCAGATTGAGGTAAATTTAATATTGGAGTCGATAACATAGAGCCGTAAACACCCCCATTAGTTATAGTAAAAGTCCCCCCCTGAAGATCCTCGATTGTCAAATTTCCATCTCTTGCTTTTTCTGAAATTAATTTAATATTTTTTTCTATTTCAGCAAAAGAGAGTTCATCTGCATTTTTTAAAACTGGAACCACAAGTCCTTTATCTGTTCCGACTGCAAAGCTTATATTATAATAATTTTTATAAACTATCTCTTGGTCTTCAATTTCTGCATTTAATACTGGAAAATTTTTTAGTGCAACAATTGAAGCTTTCACAAAAAAAGACATAAAACCTAATTTTACTCCATATCTATTTTGAAAGTCTTCCTGATTTTCTTTTCTCATTGCCATAATATTTGTCATATCAACCTCATTAAATGTAGTTAATAATGCTGCATTATCTTGGGCCTGTTTAAGTCTTTTTGCAATGGTTTGTCTTAGTCTAGTCATTTTTATTCTTTCTTCATGACCAAACTTAATTTTTCTTTCAGATGGTTTTGGATTTACACCCATTAAATTAATTAAATCACCTTTTAAAATCCTTCCATCTTTTCCAGAACCTTCAACTTTATCAATATCAATTTTTTTATCTGCAATGATTTTTCTAACAGCTGGTGAGAGAACTTTTTTCATTGATTTTTCAGTTTCAACATCTTCTTGCTTTACTTCATTTGAAAGTACTAAAGGTTTCTCTTTTTGTGTTTCTAAATTAATTGGTTTTTCGAAAACTTTAGGTTTTTGATCAAGATCTAAATTAATTGAATCTTTTTCTAAATGATTTGATGAAACATCCTTAATCTTATCATCTTTTTTAATTTTATTAGACCCATTTTGACTAATAGATCCAAGGAGAGCTCCAACTTCAACAACAGAACCATCTTGAGAATTTATTTCAGATAAAACTCCATCAATAGGTGATGGAACCTCCAAATTAACTTTATCTGTCTCAAGCTCTACAATTGGTTCATCAGCCTCAACAGAATCTCCCTCATTTTTGAGCCATTTTGCAACTGTAGCTTCTGTGATGCTTTCACCTAATGTGGGGACTATAATTTTTTCATTCATTGTTACTCAAAAACCTTATTAATTATTTCTTGTTGTTGTTCAATATGTCTTTTTGCATATCCTGTCGCCGGAGTAGCATCAGGTTTCCTTCCTATATACTTAATAATATTACTATTAGCCTTTATAGTGTCTAATGTCCATTGGATATAATCTCTCACAGAAAACCAGGCTCCCATATTTTTTGGTTCTTCCTGACACCAGTAAAATTTCGCTTTTTTTGCATAAGGTTTAAGCTCATTTACAAGAGCTTTAGCTGGAAAAGGATATAATTGTTCTATTCTGTAAAATATAACGTCATTTCTTTTTAATTTTTCCCTATAATCAAGTAAATCAAAATATATTTTACCAGAACATAAAATTACTTTTTTAATTTCTTTTGGTTCTTTAAGTTTTATAAAACCTTTGATTTTTGGGTCAATTGCATGGTCCCATAAAACCCTGTGAAATGAATTTTTTTTACTAAAATCTTCTATATTTGAAATGCAGTATTTATTTCTTAATAAAGATTTTGGTGTCATCATTATTAATGGTTTTCTAAAATCTCTATGCATTTGTCTTCTTAGAGCATGAAAATAATTTGCAGGAGTTGTACAATTCATCACTTGCATATTATCATTTGAGCATAATTGTAGAAATCTTTCTAGTCTTGCAGAAGAATGTTCAGGACCTTGACCTTCATATCCGTGAGGCAATAACATTACTAATCCAGAAGCTCTAGACCATTTTCTTTCACCAGATGAAATAAACTGGTCAATAACTACTTGTGCACCATTAGCAAAATCACCAAATTGAGCTTCCCATATAGTAAGTGTGTTTGGTTCAACTAAACTGTAGCCATATTCAAATCCTAAAACAGCTAGCTCTGATAAAAAACTATCTACAATTTCAAACTTTTTTTGTTTTCTGGAAATATTATTTAAGGGTATATATCTGGAGTTATCTAACTGATTTCTCAAAACTGAGTGTCTTTGACTAAATGTTCCCCGACCAGAATCTTGACCAACTAGTCTCACTGGATAACCTTCTTCCAATAAAGAACCAAATGCCAGAGCTTCAGCCGTTGCCCAGTCTATTCCTTTTCCACTTGAAACTGTTAGTTTCCTATTTTCTAAAATTTTTAGAATTGTTTTGTGGATATTCATCTCTAAAGGTATTGAATTTACTTTATTTGAAATTTCTACCAGTTTTTTAGTATCAGATCCTGTAATACCTCTTTTATCTTTACCCTTTTCCGGTCTATACCTAGACCATGTACCCTCAAACCACTCGATTTTTGGTTTATAATTTTTTGCATTTTTAAATTGATCATCAAGTAAATCTTTAAATCTTTTTATTGAGTTAGTTAAAAAATCTTTTGAGATTGAACCTTCTTGAGTTAATTTTTCACCATAAACTTTCACAGGCGATGGATGTGAGCGTATTTTTTTATACATTAATGGTTGGGTAAATGATGGTTCATCACCTTCATTGTGACCAAATCTTCTGTAACAAATTAAATCTATGACTACATCTCTATTAAATCTTAATCTAAAATCCGTTGCAATTCTTGCAGCATAAACAACTGCTTCTGGATCATCACCGTTAACATGAATAATTGGAGCCTCAACCATTTTTGCTATATCTGACGGATAAGGTGAAGATCTGGCAAATCTTGGGCTTGTTGTAAAGCCTATTTGATTATTTATAATTATGTGAATTGTGCCACCAGTATTGTGTCCAGGTAGACCTGACATTGCAAAACATTCTGCAACTACTCCTTGTCCAGCAAAAGCTGCATCACCATGAATTAGTATTGGAATAACTTTTTTTCTCTCTTTATCATTATGAAAATATTGTTTTGCTCTTGTCTGACCTAAAACAACAGGACTCACTGCCTCTAGATGTGATGGGTTGTCAGTCAAACTTACATGAACTGAATTCCCATCGAACTCTCTGTTGGATGAGGCACCTAAATGATATTTAACGTCTCCAGCACCATCTTGAGATGAAGAATCTATTTCACCTGCAAATTCGTTAAATATCCTTTTATATGATTTTTGCAAAACGTTAGCTAACACATTCAATCTACCTCGATGTGACATGCCGATTTTGACCTCTTTTATTTTTGATTGTCCTCCTATCTTAATTATTTGTTCAAGTGCAGGTATTAAACTTTCACCACCATCTAGACCAAATCTCTTAGTTCCAACATATTTTGTATGTAAATACTTTTCAAAACCCTCTGCTTGAATTAGTTTATTGAGAATTGCTTCTTTACCATTTTGAGTAAATTTAAAATCATCAGTTTTTTCAACTCTATCTCTAAACCATTTTCTTTCTGTTGGGTTAGCTATATGCATATATTCATATCCGATTGAGCCACAGTATTTCTCTCTTAAAAATTTAAGGATCTCTTTAATATCTGAGTATTGTTTATTTATTACTCCATCTAAAAAAATTTTTTTTTGATAATCATCTTTTTTAAATCCATAAGACTCAGGATGAAGTTCGTCTAAATAATCTGCTTTGAGAAGGCCAAGAGGGTCAAGTTTAGCAATTAAATGTCCACGTTGCCTATAAGACCTAATCATTGCAACAGCTTTAATTGAATTAGCGTTCGATTTTATTAAATCCAACTCTTTTAGTGAGTTGTTATCATTTTCTGAAAAGGATTGTTTTTTAATAGAAACTTTCTTAGAAGGACTCCATGAAGGTCCGTTTATTTCATTAATAATATCATCAAATTCATCTCCAATTTCATCAAAATATTTCTTCCAGCTTGTGGGTAAAGCTGGATCATTATTTACAAATTTTAAATACATTTCTTCGATGAAAGCACTATTGGTTTTACTAAGAAATGCTGTTTTTGAATATTCAAGATTTTTAGAAGAAGACATTATTTTAGTTTAATATAAACCTACAAAGAATTTTTTCAATTAGACAATTTATCTAATAATGTTTTGCCAATTTTTGATGGTGATTTAGCTATTAAAATACCACATTCTTCCATCTTATTCATTTTATCTTTAGCTCCACCTTTGCCGCCTGAAATAATCGCTCCAGCATGACCCATTCTACGACCTGCTGGAGCAGTAACGCCAGCAATAAAACCAACAATAGGTTTTTTTATTTTATGATTTTTCACAAATTCTGCAGCCTCTTCCTCAGCTGTACCTCCAATTTCCCCGATCATTAAAATAGACTCGGTCTCATTATCATTAAGGAATAATTCTAAACAGTCGATAAAATTAGTTCCATTAATTGGATCACCTCCAATACCTATACAAGTAGACTGGCCTAAACCATTTTCAGTAGTTTGCGCCACAGCCTCATAAGTTAGTGTGCCTGATCTAGAAACAATTCCAACTGATCCTTTCATATGTATATTACCTGGCATAATACCAATTTTACATTCTTCTGGAGTAATTATTCCGGGACAATTGGGTCCTATTAATCTACTTTTTGACCCTTTTAACTTCTGTCTCACTTTTAGCATATCTTGGACTGGGATACCCTCAGTTATACATACAATTAATTCAATTGATGCCTCAATTGCCTCAATGATTGCACTCGCGGCAAATTTTGCTGGAACATAAATCATAGTAGCATCTGCACCAACTTCATTTTTTGCCTCTAAAACAGTATTAAAAACAGGTTTACCTAAATGTTTTTGACCTCCTTTTTTTGGTGTCACACCTCCAACAAAGTTAGTTCCATATTTCATGGCTTGCTCTGAATGAAAAGTACCATGGGAACCTGTAAACCCCTGGCATATTACTTTTGTTTTCTTATTAACTAAAACTGACATTCTATCCAATTGCCTCAACAATTTTTTTTGCTGCATCATCTAAATTTTCAGCAGAAATCAATTTCAAACCAGAATTATCTAATATTTCTTTTCCTTCTTTAAAATTTGTACCAGCTAGTCTAACAACCAATGGAACTTTAATATCAATTTCCTTCGCAGCATCTACCACACCCTGAGCAAGAACATCACATCTCATTATTCCACCAAAAATATTTATTAAAATTCCCTTAACATTTTTATCTGATAAAATTATTTTAAATGCCGCTGAAACTTTTTCTTTAGACGCTCCGCCACCTACGTCTAAAAAATTTGCTGGCTCTTTTCCATATAACTTAATAATATCCATTGTAGCCATAGCAAGACCCGCTCCATTAACCATACAACCAATATTTCCATCTAATTTTATATAAGCAAGATCGTGCTTACTTGCTTCAATTTCAGTTGGATCTTCCTCATTAAGATCTCTTAAATTTACAATCTCAGGATGTCTAAACAATGCATTATCATCAAAATTTACTTTTGCGTCCAGACAAATAACTTTGTTTTCTTTAGTTAAAATCAAAGGATTTATCTCAACCATATTTGCATCTGTGCTGATAAACATTTTATAAATTGATTTAATTAAATCTATTGCTTGATTTTTAGAATTTTCATCTAATTTAAATATGTCAATAATTTTTTCACATTCTTTTTCTGAAATCTCATCCTTCAAATCAATTTTAGTAGTAATAATTTTTTTTGGTGATTGAATTGCTACCTCCTCAATATCCATTCCTCCTTGATCACTTGAAATAAATGCAATTTTAGAGCTTGCTCGGTCAACTAAGCATGATAAATAAAATTCTTTGTCAATATTTGAAGACTCCTCTACATATAACCTTTTGACCTCTTTTCCTTCTGGGCCAGTTTGATGGGTTATAAGTTTTTTTCCTAATAATTCTTTAGCAGATTTTTCTAATTCCTCTATTGTATTTAAGATTTTAACACCGCCCGCTTTTCCCCTTCCTCCAGCATGAATTTGAGCTTTTAAAACAAATTTATTTGTTTTTAAATTTTTTACCTTCTCTAAAAGTTCTTCAACAGATAAAGCAAATACTCCTTCGGGTACTTTTGCTCCATATTTTTTTAATATTATTTTTGCTTGATGCTCGTGAATGTTCATTATTTGGCTAAATCAGGATCAATTTTAGAGGCTGCCTCCCAAAGCTTTTTAACTGAGTCTACTGAATGCATAAATTCAGATTTTTCTTTGTTATCTAAATCTACTACTTCAATTTTTTCTACTCCATTTTTTCCTAAGATAATGGGAACACCAGCATAAATGTCATTAATTCCATATTCTCCATTCAAAAAAGCTGCACAAGGAAGTATTTTCTTTTCGTCATTTAAATATGCTTTTGCCATTTCAACACCTGAAGCTGCTGGTGCATAAAAGGCTGAACCTTTCTCTAAAAATTTTACTATCTCTGCACCACCGTCTCTAGTTCTTTGATTTATCTCTTCTAATCTTTCTTTAGATATTTTTCCTTCCTTAACCAAATCTAATAAAGGTTTTCCCGAGACTTTTGTAAGTCTAGGCAATGGAACCATTGTATCTCCATGACCTCCCATTACCATTGCATCTATTTCTTTCACTGGCACATTAAACTCCTCTGATAAAAATAGTTTAAATCTTGAGCTATCCAATATACCTGCCATACCAACTACTTTTTTAGATGGTAAACCTGAAAATTTTTGAAATGCCATTACCATTACATCAAGAGGATTTGTGATACATATTACAAATGAATTTGGTGAATTCTTTTTTATCCCATCTGCAACCTGTTTAATTATTTTTAAATTTATTCCAAGTAAATCATCTCTACTCATACCAGGCTTTCTTGGCACACCCGCTGTGATAATTATTACATCTGAGTCCTTAATATCTTTATAATCATCCGTTCCTGAAAACTTCACATTAAAACCATCTACTGATGAAGATTGTGCAATATCTAAAGCTTTACCTTTCGCAATACCACTAGCTACATCAAACAAGATAACTTCATCTGCCAATTCTTTTATACCAATCAAATGAGCAAGAGTTCCACCTATTTGACCAGCACCAATTAAAGAAATTTTTTTTTTCATTATTTTGGATATCTTTTATTGATAACTAATAATTATTCAATAAAAATTTAAAGTTAATTTATTTATCTTCAGTTAGTTTAGTACAAATCACCATATCTTCTGATATATATGAACCTTTGAAGTGAGATGCGTTTTTTTCCCAATTTTTTTTACCATCAATTATGTAATTATTAAATAACTCTTTTCTATTTTTTTCAGCATCTTGTTGAGCTTGTTCAAGTTTTTGATTTTTATCAATTATCATCAATTCTACTGCTTTAAATAATAAATTATTTGAAATATCAATAAAATTTTTTGAAGAAATAGCATCTGACTTCAATATGATACCTGATGCATAAGCATAAACAGCACTACATCTTTTTAACAAATATATTTGCGTAGAGGGATTCTCTAAATCATTTTCATCTAAATAACTTTTTAAAGAAACATTTGAATTAGCTTTAACAAAATTTATAAAGAATAAGACTATTGTCATTACTAAAATTAATCTAATTTTTTCCATGATATATAAATTCTTTTAAGGACCGTATGCAGCCTTTGGAAGCCAGGTAACTATTTCTGGAAAATTAAAAACAATAGCAACTGCAATTACTTGAAGAATTACAAACGGAATAATTCCTTTATAAATATTTGTTATTGATATACCTTGTGGAGCAACACCTTTCATATAAAATAAAGCGAAGCCAACTGGAGGTGTTATAAATGAAGTTTGCAAAACAACTGCAAACATAACTATAAACCAAACTAAATCTACGCCTAAGTCAACCATCACTGGTGCTAAAAAAGGTAAAATAATTAAAGTAATTTCAATCCAATCCAAAAAGAATCCTAATAAAAATGCAACAAACAAAACTACAATTACAACCCCACTTGTTCCAAAAGGTAAAGCTTTAAGTGCACCTTCTATTAATTCATCACCACCTAAGCCTCTCAAAATTAAAGCAAACATTGTAGCTCCGACAAATAAAGCAAAAATATAAGCTGTGGTGTGTGTCGTCTTTCGAATTACATGTTTTAGATCTGAAAATGATAGTCTTCCTCTAATAATTGCCAATAATGATGCTCCCAAAGCTCCAACCCCTGATGCTTCAGTTGGTGTAGCTATGCCCATAAATATACTTCCTAAAACTGCAACGATTAAAAGTGCTGGTGGTATTATAGATTTAAGTACTCTTAAAACTATTTTGAAGTCTACTGGTTCTGCATCCTTAGGTAATGGAGCTGCTTTTGGATTCATATATGCATAAACAACAATAAAAATTGTGTAGAGTAATCCTAACAATAAACCTGGGAACACTGCCCCCATAAATAAATCTCCCACTGATATTCGAACTTGATCTCCCATAATTACAAGCATAATGCTAGGTGGAATTAAAATTCCTAATGTTCCAGTTGCACAAACTACTCCACATGCTAAATTTGGATTATACTTGTTCTTCAGCATTAATGGCACACCCAAAATTGTTAACAATACAACTGCTGCACCAATAATTCCTGTTGAAGCAGCTAGTAAAACTCCAATGAATACAATTGAAATTGCAAGTCCTCCTCTTGTTTTACCAAATAGTTTAGACAGATCAGTCATTAGATCTTCAGCAATACCAGATTTATCCATCATAATTCCCATAAAAATGAACATTGGTAATGCAACTAAAACCCAGTTAGCCATAACTCCGTAAAGACGGTAAACAACCATAGAAGCAAATCCAAAATCAACCCCATAAAAAGTGTCAAATAAATTATCGGAGATCATAGAAATAAATATAAACAAAACTCCTAAACCACCCATAGTCCAAGCAACAGGAAATCCATAAAATATTAATGTTATAAAACTAAAAAAGAGGGCTATTGCTAAAAAATATTCTGTAACTAATGAAATCATTTTTTATCCTCTAATCCAAATCGAAGTGTAGTTATTATTCTTGTAATTCTTGATATGCCTGAAATTAATAACAAGAAAAAACTAACTACTAAAAAACCTTTTACAAACCATCTTGCAGGTAAACCATTTGCAGATGTTGATCTTTCACTTGTGTTCCATGCTAATTCAAAAAAAGGGACTGCATAATAAAGAACAAGAATTACAAATGGTAAAAATAAAATTAAAATACCAAATAATTCAAACCATAATTTTTTTCTATAACTCAATCTTTCACTTAAAACATCTACTCTTACATGGGAGTCAACTATATATGTTGAAGATAAACCAACTAACCAACCGATACAATAAAGATGCCATTGTAATTCCTCTAGTTCAATCATTCCATTTTTAAAAACGTATCTTAAAACCACATTGAGAATAATTACAATAACCAGGAATACCCACAGCCAATTAAAAACTTCACCAATCCGAAGAACAAAATTATCTATTTTTTTTGTAATAGGTGTGTGTCTGAGCTGAAGTTTTTTATCAAGAGAACTCTCAACAGATGTAAAATCTTTAGACATAATTTTTTTTACTTAAAAACAAAAGCAGCCGGCAAAACCGGCCGCTTTTATTATTATAATCAACTTTTTCAGTATTAAATACTAAAAGTTTCGAGGTAAATATCCCCATTTTTGCCAAACATCATACTCTTTCATGAATGCTTGTTGAGAAGCCCATACTTTAGCAAAGTCAGCATCTTTAGCAGATTCTTCTTTCATTACTCTAGCGCTTACTTTTTGTAGTTCTCTCAATACACTATCAGGCAATCTTGCAGCTGTTACTCCTTTACCTGGGAAGCTTTGAATTTGCTTACCTTGTAAATACTCACCAGTTGTAATTGCTCTCATAGCTGCTGCTGTACAAGCCATTTCAAAAAGAGCTTGATCGGCTGCACCCATCTTCTTCCATAAATCTAAATTGATCATGAAATGAGTTGAAGTTGACACTTGGTGCCAACCTGGGAATAAGTTGAACTTAGTGATTTTATGAAATCCTAAAACTTCATCAATTGCAGGCATAGAATATTCAGTTGCATCTAAAGTTCCTTTTTCAAGAGCTGCAAAAATTTCTCCACCAGCCATCAATGTAGCAGAAGCACCAATTTCATTTAAAACCATTCCTCCTAAACCTGAGAAACGAATTTTTAGGCCTTTAAGATCTGCTAAGCTAGTTATAGGGTTTCTATACCAACCTGCTGTTTCAGGTCCAATAGTACTACATAACAAAACTTGGATATTTTGTTTATTGTAGATTTCATTAGCTAATTTAGCTCCTTCACCTTCAAACCACCAAGCCGCATATTCCCATGGTTCCATTCCAAATGGTACTGCCGCAAATAATACTGCTGCTGGAATTCTACCTTGGTCGTATGCCATATAGTTGTAAGCTGCTGGCAAGTCACCTTTACTTATTGAAGGCGAAATTTCTAATGGTGGAAGTATTTTTCCAGGCTCATAAACCTTTAGTTTAATTCTTCCATCAGTCGCTTTATCTAATGTATCTGATAAACGTGCAACAGGATCTCCCAAAGCAGGCCAACCAGTATTGAAAGTTGATTGAACTTTCCATCTAATTTTTTCTGCCGCACTAACTTGCTGTAATGAAAAAGTTATCATTAAAGCAAATACAGCAAAAAAACTAAAAGATGTTTTTATTAGTTTTTTCATGTTCCCCTCTCTTATGTTTTGAGTTGTTTAGTAAAATTCAAAGAACGTCTCCAACTCTTTAAAACGCTCTCCATGCTTCTCCGTAAAGATTAACCATTTCCTTTACAGTAGGCACTCTTGGATTGAGACCAGGTGCTCCTGATATTTCTGCATCAGTTGCCATATTTTCTAGCTGACCTTCAAAATTCTTTTGATTAATTCCGAAATCTTTCATTGATGGTACGTCAAAATCTTTATTAATTTTATAAAGACCACTTAATAATTTTTTACATGCTGTATTGTCATCATCATCGATCAGTGCAAACCCACCAGCACGACTGCAATCTGCATATCTTGTTTTTGCATAATCTATAGAATATTCTGTAATTGTAGGTAATAACATTGCATTACTCAAACCATGTGGGACCTTAAAGTTGCTCCCAAGTGGTCTACTCATACCATGTACTAAGCATATTGATGCATTAGAAAAAGCTAAACCTCCTAAGGTTGCTGCAAGCATTAATCCTTCTCTTGCTTTCAAATCTTTCGGATTTTTTTCAACAGCATAAATATTTTTAGTAACAAGCCTTATAGTATCCAATGCCATTCTATCTGAAAATAAAGTTGCTTTTTTACTAATGTAGGCCTCAATGCCATGGGTTAAAGTATCTATTGCGCTATCAATTGTTAGTCTTCGTGGTTTAGATAAAGTTAATTCATAATCTACAATAGAAACTATTGGGACAAAACCTTCACCTCTACAAGAAATTTTCTCAAAATTATTAGTTCTAGTATCAATAATAACTGAATGATGGGTCACCTCAGACCCGGTTCCAGCAGTTGTTGGTATAGCAATTATTGGTAAACCTTTTTTGTCAAAAGTTCCTGGCGGTTTATAATCTTGAATATCACGACTGTATTGAGATAGGACAGCTATTGCTTTAGCAGTGTCTATTGGGCTTCCTCCTCCAAAACCAATCACAGCATCATTTTTATTTTTTTCTAATAATTCGATACCTTTTGATACAATCTTGTCTGTTGGATCTGGAATTGTATCATCAAAAACATTAGACTTTATACCTGCATTATTTAAAATTTCTTGTAGTTTTTTAACATAGCCAAATTCTACCATTTGTTTATCTGTCACTATTAAAAGTGATTTTATAGAACCTAAGATATTAATGATCTCAGGAAGATGATTTAAACTTCCTTTGCCGATTTGCATGTATCTCGGCACACAAATTCTCACATTTTCCCTTGTACTCAAGAGTTTTCCCCCTTCCTCTTAAATATTTAATTCATAATCTAATTATATGTAAAAATGAGAGTCAATAGCTTATTAACTTTAAATGATAATATTTTTCTCATTTAAGCAATCATATTGAAAATATAATTTAATTGATATAACTTTAATAAAAATAATAAATTTATGGAAACTATTAGCCACTTTATAGACGGTAAAATATTTAAAAACGATAAGTCAAGAAAAGGAAAAGTTTTTAATCCTGCAACAGGAGAGCAAATAGCTCAAGTTGAATTAGCTAGTAAGGAAATTGTAAAAATGGCAATCGAAAATTCTTCTAAAGCATTTTTAAAATGGTCAAAAACAACTCCAATAACTAGAGCTAGAATTTTTTCAAAGTATAAAGATTTGTTAGTCGAAAACATGAGCGAGTTAGCAGAATTAGTTTCAAAACAACATGGAAAAACAATACCAGATGCTAAAGGATCTATACAGAGAGGAATAGAAGTAGTTGAATATGTTACAGGAATTACTTCGTCTTTAAAAGGTGAACATTCATCTAACGTAGGTACAAATGTTGACTCTCATACTTTACGTCAACCACTTGGTGTTTGTGCAGGCATAACTCCTTTTAATTTTCCTGCGATGGTACCAATGTGGATGTACCCAGTAGCAATTGCTTGTGGTAATACTTTTGTATTAAAACCATCTGAAAAAGATCCAAGTTGTCCTTTAAAGCTTGCTGAATTAGCAATTAAGGCTGGCTTTCCTCCAGGTGTTCTAAATTTAGTTAATGGTGATAAAGAAGCTGTCGACGAATTATTAATAAATCCAAATATTCAAGCTGTAAGTTTTGTGGGATCTACTCCAATTGCTGAATATGTGTATCATACTGGAACTAAAAACAATAAAAGAATTCAAGCCTTAGGTGGAGCTAAAAACCACATGGTAATTATGCCAGATGCTGATGTAGAAAAAACTACTGATGCAATAATTGGTTCTGCTTTTGGTTCAGCTGGAGAGAGATGTATGGCTATTTCAGTAGCAGTATGTGTAGGAAAACAAACAAATGAAAAAATAAAAAATAGGTTATTAGAAAAAACATCCAAACTAAATGTAGGTCCATATACAGATGAAAAGGCTGATTTCGGCCCACTGAGTAGTGATGCACATTACAAAAAGGTTTTAGGATATATTGACAGTGGTGAAAAAGAGGGTGCAAAATTACTTTCTGATGGAAGAAATTTTAAAAAACAAGGTTACGAGAAGGGTTATTTTGTTGGGCCAACAATATTCGATGAAGTAAAACCAAATATGAAAATTTATAAAGAGGAGATATTTGGTCCAGTATTAAGTATGATGACAACAGAAAAATATGAAGATGCTTTAAAATTGGTTAACGATCACGAGCTAGGTAATGGAGCTGCTGTTTTTACAAAAAGTGGAAATATTGCAAAACATTTTACTGAAAATGCTAAAATTGGTATGATAGGTGTTAATGTGCCGATACCTGTTCCAGTTGCTTATCATAGCTTTGGAGGATGGAAGAGATCCCTTTTTGGAGACCATTCAATTCATGGCCCAGATGGGGTTAGATTCTATACAAAATTAAAAACAGCAACAATTACTTGGAATGAGGATAATGCGGGGCCAGAATTTACTATACCTGTTTTATCATAATTTTTTCAATAATTTTCATATTTTATGAAAACGAGAACATCACCAAGGAGAATACTAAATATTTTAGAGGAAATTTTAGATGATCCAGAAAAATATACTGCAAAAAAAATTTCTCACAAATTAAAAATCCCTTTAGCAACAGTTTATCGCCAAATAGAAACATTATGTGAAGAAAAATTTTTGATTCAAAATAACAACAAAACTTACATTCCCGGTCCAAAGATTCGAGACATAATTCTTAAATCTTTACCATACGAACCTAATTTCACTCTTAGAAGATCATTTCTTAGAAAATTAACGAATGATATTCAAGAAACAGTTAGTTTATCTATGCCGATTGGAACAAAATTAGTCTATTTTGATAGAATTCAGTTTCACTGGCCAATGCAACTAAATTTAGATGCCGGGGATCATTTGCCTTTACATGCATCTGCTTCAGGAAAACTTTATCTATCATTTTTAAATAGTACAGAGTCTACACAAATTTTTAAAAATATCAAAACACCAAAAACTGCAAAAAATACAATTACAGATGTTGCACAATTTAAAAAAGAGCTTAACAAAATTAAAAAGCAAGGATATGCATTTGATAATGAAGAATGGTTTAATGGAATGGTTGGATTATCAGTACCAATTACAAATAATAATACTTTATATTTTTGTCTATCAACACACACTGCAAAAAGTAGAAAAAATATTGAAGATTTAAAAAAAATTTTACCATTAATGATTAGTTCAGCAAATAATCTTAAAAAAATTTTATTAAAAAATTAAGCTTTAACTAGCATCTTCTTTATCTCAGCTATTGCCTTTGCAGGATTAAGACCTTTTGGGCAAGCACTCGTACAATTCATTATTGTATGACATCTATAAAGTTTAAGTTCATCCGCTACTTTTTTTAATCTTTCTTTCCTATCCTCATCTCTGCTATCAATAATCCATCGATAAGCTTGAAGTAATACAGCTGGTCCCAAATACTTATCGCCATTCCACCAATAACTTGGGCAAGAAGTAGAGCAGCAAGCGCACATAATACACTCATAAGCCCCATCTAATTTTTCTCTATCTTTTTTTGATTGAATAATTTCTGTTGACTCAGATTTTGAGTTAGATTTCAACCAAGGTTCAATTGATTGATATTGTTTATATAGACCATCTAAATCTCCAATTAAATCTTTTTTGACTTTTAAATGAGGCAAAGGAAAAATATCTATATCACCACTTATTTCAGAATGAGATGTCGTGCAAGCTAAACCATTTTTTCCATCCATATTCATTGCACATGAACCACAAACACCATGAGCACAAGATCTTCGATACGCTATTGTAGGATCTATTTCGTTCTTAATTTTATTCAAAATATCCAATACCTTTGAGGGACAGTTATCCATATCTACTTCATAAGTATCAATTCTCGGGCTATCCCCTGTTGAAGGGTCCCATCTATAAATATTTACTTTTCTTAAATTTTTAGAACCGGTTTTATCTTTAAAATAGTTACCCTTTTTTAATTTTGAATTTTCAGGTAAATTTATTTGAACCATTAATAAACTCTTTCTTGAGGAGGAAAATATTGAACATCATTTGTTAATGTAGAATTGTGAACTGGACGATAGCTTATTTTTGTCTCTTTTCCGTCACACCAGGCAAGAGTGTGTTGCATAAAATTAGCATCATCTCTTTTTGGATAATCTTCTCTAGCATGGGCACCTCTGCTTTCTTTTCTATGATATGCGGAATCTACTGTTGTGACCGCTTGCCTAATTAAATTATCAAACTCTAGAGTTTCAACTAAATCAGTATTAAAAATTAATGATTTATCTTTTACAGAAATAGAGCCCA
Organism: uncultured Pelagibacteraceae bacterium; assembly: GCA_902635545.1. GTDB lineage: Bacteria > Pseudomonadota > Alphaproteobacteria > Pelagibacterales > Pelagibacteraceae > Pelagibacter. The sequence goes on from CACPOL010000005.1 coordinate 62,408, forward strand.
TTCCATCATATGTTTTTTTAATTTCATCAACTCCCTCTCTAAGATTTTTTTCTGTTCGAAACACTGCACATTTCGACTGCATAGTTTTTTGCATTGAAAGTCTTAATTCAGCTGTGCTTGTTTCACCATTAGCATTTCTCAATTTATCAAAACGATCTAAACATTTTTGAGTTTCAGAATCACTAATTTTTTCATGAGGCGTGCCAGGTTTTATTAGTTCTGCTGCTCTTTTTGCAGCTGCCCTTCCAAAAACAACCAAATCTATCAAAGAATTTGAGCCTAGTCTATTTGCTCCATGAACTGATACGCACGCAGCTTCACCTATTGCCATTAATCCTGGAACCACTTTTTCTGAACCGTTAACAGTTAAAACTTCAGCTTTATAATTTGTGGGGATGCCACCCATATTGTAATGCACTGTTGGCACAACTGGAATAGGATCTTTAGTGACATCTACGTTAGCAAACAATCTTGCCGCCTCAGTAATACCTGGCAATCTATTTTCAATTACACTTTTGTCTAAATGACTTAAATGTAAATGAACATGATCCTGATCTTTTCCAACTCCACGACCCTCATTAATCTCAATTGACATTGACCTGCTCACAACATCTCTTGATGCTAGGTCTTTTGCTTTTGGTGCATACCTTTCCATAAATCTCTCTCCTTTAGAATTTACCAAGTAACCACCTTCACCTCTAACACCTTCTGAAATTAATGTTCCATGACCGTAAATTCCAGTTGGATGAAATTGTACAAATTCCATATCTTGTAATGGTAAACCAGCTCTTAAAACCATTGCATTACCATCTCCGGTACAGGTATGAGCTGAGGTAGCGGAATAATAAACTTTACCATATCCACCTGTCGCAATAATTACAGTATGAGCTCTAAATCTATGAATGGTCCCATCATTTAAATTCCAAGCTATTAAGCCTTTGCACTCACCATTTTTCATTAATAAATCTAATGCAAAATATTCTATAAAAAATTCAGTTTTATGTTTTAAAGCCTGTCCATATAAAGTGTGTAAAATTGCATGACCAGTTCTATCAGCAGCTGCACAAGTTCGTTGTACTATTCCATTGCCATAATTTTTAGTCATACCACCAAAAGGTCTTTGGTAAATTTTTCCATCCTCAGTTCTGCTAAATGGAACACCATATTTTTCAAGCTCAATAACTGCTTTTGGTGCCTCTTTGCATAAATATTCTATACTATCCTGATCTCCTAACCAATCTGCACCTTTAACAGTATCATACATATGCCAACGCCAATCATCTTCACCCATGTTTCCAAGTGCTGCTGAAATTCCACCTTGAGCAGCCGAGGTATGACTTCTCGTTGGAAATACTTTTGAAATACATGCGGTTTTCAAACCAGCTTCACTTAATCCAACAGCAGCTCTTAAACCTGATCCACCAGCCCCTAAAACAACAACATCGTATTCATGGTCTATAATTTTGTATGAACTCATAATCTAGATATTAATATAATTGTAATTAATGGAATTACCACTGCTGAGATGTATAAAAGCTTGTTTGCGACATTTTTCATTTTGTAATTATCAATATAATCCTCAAAAACCTCACTAATACTCAATGCAGAAAAGAAATAAGCATTTGTGATAAATATACTAAATAAAAATTTTGAAAACGAGTTTTTAAAAAAATCTACTACATTTAGAAAATTTTGATCATAAATTGATATGATATTAATTATAAACCATACCATAAGAGGAATCAAAAGTGCTCCGCTTATTTTTAAAAAAATCCATTTTTTCGTTGCTTCTATCATTTAAATAAAATTTTTTCCTATTAAATAAAAAATAATTGTAAAAATTATTGATCCAATTATTACAAATAAACCTGTAATATTTGTTGTTTTTGGATCAAATCCAAATCCAAGATCCATGATTAGATGTCTCGACTCACTTAAAATTTGAAAAGAAAATGACCAAGTTAATCCTATAATTAAAAATTTTCCAAAAAATGAATTTAAATAAAAATTAATAATTCCATAATTATTTTCACCTAAAAGAAGTAATGAAACCCAAATACATACAAAGGTTATTCCAATAATATTTATTATACCAGTTATTCTGTGAGTTATTGAAACTAAAGATGAAATGTGCCATCTATAAATTTGTATGTGTGGAGATAAAGGTTTTTTATTTTCCATAAAAATTATTTTTAATTAATGTCTCTGCTATTTCAACTGAGTTTAATGCGGCACCTCTTAAAAGATTATCTGAAACTATCCATAAATTTAATCCATTTTTTACAGTTTTATCTTCTCTTATTCTAGATATGAAAGTCTCATTTTTGCCTTCCGCTTCTAATGGCGTTGAATACCCTCCATCCTGTCTAGTATCAATCACTTTACACCCTTCAAAATTATTTAATGCAGTCCTAACTTTTTCTAATGAAAAAGATTTTTCAAATTCAATATTTACTGATTCTGAATGCGAAACAGATATAGGTAATCTCACACAAGTTGCTGTTAATTCAATTTTAGTATCTAAAATTTTTTTTGTTTCATTACTCATCTTTAATTCCTCATTCGTGTAACCATTATCTGAAAAAACATCAATGTGAGGAATCGCATTAAAAGCTATTTGTTTTGTAAAATTTTTAGACTCAACTTTTTCACCTTGTAAAACCTTTTTAGTTTGTTCTATTAATTCATCCATTGGAGCCTTTCCAGCGCCTGAGACAGATTGATAAGTAGAAACAACTATTCTTTTAATTGAAAAGAGATCATGAAGAGGTTTTAATGCTATTACTAATTGTGCGGTAGAACAATTAGGATTTGCAATAATATTTTTTTTTATACTATTTAAAGCGTCTGCATTTACTTGAGGCACAATTAAAGGAACATCGGGATCCATTCTAAATTTGCTAGAATTGTCTATAACTAAACAATTCTTTGCTGCTTTTTCTGCAAATTGTTCTGAAATTTTTCCTCCAGCTGCAAAAAAAGAGATCTTAACTTTTGAAAAATCAAAGCTTTCTAGGTCGCAAACTTCATATTCTTTATCTTTGAAATTAATTTTCTTTCCGACACTTTTTTGCGATGCAACCAAATATAATTTATCAATAGAAATCTTTTTTTTTTCTAGAACTTCTAGAGTTTTTCTACCAACATTTCCGGTTGCTCCTACAATTGCAATATTCATGATGTAAGTTTTATACTAGATGAAAGGTAAATCGCAAACTTTAAGAGTAAAAGTTTTTCCTTCAATTTCAAGCTTACCAGTCTCAGATACTTTACAAAAAGGCTCATTTATCATTGCAATACCAATAACTTTTTTAAAATGAGGCGAATAGCATGCAGATCGAAGATCTCCGATTAAACTACCATCTTGATTCATTATTTTTAAGGAACCTGTTAAATTAATTTCATTTGTTTCAATATGAACTCCCATTAATTTTCTTTTTATTCCCTCAGATTTAACTTTTTTTTAATTTTTCTTTGCCTAAAAAAACAACATCAGAATCTAAATTTACATATTTTTCAAAACCACATTCAAAAGGATTGTCATTATTATCAAAATCATTTCCATAAGAAAGAAGACCACTTTCAATTCGCTCCATGAGATTAGGACAGCCAGGTTTTACGTTAAATTCTTTGCCTACATCAAAAAGATGATCATATAAATCTTGACCCGACGCAGTATTTTCAACATAAACTTCGAAGCCACCTTGTTTTGACCAACCTGATCTAGCAATCAAATGTTTTGTTCCTTTGTAATCAAAATAATTAAATCCAAAAAACTTCAATTCTGTAATTGTTTTACTAAAAACTTTTTCCATTAAATCAAAAGATTTTGGACCTTGTATTGCCATGATATCTACTTTTGGTTCTAAAATTTTTACGTCAAATTTATTACCCGTAGCAAGTCCTTTTGCAAAAAAAATAACATCGGAATCTGCAATAGAAATCCACCACTTATCTTCTGCTAATTTAAGTATAACTGGATCGTTAATTAAATTTCCATTATCATCAATTATTGGACAATAATAACATCTGCCAACTTTAGATTTTGATAAATCTCTACAAGTCATTAATTGAACTAGTTTAGCTGAGTCTTTTCCTGAAATTTCAACCTGTCTCTCTGCGGCAACATCCCAAACCTGAACATCTTTTTTTAGATGGTGATATGATTCTTCAATAGATCCAAAAGCTGCTGGTAACAACATATGGTTATAAACAGTGTAAGCTGTTACACCTTGCTTTTCTATTCTTGAAGTATAGGGAGTACTCCTTAATCTTCTGGATTTTGCAATAGAATAGTTTTTCATTTATTTAAAAATTCCAAAATCTTTTCTCGCATTTCAAAAGCTTTTTCAATCATAATCATATGTCCTGATCCCCTAATTATATGAGTAGTTGAGTTTTTTACTAAATTTGCAAATTTTTTTCCACTTTCTAGATTAGCCATCTTATCGAGTTCTCCAATTATAAACATTGCAGGACAATTTATGGCTTTTGCGGCATCCAAACCATTTTGATAATTATTACAGGCAATAAGATCAATTGCTAAAATTTCACTAATATCTCTTGGTGATTGAATAATCTTTTCCACTGGATTTCCACCGATAAATTTTTTGGATCCTTCATAACCCCATTTCATCATTAATTTGACAGCATCAGAGTCTCCATCTGACGCTAAGTCAATAAGATCTTTATTAACAGGCATTCGATAAGAGCCACCAACAAAAACCATTTTTTTTAATCTATTTTTATATTTAAATGAATATTCCAAAGCTTCAAGACAGCCCTGTGAATGTCCAACAAGAATTATATTTTTTAACTTTAATTCCTCAAAAACTTTTTCTAACCAATCTGCAATTTTTTCAATACTATCTAAACATGGACCTTCAGAATTTCCATGTCCAGGTAAATCAATTGATAAAACGTTATAATTTTTATTTGAAAAAAATTGTTCTGTAAGAGACCAGACGATGTGTGATAAACCACTCCCATGCAAAAATACTATTGTATCTTTAAAGGGTTTTATACCTTGTCCAGCATCAGAAGCATGAACATTTTTATTTTGTATAGATATAATCAATTAATTACCTAAAATTTTTTTCTAAGCTCAAATTTTTGAATCTTACCAGTAGAAGTTTTTGGTAATTCACAGAAAACAACTTGTTTAGGGACCTTAAAACCAGCTAAAGTTTCTTTACAAAAGCTTATTAATTCTTTCTCTGTGGTTGGTTTGTCTTTAACCATTTCAATAAATGCACAAGGAACTTCTCCCCACTTTTCATCGGGTTTAGCTACAACAGCAGCAATAGATACAGAAGGGTGTTTGCTTAAAGTGTTTTCTATTTCAATTGATGAAATATTTTCTCCTCCAGAAATTATAATATCTTTTGATCTATCTTGTATTTTAACATATCCGTCTGGATGCATTACAGCTAAGTCTCCAGAATGAAACCATCCACCAGCCATAGCCTTATCGGTTGCAGCCTTATCTTTAAAATAACCTTTCATGACCACATTTCCTCTCAACATAATTTCACCAATTGTTTTTCCATCTTTTGGAACTTTTTTCATTGTTTCAGGATCCATAATTGCTGCTCCCTCAAGATTAGGATACCGAACTCCTTGTCTGGCTTTAATTTCATTTTGCTTTTCTTCATCAAAATCATTCCAATTTTCATTCCAAGCACATTGTGTTACATGACCATAGGTTTCTGTTAAGCCATAAACATGCATTACTTCAAAACCAAGCTCTTTCATTTTTTTGAAAATAATACTTGGAGGGGGAGCACCAGCAGTAAGTACATGAACTTTATTTTTTAATTTTTTTCGATCACTTTCAGGAGCACCTGTAATCATATTTAATACAATTGGTGCACCTCCAAAATGAGTAACATCATATTTATCGATTAGTTCAAAAATTTTTTTAACATCTATGTTTCGTAAACAAATAGTTCTTCCATTTAACATTGGCACTGTCCAAGGATAACACCATCCATTACAGTGGAACATTGGAACGATTGTTAAAAAATTTAATCTGTTAGGCATATTCCAAGCAACAGCACTTCCAGTCGCCATCAGATAGGAACCTCTATGATGATAAACAACACCTTTAGGATTTCCAGTTGTACCTGAAGTATAACTTAAAGATATAGCCTGCCACTCATCTTCTGGCATTTTCCAAATGTAATTATCATCACCTGTATTAAGAAAATCTTCATACTCTAATTCACCAATTTTTTCTAATTTTGATTGATCAGCAAATTTATCGTGAATATCAATAATTGTTATTTTTTTATCTAATTTATTTAAAGCCTTTTTCACTTCTACATGAAGCTGTCTATCGACTACTAATACTTTTGCATCGCTATGATTTAAGATGTATGAGATGGTATTAGCATCTAATCTAATATTAATTGTATTTAACACAGCACCTGTCATTGGAACTGAATAATGAGCTTCAAAAATTTCTGGAGTATTAAAAGCTAAGAACGAAACAGTATCTCCTTTTTTAATACCAATTTTTTCTAATGCACTAGCAAATTTGGTAACTCTTTTATAAACTTCACTCCATGTATATTTTCTATCTTCATATACTATTGCCTCATAATTTGGATAGACGTCTTTTGCTCTTTCTAAAAAAGATAAAGGTGTTAACGGAACATAATTTGCAGCATTTTTATCTAAATCTTTATCGTAATGGCTCATTTTAATTAAATTTGAAACTCATTATATTTGAGCTTCCGGAAATTGCAGATTTATAGTGTTGTTCTGCTCTGGGTAAAACTTTATCAAAATAAAATTTTGCAGTATTAATTTTATTATCATAAAAATTTTTATTCTCATTATAATCTTTAAAACTTACATCCAAAACCTTTATCCAAGCATATGCAATTGAGACAAAACCAAGAGTTTTTAGATAGTCATTTGCACCGGCACTAACATCGTCTTTATCTGTATTGGTTTTTTCATTTATCCATTCACTAAACTTAGTTAATATATTCAAATAATAAGTAAATTCCTTAGTAAATGGCTTGATCTTTTCGTTATCTAAATCAGTTTCTGATCTAATTAAATCAATATATTTATTAATTATATCTCCATTTTTATTAAATAACTTTCTGAAAACTAAATCTGCTGCTTGTACTGAATTAGTGCCTTCATATATTGGTGTTATTCTATTATCTCTATAAAGCTGTTCTATTCCTTGATCTTTTGTATATCCATAACCTCCGTGAATTTGAATAGCATCGTTAGTTATTTCCATTCCTAAATCAGTAAATAACGATTTTACTACTGGGGTCATCAAAGAGACAAAATCAGCTGCTTCCAGACGTACTTTTTCATCTTTATGATTTAAACTAACTTCAGTTTGTTGAGATAGCCAAAAACATAAAGCTCTCTCACCTTCAATTATTGATTTCATGTTTAATAATGATCTTCTTATATCTGCATGTTCAATAATAAAATCAGCACCATTAGTTGATTTAGTTTTGTTTGTCTTGCCTTGTTTTCTCTCTTTTGCATAAGCAAGTGAGTTTTGATAAGCAATTTCTGAGATACCCAAGCCTTGAATACCAACAACTATTCTTTCAAGATTCATCATTGTAAACATTGCATTTAGACCTTTATCTTTTTTACCAATCATATAACCTTTAGCTTCATCAAAGTTTAATACACACGTCGCAGAGCCTTTTATGCCCATTTTACTTTCAATAGATCCAGTTGATATACCATTTCTTGTACCAATACTTCCATCTTCATTAACAATAAATTTAGGAACTAAAAATAAACTTATACCTTTCGTACCTGCTGGTGAGTCAGTTGCTCTAGCAATTACCAAATGAATAATATTCTCAGTTAAATCGTGGTCACCTGAAGTAATAAATATTTTTTGGCCACTAATTTTGTATGTTCCATCGTTTTGTTTTTCAGCTTTTGTTTTTAAAAGTCCCAAATCTGTTCCACACACGGGCTCTGTTAAACACATAGTTCCACTCCATTTACCTTCAACTATCTTTGGTAAATATTTGTTTTTTAATTCATCTGATGCATGATGATTGATACAATTATATGCACCTATGCTTAACTCACTGTAAAGTTTAAAAGACAAACTTGCAGAAGATAACATTTCATCAAAAAATGCACTTACTGTCTTTGGCATACCTTGCCCGCCATATTTTGGATCACAAGACAAAGATGTCCAACCATCTTCAATATATTTTTTGTATGCCTCTTTATATCCTGGAGGCGTCCTCACTACTCCATTTTCTAAAATAGCAGGATTTTCATCCCCTGCTTTTGCAAGCGGTAATATTAAATTTTGATTAATTTTTGCAGCCTCTTCTAAAATATCTTTAACTAGATCTGAGGTTACCTCTTTGTATTTTTCTAACTCATTATAATTTTTATTATTTCTTAATTTTTCAAAAAGAAACATCATATCTTCTAGCGGTGCAGTATAGATTGGCATATGTTTAGTTTAAAATAATTAATAAATTAATGCAATTTTGAAATAATTGCATCTCCCATTTCTGAGGTTGAAACTTCTTTTTTACCTTTTGATGCAATATCTTTAGTTCTTAATCCATCGTTTAAAACCCCTTGAACTGCTTTTTCAACCACATCTGCTTGATTATCCAAATCAAGAGAATATCTTAATGCCATCGCAAAACTCAAAATCGTTGCAATTGGATTTGCGACACCTTTACCTGCAATATCTGGTGCTGAACCATGAATAGGCTCATACATTGCTCTCATTTCACCATTTTTATTTTTAGCTCCAAGGGAAGCTGAGGGCAAAAGTCCAAGAGAACCAGTAAGCATAGATGCCTGATCTGACAACATATCTCCAAAAAGATTATCCGTTACGATTACATCAAATTGTTTTGGGTTTCTTAAAAGTTGCATTGAACAATTATCTGCAAGCATATGACTTAAATTCACCTCTTTATACTCCTTGTCATGTAATGACTGAACCTCCTCCCTCCATAGCTGTCCAGCCTCCATGACATTTGATTTCTCACAAGAAGTTACTTTATTTGATCTTTTTTTTGCTAAATCAAATGCTACTCTTGCTACTCTTATAATCTCACTGCTTGTATAAGTATGAGTATTAATTCCTTTTCTTTCACCATTCTCAATTGGTTTTATTCCTCTTGGCTCACCAAAATAAATTCCTCCCGTTAACTCTCTTACTATCATTATATCTAAACCTGAAACTACTTCTGGTTTTAAAGTTGATGCTTCAACTAATTGTTCAAAGCAGATTGCAGGTCTTAAGTTTGCAAATAGTTTTAATTCCTTTCTTAATTTCAATAGCGCTCTTTCAGGTTTTTTTGAAAATTCAACATTATCCCATTTTGGACCACCTACTGCTCCAAGCATAACAACTTCACTTTCTAAAGCTTTATAAAAAACTTCATCTGTGATAGGGGTGCCGTGTTTATCAAAAGAACATCCCCCCGCTAAATCTTCATCAATCTCAAAATCTAAAGATTTTTTTTCGTTAAACCATTTAATGATTTTTTTTACTTCATTTATTACCTCTGGACCAATTCCATCTCCAGGCAAAAGAAGTATTTTTCTTTTTTTTACTTTAATCATTAAAAATCCATGGTCTTTTATCTTTTAAATTTTTTTCAAAATTTTTTATTTTATCTAATTTTTTTAAAGATAAAGCAATATCATCAAGACCTTCCAATAAACATTTTTTTTTAAACGAATCTATCTTGAATTTTATTTTACTATTACCATAAATAATTTTTTCTTCCCCAAGATCCACATTAATTTCTTCTTTCCTATTAGCATATTCAGACAATTCTTTTATTTTATCTTCATTAAGTATGATTGGTAAAATTCCATTTTTAAAACAGTTATTATAAAAAATATCAGCAAAACTTGAACTGATTACACATGTAATACCAAAATCTAATAAAGCCCATGGTGCATGCTCTCTCGACGACCCACAACCAAAATTTTTTCCTGCTATCAATATTTTTGAATTATTAAATGGAGTTTGATTTAGAATAAAATCATCAATTTTTTTTCCTTGATCATCATATCTCATTTCAAAGAATAAATTTTTACCAAGTCCTGTTCTTTTAATTGTTTTTAAAAATTGTTTGGGAATAATCATATCTGTATCAATATTCATTATTGGCAAATATGCTGGTATACTTTTAAGTGTATTAAATTTTTGCATTTTAATTCTGATACTTTCTTACATCATCTAAGTTTCCAGATATAGCTGCTGCTGCGGCCATCCCTGGACTAACTAAATGAGTTCTTCCACCTCTACCTTGTCTGCCCTCAAAATTTCTATTCGATGTTGAAGCACACCTTTCCTCTGGCTTTAATTTATCTGCATTCATAGCTAAGCACATAGAACAACCTGGCTCTCTCCATTCAAAGCCTGAATTAATAAAAATTTTATCTAAACCCTCTTGTTCAGCTTGTTCTTTTACTAATCCTGAACCTGGAACTACCATAGCTTGAACATGAGAAGCAATTTTTTTATCTTTTAAAATAATTGCAGCTTCTCTAAGATCTTCTATTCTTCCATTAGTACAGCTACCAATAAAAACTTTATCTATTTTAATATCTTTTGCTGCTGTGTTTGGTTTTAAACCCATATAATTTAAAGCTCTTTCTAAAGAATTTTTTTTGTCTTCATCTTGCTCATTTTGAGGATTTGGAATTCTTCCATCAATAGTTATTACGTCCTGAGGGGATGTTCCCCAAGTTATCATTGGTATAATTTCTTCAGCTTTTAAACTGACTTCTTTATCAAATTTGGCATTATCATCGGTTTTTAAATTTTTCCAATATTCTAAAGCATCGTCCCAATTTTTTCCTTTAGGCGACATCGGTTTTCCTTCTAAATATTTAAATATCTTTTCGTCGGGTTCTATTAATCCTGCTCTTGCACCACCTTCAATACTCATGTTACAGATTGTCATTCTTTGCTCAACACTCAATGATTTAATTAAATCACCTGCATACTCAATTACACAACCTGTTCCACCTGCGGTGCCTATTTTGCCAATTATTTGAAGAATTACATCTTTTGAAGTAACTCCTAATGGAAGTTTACCATTAACATTAATTCTAAAGTTTTTAGCTTTTTTTTGTACTAATGTTTGTGTAGCTAAAACATGTTCTACTTCTGAAGTTCCTATTCCAAATGCTAGAGCACCAAAAGCACCGTGTGTAGCTGTGTGACTATCACCACAAACAATTACTGTGCCTGGTTGAGTAAATCCTTGTTCTGGACCTGTTACATGCACTATTCCTTGTCTTTTATCTCCCATGCCAAAAAGTTTAATACCAAATTCTTTACAATTTGCTTCAAGAGTTTCAACTTGGATTTTTGATTCTTGGTCTGAAATTCCTTTTGATCTATCAGTTGTTGGAACATTATGATCTGCAACAGCAAGAGTTAATTTTGGATGTCTAACTTTACGTTTAGAATTTCTTAATCCCTCAAAAGCCTGAGGACTTGTAACTTCATGAACTAAATGCCTATCAACAAACAATAAAGCAGTACCATCAAGTTGTTGATCAACTAAGTGAGTATTCCAAATTTTATCGTAAAGAGTATTGGGCATTGAAAAAAAAATTATTTTTTTTCTTGTAAATTTTCAAGTTTTTTTTCTGTATCAGTCTCATCTTTTGTTGGCTCTTTTTCAGCCTTTTCTTTAGCTGCTTTATCTTTTTTAGCCATCGAAACTGACCCAGTATCTTTTTTAGTTTCTTCTTTTTGATCTTTAATTACAGGAGCCACATTTTCTACTGTCACAGTCTCAGGTTTTACATCTATATCGATACCAATTTTTTTTCTAATTTTCTCAGCTATTCTTGCTGATTTACCAGTTCTATCTCTTAAATAATATAGTTTAGCCCTTCTTACTTTTCCTGATCGGATTACTTTAATTGAGTCAATAACTGTTCCATACAAAGGGAAAGTCCTTTCTACACCTTCACCAAAAGAAATTTTTCTTACAGTAAATGATGAATTAAGGTCTCTATTTTTTTTTGCTATACACACACCCTCAAAATATTGAATTCTCTCTTTTTTTCCCTCTGTAATTCTAACACCTACTTTAATTACATCTCCAGGAAAAAAATCAGGTATCTTTTTCTCTGATAAAATTTTTTTAACATTATTTTGGTTTATTTCTTCGATCGTTTTCATATTTAAATTTATCAAATTAATTTTTCTTATATTTTTGCCACAAATCTGGTCTTCGGTGGCGTGTTATAGCCTCAGATTGCGATAAACGCCAGTCTTTAATTTTAGCATGATCTCCAGATAATAATACCTCAGGAACCGTTTTTTTCTCCCAAATCTGAGGTTTTGTGTATTGTGGATACTCCAAAAGTCCATTTTCAAAGCTTTCATCAATAGAAGATTTATTGTTACCAAGAACGCCAGGTAAAAGTCTTAAGATACTATCAAGGATAACAAAGGCTGCGGTTTCTCCTCCTGATAAAATATAGTCGCCAATACTAATTTCTTGGATATTTCTTGTACTCAATATCCTATCATCTACTCCTTCAAAATGACCACAAATTAATGAAACTGATTTTTCTTTAGATAAACTTTGAGCAAAACTTTGATCAAATATTCTACCTTTTGGAGATAAGTAAAAGATTTTTTCATTTTTTTTTACATTTTGATCTAAGGATTTTGCTAAAACATCTGCTTTTAATAACATTCCAGTACCACCACCATATGGAGTATCATCCACTGTTTTATGCTTATCAACTGCTGAGTCCCTTATGTTTACTACTTTCAAGTTCCACAAATTTTTATCTAATGCCTTTCCATAAAGACCTTTTGCTAAAGGTCCAGGAAACATTTCTGGATAAAGTGTAAAT
>CACPOL010000006.1 GCA_902635545.1 uncultured Pelagibacteraceae bacterium
GCCTCACAAATCAAATATTTACAATCATCATGAAATTTTTTTGTTATATCTTTTGTTAAACTAGATATTGAGATTTTTTTTTCTTTTGATGATTTAATAATTTTATCATCTATATCGGTTATATTTCTAACATAAGTGACTGCATCACTTCCATATTTACATTTAAGAACTCTAAATAATAAATCAAAAATTACTAAAGGTCTTGCATTCCCAATATGAGGATCATCATAAACGGTTGGTCCACAGACGTACATACCAATTTTTTTATCATCGATTGGAATGAACTTTTCTTTTTTCCCACCAAGACTATTTGATAAATATATATCTTTATTCATTACTCTAGGAATATACTTTAATTATAGATTTGTGAATCTAATTGATTAGTTGGGAATCTTGCATACTGGAATAGGATCCATTTTATGTAAGTTAGCTTTTCGTATTTTTAAATATTTATCTCTATTCGATGAATTTTCATTAATCATTGCTTCCTCAAGTTCTTTATATGATAGCCCAAGTTGACCTTCATCTGTTCTTCCATCATCCCATAAACCATCAGTTGGAGGAGCCTCGATTATTTCTTGCAAAATTTTAAGTTCTCTACCGAGCTCCCAGATTTCACTTTTATTACAATCAGCTATTGGAGAAATATCTACACCACCATCACCATATTTTGTATAAAAACCAACACCAAAATCCTCAACTTTGTTTCCAGTTCCAACTACGATACCTTGGTTAGCAGCAGCAACTTGATACAAAGTTGTCATTCTTAATCTTGCCCTAGAATTTGCCATTCCATGATCGTTATCAAATTTTGATAAAGAGGTTTTAAAGGCTCCAAATAGGTTATCTAATTCTATTGTGTAACCATTAACATTTTTAAAATTTTGTTTTAGCCAAGCTTGATGTTTAAGACTTAAATCATGCTGCTCATTTTTTTGCTTAATTGGCATGGATAAAACTATTGTTTTCATTCCTGTTAAAGCGCAAAGTGTGCTTGATACAGATGAATCAATGCCTCCAGATATACCAATGACTAATGACTTGGCTTTTACTGGCATTGAATTTACATATTCTTTTATCCAATTTTTAATAAAATCTATTTTTTTTTTAGTTTCCATTATTACAATATATTGAGTCGCTCTTAATTTAAAAGTGACTAAGATGCCGCTTTAATGTTATTTTTTGCGTAATTTGAATTTTTCTTAATTTCATCTGAAATTAAAAATGCTAGTTCTAACGACTGATCTGCATTTAATCTTGGATCGCAATGAGTATGATACCTGCTGGATAAGTCTTGATCGGAAATATTTTTTGCTCCTCCAGTACACTCTGTTACATTCTGTCCTGTCATTTCAATATGAAGACCACCAGCATAAGATCCTTCGCTTTGGTGCACTTCAAAAACATTTTTAACTTCATTCAATACACTATTAAAAGGTCTAGTTTTAAAACCAGTCGTAGATACTAAGGTATTACCATGCATCGGGTCGCATGACCAAATTACATTTAAACCCTCTTTTTTAATTCCTCTTATTAATTTCGGTAAAAATTTATCAACCTTATCATGCCCAAATCTTGAAATTAATGTGATCTTTCCTTTTTCATTTTTAGGATTAATCTTTTCACATATTTTTGCAATGTCATCAGGCTTTGAGGTTGGTCCACATTTAATTCCTATTGGATTTTCAATTCCTCTACAAAATTCTACATGGCCTCCATCTATTTGTCTTGTTCTATCACCAATCCAAACAAAATGCGCTGAAGTATCGTGCCATTCTCCAGTTGTTGAGTCTACTCTTGTCATTGCTTCCTCAAAAGGTAATAATAAAGCCTCATGAGAAGTCCAAAAGTTTACAGTTTTTAATCTTCTGTTAAAATCAGAATTTATTCCGCACGCATCCATAAAAGCTAAAGCATCTGCAATTTTATCTTCTAACTCTTTAAACTTTTTAGCTTGAGGACTTTTTTTTATATATCCTAAGTTCCACAAATGAACTTTTTTAAGATCTGAAAAACCTCCATGACAAAACGCTCTAATCAAATTTAAAGTAGAAGCAGATTGTGAATATGCTTTAAAAAGTCTTTTTGGATCAGGTTTTCTCGCCTTCTCTGAGAATTCAATTCCATTTATATTATCACCTAAATAACTTGGTAATTCTTTTTCACCTTGTTTTTCTGTTGGTGCGCTTCGTGGTTTTGAGAATTGGCCTGCTATTCTTCCAAGTTTTACTACTGGTAAAGATGCAGAATAAGTTAAAACTAAAGACATTTGTAAAAATACTTTAAAGTAATCTCTTATTTTATCTGGATTAAACTCAGCAAAACTTTCAGCACAGTCACCACCTTGTAATAAAAAAGCTTTACCATCTACCACTTCAGCTAACTGTTTTTTTAGATGAGTTGTCTCACCAGCAAATACTAAAGGAGGAAAATTTTTAATCTTATTTAAAACTAAATTAAGATCCTTCTCATCCTCATATTTTGGGATGTGTTTTACTGGATAATTTCTCCAACTGTTTACTTTCCATTTTTTCATAATCAACCTTAGATTGTTTTAACAGAGTTTAATGATTATTCAACAGTGACCGATTTAGCTAAATTCCTAGGCTTATCTATATCATATCCTTTTTTTAGTGCAGAATAATAAGCTAGTTTTTGTAAGGGAATAGTTAAAAGAAAAGGAATTAAATCATAGTTAGAATTCTCTACTTCGATAGTTTGCCAAATATTTTCTGAAACTACTTCATCTGTGCTTTTATTTGTTATTAATAAAACTTTTGCACCTCTTGCAATAACTTCCTGCATATTAGAAATAGTTTTTTTATAATAATTATCTCTTGGTGCTAACACCACTACTGGCATTCCATCCTCAATAAGTGCAAGAGGACCGTGTTTCATTTCACCAGCTGGATAACCCTCTGCATGAACATAAGATAATTCTTTTAATTTTAATGCTCCCTCCAAAGCAATTGGATATGAGAAACCTCTTCCAAGAAACATTGAACCTTTTGCTTCAGAAAAAGTATCTGCGGACATTCTTATTTTATCTTCTGTCAGTAAAGTTTCTTGAACTAGTTTAGGTAATAATTTTAAATCTTTAATTTTATTTGTTAAATTTTTTTTATCTAAATCATTTGTTAAAGAAGAGATCTTCAAAATAAATATGTATAAAACTAACATTTGCCCTAAAAATGCTTTTGTTGATGCAACACCCACTTCAGGTCCACAATGTATAGGTAAAACAAAATTTG
This sequence comes from uncultured Pelagibacteraceae bacterium, assembly GCA_902635545.1. Taxonomy (GTDB): domain Bacteria; phylum Pseudomonadota; class Alphaproteobacteria; order Pelagibacterales; family Pelagibacteraceae; genus Pelagibacter. Next base: position 3,252 of record CACPOL010000006.1, read on the forward strand.
CGTCTCTGGCTATTGAGCTCTCAATAACATTAACAATTGAACATGTTTTCATCTTATTCTTATTACAAAGGTCTAAAGCAGCATAAGTATCCGCTGTTTCTCCAGATTGAGAAACAAATATATATAAAGTATCTTCTTTAAATCTATTTTTTCTATATCGAAACTCTGATGCAATATCTGTTGATACATTTAATGATGTTAATTCTTCAAACCAATATTTTGCCATTAAACATGAATGATATGCTGTGCCACATCCAATTAAAACAACAGATGATATATTATCAAATTTCCATGGTATATTGTAAATATTAATTTCATTATTAATATTATCTATATACTCTTTAACACAATTCTTAATTGTTATTGGCTGTTCCTCAATTTCTTTAGCCATAAAATGTTTAAAATCTCCCTTTTCATAATTTTCTTCTTGAGAAGAAACATGCAAAACTTTCTTATTTACCTTAATCCCATTTTCATTAAAAAATTCAACGTTATTTTTTTTTAGTAAGCAAAATTCACCGTCATCTAAATATGAAATTTTATTTGTCATCGATTTTAATGCGTATGAATCAGATCCTAAATAATTTTCATTTGGTCCATAACCAACAGCAAGAGGGGATCCTCGTCTAGCACCAACAATTAAATCTGATTGATCTTTAAAAATAATTCCTAAAGCAAAACTCCCATGTAATTGTTTTAATACTTTAATTATTGTGTCTTTTAAATTATTTTCTTTTAAGTATTCTGTAATTAAATGTACAATCACTTCAGTATCAGTTTGGGATTTAAATTTATGACCCTTTTTAATTAAGAGTTTCTTTAAAATAGTTGAATTCTCAATTATTCCATTGTGAACAACCGAAACTGTTTCAGATGAATGAGGGTGTGCATTTACTGTATTAGGTATTCCATGTGTTGCCCATCGCACATGACCAATACCTAATGTGCCTTTAAGACTCTTTGTAACTAAATTTTTTTCTAGATTGTCAACTCTACCCTCTGATTTAATTTCATTGATAAAACCATTGTCAATTGTAGCAATACCCGCAGAGTCATAGCCTCTGTACTCAAGTTTTCTAAGAGAATTTATTATTGCAGAAGATACTGGTTTATTACTCGTTATACCTATAATACCACACATAAATTATTTTTTTTTATTTTTTTTATAGTTTTTTACTTCTACTTGAGCAGATCTTGTTAATGCTAATGAATTTTTTTTAACATTTTTAGTTATTACAGAACCAGCTCCAATTATACTTTTTTCATTTATTGTAACTGGTGCTACTAATGAGGAATTAGAACCAATAAAAACATTTTTTTTTATATTTGTTTTACTTTTTTTTACACCATCATAGTTACAAGTAATTGTACCAGCACCAATATTTACATTCATGCCTACGTTTGTGTCTCCAATATAAGAGAGGTGGCTAACTTTTGATTTTTTACCAATAATACTTTTTTTTACTTCAACAAAATTTCCAATTTTTGATCCTTCTTTTAAAATTGTTCCAGGTCTTAATCTAGCGTATGGTCCTACTTCAACTTTATTTTCTATTCTGCAGTTTTCCAGGTGACTAAAGGATTTAATTTGAACGTTATTGCCTACTTTTACCCTAGGTCCAAAAACTACATAAGGATCAATCACAACATTTTTTCCAATTTTTGTATCTTTTGAAAAAAAAATTGTATCAGGGCCAATCATTCTTACCCCAGATTTGATAAATTTATTTCTTAGTTTTTGTTGTAATTTTTGTGAATTTATTTGTTTCATTTGAAAAAATCTTTATATTAACTTTAGATGTTTCTTAATTCACAAAATATTTCTTAAAAATACTTTTAAATGACTCAAAAATATACAATTTTATTTGATCTAGATGGAACATTAGTTGACACAGCTCCAGATTTAATGAACGCACATAATTATGTAATGAGGAAATATGGTTACCCCACAAAATCAACTGACGAAATAAGAAATTTAGTAGGCAAAGGTGCCGGTGCCTTAATTGGAAGATCAATTTGGGGACAGGCAAAAAAAGAATTTAGTAAAATCAATGATAATTTAATTAAAGATAAAATGGTGAAAGAGTTTATAAATTTTTATGGAAAGAACATAATTAATGAAAGTACTCTGATAAAGGGGGTTAAAGAATTTTTAGAGTGGTGTAAAAATAAAAAGATATCAATGTCTGTTTGTACAAATAAGCAAGAACATCTATCAGTAAAGCTTCTAAAAAAAATTGGAATATACGATTATTTTGATTTTATAGCAGGTTCAGATACTTTTGATTATTGTAAACCAGACTCTAGACATATAACCTCTATTATAGAAATTGTTGGTGGAGATATAAAAAAATCTTTAATGATAGGAGATAGTGAAAATGATGCTAATGCTGCAAAGGAATCTGGCATTCCTATGATTTTATTAAAAAATGGGTATACTGAAAAAAATACTAATGAAATTTACCATAATCACCTTATTAATGACTTTAATGGCATTGAAAAAATTGTAGCAAAATATCTTTAATATTGATTATTTTTTTTTAACTATTAAAACAATTTCGAACATTAGGAGTTATTTTGATAGTACATAAAGTAAAAGTTTACCCATCTAAAATCCATCTTCCTAAAAAAAAACAACTTGCATGGAAAATAGCTGAAATAGCAAGTGATAAAGCGAAATTAAATAAACAGGCAATTGAGATGGTTATTAATAGAATAATTGACAACGCTTCAGTTGCTATTGCTTCTATTAATAGACGACCAGTAATTTCTTCAAGAGAAATGGCATTAAAACATTCTAGAAAAAATGGTGCAACTTTATTTGGTGTTAGTAGCAAATTAAAATTCGATTGTGAGTGGGCTGCCTGGTCAAATGGCACAGCTGTAAGAGAATTAGATTTTCATGATACTTTCTTGGCAGCTGATTATAGTCACCCAGGAGATAATATTCCTGCCTTAATAAGTGTAGCTCAACAAAATAAAAAAAGTGGTTTGGACCTGCTAAGAGGAATTATTACTGCTTATGAAGTTCAAGTAAATTTAGTTAAAGGCATCTGTTTACATAAACATAAAGTAGATCACATAGCTCATCTTGGTCCTAGTGTTGCAGCTGGGATAGGTTCAATGTTGAAATTAAATACTGAAACAATTTATCAGGCTGTACAACAGGCATTACATACAACAATTTCCACCAGACAATCAAGAAAAGGTGAAATCTCAAGTTGGAAAGCTTATGCACCAGCACACGCAGGAAAACTTGCAATAGAGGCTGTTGATAGAGTGATGCGTGGCGAAGGTGCTCCGAGTCCAATCTACGAAGGAGAGGATAGTGTTATTGCAAGAATTCTTGATGGTAAAAAAGCATTATACAAAGTACCTCTACCAAAAAAAGGAGAGACAAAAAAAGCTATTCTTGAAACTTATACAAAAGAATATTCTGCTGAATATCAATCACAAGCTTTAATTGATTTAGCAAAAAAACTTAAAAAGAAGGTACAAAATTTAAATCAAATTAAGAAAATAGATATTTATACAAGCCATCACACTCATTATGTGATTGGCACTGGGGCAAATGATCCTCAAAAGATGGATCCTAACGCAAGTAGAGAAACTTTAGATCATTCTATAATGTATATATTTGCCGTTGCTTTAGAAGATGGCACTTGGCACCATGTAAAATCATATACCAGGGCTAGGGCAAAAAGAAAAAGTACAATTAAAATTTGGAGATCAATAAAAACTCACGAAGATAAGAAATGGACTAAAAAATATCATGACCCAAACCCTAAAAAAAAAGCTTTTGGAGCAAAAGTAGTAATAACTCTTAAAAATGGAAAAAAAATCACTGAAGAACAAGGTGTTGCAGATGCTCATCCCTTCGGTTTACGTCCTTTTAAAAGAAAAAACTATATAAATAAATTTTTAATACTTACTGAAAGAATACTAGACAAAAAAGAAAGTAATAGATTTTTAAAAGTAGTACAAAATTTAAAAAAGTTGAAATCAGGTCAATTAGATAAATTGAATTTAGAGTTAAAAAGAGGCAAACTTAAAAGAAATTTAAAAAAAGGAATTTTTTAATGCATTTTGTAAAGAATGATCCATTTCAAAAAAGAAAAAATTTTGTTAATAAGCTTAAATCTAAAAAAATTTTAAGAGTGCCTGGAGCATATAATCCATTAACAGCAAAATTAATTGAGGAAATAGGTTATGATGCAGTTTATGTCTCTGGAGGTGTGATGGCAAATGATCTTGGTTTTCCTGATATTGGTTTAACAACACTGCAGGATGTAAGCACGAGGTCTTATCTTATATCAAGAGTAACTAACCTTCCAACAATTGTCGATATAGATACTGGTTTTAAATCATGTAAAGAAACAATCGAAACATTTGAAGAATTTGGAATCTCTTCTGTTCATTTAGAAGACCAAATTGAAAGGAAGAGATGTGGTCATTTAGATAATAAAGAATTAATTTCTACTGAGGCAATGGTAAAAAAAATTAAAGAATGTGTGGCTGCCAAAAAAGATGAAAACTTCAAGATTATTGCGAGGTCTGATGCAAAAAGTGTAGAAGGAATTGATAAAATGATTGAAAGATGTAAGGCCTATATTGATGCAGGTGCAGAAATTATTTTTCCAGAAGCTTTACATGATGAAAAAGATTTTGAAAAAGTAAGAAAAGAACTTCCATGTTATTTACTAGCAAACATGACTGAGTTTGGAAAATCAAAACTATTTAATTATAAAGAGTTGGAGCAATTTGGATATAATATTGTGATTTACCCAGTGACAACGCAAAGATTGGCCATGAAAAATGTTGAAGATGGATTAAGAGACATTTATGTAAATGGACATCAAAATAATATAATTGATAAAATGCAGACTAGAAAACGATTATATGAGCTTGTTGATTATGAAAAATATAATAATTTAGATGATAAGATTTATAATTTTAGCACTGAAGGACATGAATAATGAGTGATGAAATAAAAAAGGGTTTACTTGGAATAGTTGTTGATGAAACTGAGGTGTCTAAAGTTATGCCTGAAATTAATTCTTTAACTTATAGAGGTTATACAGCACAAGATTTATGTGCAGAATGTAAATTTGAAGAAGTTGCTTATTTGATATTAAATGGTGAACTGCCAAATAAAAAACAACTAAAAAATTTTGAAAAACAAGAGAGAAAAGATAGAAAGCTCTCAAAAAATTTAATTGAAGACATTAAAAAATTCCCAAAAAATGCTCATCCGATGGATGTTGCGAGAACAGCTGTAAGCATTATGGGATTAGAAGATAAAGAGACTAAAGACAATTCTCCTAAAGCAAATATGAGAAAAGTAATGAGAATTTTTGCAAAAACACCAGTTGCTTTAGCAGCATTCTACAGGTCTAGAAAAGGAAAAAAGATTATACCGCCAAAAACCAATCTATCTTTTGCTGAAAACTTCTTCCACATGTGTTTTGGCAAAGTGCCAGACAAAGAAATTGTAAAGGCTTTTGATGTTTCTTTAATATTATATGCTGAGCACAGTTTCAATGTTTCAACTTTTACTGCAAGAACAATAACAAGTAGCCTATCAGATATTCATGGTGCGATAACGGGTGCTATCGCAAGTTTAAAAGGTCCATTACATGGTGGTGCCAATGAAGAAGTCATGCATATGATGAATAAAATTAAAAAACCAGAAAATGCTTATAAATGGATTAATAAAGCTTTAGATAATAAAGATGTAGTAATGGGATTTGGTCATAGAGTATATAAAAGTGGAGACTCTAGAGTTCCAACAATGAGAAAATATTTTAGTAAAGTAGCAAAAATTAAAAAAGATAAAAAATTTGAAAAAATCTATGACATAGTTGAAAAAGTGATGATTGAAAGAAAAGATATTTACCCAAATGTTGATTATCCAACTGGTCCTATGTATCATCTAATGGGATTTGATACTGATTTTTTCACACCAATATTTGTAATAGCAAGAATAACTGGTTGGTCAGCACATATTATTGAACAACATGCTGCAAATAAACTTATTAGACCCCTAGCTAGCTATAAAGGAAATCAACATCGAAAAGTTGTTCAATTAAATCAAAGATAACTAAGTTGGAATATTTATTAAAATTTTATAACTTTTATAAATTTTGAAATTTATGATATTATTTAAGGATGATATTTAGACAATTATTCGATCATCAATCTAGCACTTATACATACCTTATATCATCTGGAAAGGGCCGTGAGGCCTTAATAATAGATCCCGTAATTGAAAATGTAAAAAATTATATAAATTTATTAAAAGAACTTAATTTAAAATTAGTTAAGGTCATTGATACCCATATTCATGCTGATCACGTAACCGGTGCCTCAAAACTTAAAAATATAACTAATTGTTCGACAATTATGGGAGAACACAGTCCAGCTGAGACAGTAGAAATCAAAGTCAAAGATGATGAGTTAATAAATTTAGATAATCTTAAAATTAAAGCTATGTATACCCCTGGACATACATCAGATAGTTATAGTTTTTTGATGAATAATTATCTTTTTTCAGGTGATACTTTATTAATAAATGGAACAGGCAGAACTGATTTTCAAAATGGTAATGCTAAAGACTCATATAATTCAATTTTTAATAAACTTCTGAAATTACCAGAAGAAACTCTTTTATACCCCGCACATGATTACAAGGGTGAAAAAGTAAGTACAATTGGTAAAGAAAAAAAACATAATCCAAGATTACAAGTTAGTAGTGTTGATGAATACATTGATATTATGAACAATCTTAACTTAAAAAAACCTGTTAAGATTGAGTCTAATGTATCTAAAAATATTAAATTGGGTGCTTAAGCTTAAATAGAAGATTTAATAGCTTTATATATTAAATCTTTTCTTGTCTCACCAATGCTTCTGTAAACCAATTTTTTATCTTTAAATATTAAAAGTGTAGTTTGATATTGGACATCAAATAAATTTGCAATTTCTTTATTAGTTACATCAAATGTAAAATATTCTATATTATCAAATTCATCCTTTGCTTTATTCAAAACTTTCATTTGGCTTGCACAAGAAGAACAATATTTAATCCAAGAACTTACAATTACAACTTTACCTTCTGATTGAGCTTTATCAAACAAATCTTTTTTAAAAGTTGTTTCTTTTTCCATTGCATTCACATTGAATGCAATTAAACAAAAAATGAGTGTAAAGATTTTTTTCATAAAAAATTTATAACACGAATATTAAAAACCAATAAGAGGCTAATCCTGAAATAATTGTCGCAATAATATTCTTGCTTATTATACCAATTAGCGTAGCAATAATTGCTGCTATTATTTTTGGATTATTCTCCAAATGAAAATCTCCAGAATTATCAAGAAAAATAGCAGGAAATATTATTGCAGGAAAAATTGCTGATGGTACATAAGATAAGATTTCTCTCATTCTTTTGTTAAACATTTCCTTTTTCAATAATGCAATCATTGAAAATCTTGTTAAAAAAGTTATTAAACCACAATATATTATTAAAGACCAATTACTCATTATTTTTTAAATATTTTGTTAAGATTGCCGCAAAAACAAGTGCTGTTAGACCAGCAACTATTACGTAAGCTTTATAAGGAATATAATTAAATCCAAACGTAGCTACAATACCTGAAATAATTATAACAATTACATTTATTAATTTTCTAAAATCATTAACTAACAATGCTAAGAAAGTTAATGGCACTGCAAAACTCAAACCAAGTTTTTCTGGTATAAATGAACCTAAAACAATGCCTAAAAATGTAGTTGTTTGCCATATTACCCAGCAAGTAATTCCACCACCAACTAAATGAAAATACTTATTATGATCCCTATTATTTTTGAAGTATTCATTTGACCTGGCAAAAGCTTGATCAACTAAAAAATATGAAATAAGAATTTTCCAAATAATTTTCAAATCCGAAAGATGTTCAGAGACTACTGCTCCATATAAAAGATGTCTCGAATTTACTGCGCCAACTGAACTTATAATTACTAAAGATGAAGCTCCACCAGTAAATAGTTGTAATAATATTATTTGTGATGCTCCTCCAAAAATTATAATAGACATACCCATTGTTTCTAAAGGGGTAAACCCAACATCAATAGAAAGTACTCCAAATATTAAACCAAAGGGAACTACCGGAATCATTAACGGACTTACGTCGATGATGCCTTTAAAAAAAATCTTTAAATTACTATTCATTTTCTAGAAGGCTTTTATTAGAAGCAGACTATATGATCAATATGAATTGGTCTTTTTATTCCAAACTTTTCATCTAATTCATGTTGATGTATATGATGGGATTGAACAAAAACTGGAATTAACTTTCTACTTTGTGTCTTTAAAGTATAAATAAAACCTGTTCCCCTAAATTTTCTATCGACAACTTCAAGCTTTAAATTACTCTTATCGTCATGTTCTAAATCTTCTGGCTGTATTAAGAGTTTAACCTTAGAGCCAATAGGAAAAGTTTTTATAAAATTACCGGTAATTTTACCTAAATCTTGATTTTCTAAACTCTTTGGACTTGTAACTTCTGCTGGTATTAAAACACCTCTATTTAAAAAATTAACTACCTCAATCGAATTTGGAAAATGATAAACTTTGTAAGGATCATCGAATTGTTTCAATTCTTGATTTAAAATTATTCCACACTTAGATCCCAAATAAAACGCTTCATAAGAGTCATGTGTAACAATTATAGTGGAAATTTTAAGTCTATTTAATATCTTTTTTAACCTAACTTGAATTTCTTCTTTAAAACTTTGATCAACATTCGATAATGGTTCATCTAATAACAAAAGATCAGGTTGTGTCATTAAAGATCTAGCAAGAGAGGCTCTTTGTGCTTCTCCAGCACTTATTTGGTGAGGATATTTATCTAAAATTTGATGAATATCTAGTAAATCAATTATTTCTTGTAAACTAATTTTTTTATCTTTTTTTTTTTTATTTTTCTCAGCTCCTAGTAATATATTTTTCTTAACATTATAGTGTGGGAATAAACTATTTTCTTGAAAAGCAAGAGACACATTTCTATCTTCAGGCTCTATATTTATTTTTTTTGATGAAAGTATTTTTTCTCTAATTTTTATTAAACCATTATCTATTTTTTCTAATCCAGCTATTGATCTCAGTATCGTTGTCTTTCCGATACCTGATGGGCCTAAAAGACAAATTACATCTCCTTCTTTTTCTATTGAAAAAGATACATTTCTAACTTTAGTTTTTCCCCCAACTTTAAAATCAACATTTTTAACTTCAAAATATTTATTATTCATATGTTTCTCTCAAAATATACTTTGATGTAATTATAATAAAAAAACTTGCAATTAAAATTAAAAATAAAGATGGCACAGCTGCTGCTTCCAACAAGTCCTCAGATGCAGAGATGTAAGCAGTAGTTGCAAAAGTTTCAAAATTAAAAGGTCTTAAGATTAGAGTAATTGGTAGTTCTCTAATTATTTCTAATGATATTAAAATTACAATAAATAAAAGCGAATTTCTTAAAAAAGGAATATGAATATTCATAAAAGTTTTTCTTTTAGAATAACCAAGTAAATATGCGCTCTCATCAACTGAAATATTAATCTTTTCATACCCTGATTTTATCCCATTGAAAGCTAAAGAATAAAATCTAATAAAATAAACAAGAACTAATCCAAAAATAGAACCTATAAATATTTTCTTTATTGAATCAAAACCTAATAATTTAATTATGCTGTTATCGAACCATGCTATAAAAGTAATAAAGGCGATAGCTAGAATTACTCCTGGTATAGCATAGCCTGATATTGATAAAGTAGATAAAATATTGAGAGTTTTATTATTTGAAACTCTATTACCATAATTAGATATTAAAGAAAAAATTATCAAGACTAAACTAGATAATATGACTAAATACAGAGTATTAAAAAAGAGATCTTTAATTTGTAAATCAAATAAATTTTCTGGAAACTTAATTGTCCAGTAAAACATTTGACTTAAAGGAAATAAAAAACTTATAAAAAAAATAATAAAACAAAATATGAATGCTGATAAAGCCTCACCACCAAAAAGTTTAATTTTTTCTTTTTTTTTAAATCCCCCTTTTGAATTAAAATGATATTTAGCTTTTCTTCTGGATAGATTTTCCAAAATAAATAAAGAAAATATAAATAATAATAAGAAAAAAGATATTCTATTGGCAAAAGCTAAATCATCAAAATAAATCCAGGAGTTATAAATACCAGTGGTCAGTGTGTTTATAGAGAAAAAATCAACTGCCCCAAATTCTGCTAAAGTCTCCATTGCTACCAAAGACAAACCAGCAACTATTGCGGGTCTAGCTGATGGAAGTATTATTTTATTAAAAGATTTAAACTTCGAAAAACCTAGATTTTTACCTAAATCTATTAGATTTTGTGATTGATATAAAAACGAAGCCCTTGCTAATATATATACATATGCATAAAGAGAGAAAGAAATAGACAATATCGCTCCAAACATACCATCGAATTTTGGGATATTTTTATTATAATTTGCTTCTCCAAATAAGTTTTTCAAAATAGTAAAAGCAGTTCCATAATTCTCAAAAAAAGCAGTCAGTGAATATGCGTAGATATATGGTGGAACTGCAAAAGATAATATTAATGCCCACTTAAAAAATTCACTTCCTGGAAATTTATAAAATGATACCAGGTATGCTGTCCCAGTGCCTATCACAAAGGTAAAAAATAAAACGGAAATTAAAAGAATAAATGAATTAAAAATATATTCTATCAAAAAAGTATTTTTTAATATTTCATAATAGTTCGAAGTATTTTCAAAAAAGCTAGTAAATACAGTTATAATTGGAATTAAAACTATACAGGAAATTAAAAAAGATGAAAAAAACCAACTATTGAATTTCATATTATAATCCGCCTTATAAACATGAAAAGTAAAGTGTCCATAACAAACTAGAGTCTATTATGGACACTATTTCAGAAAAATCAAAAATTAAATACTTTTAGGATGTGCGGAACCTCCTTAGTTTTAATTTCGGACAACTTTCTATCATTTATTCTTTTATTGATTTTTTCACACTCCTGGTTGCAAGGGTAACATGCTTTGGAAGAATTATTATAATCAACATCAGATATAAATTCTTTTTCTTTTTTCATATTACTTCCAACCAGCAGCAGTCATTACCTCTACTGCAGCAGCTTGATTTTTTCCATAAGAAGCTAGCTTAGTTTTCATATCTTGTTTAAAGTCTAACCCTAAGTTATTTACTACTAATGGACTAGGTGAAACACCATCAATCATTGGAAACTCAAAAGTATTATTTGTAAAATGCTCTTGAGACGCTGGAGTTAATAAAAACTCTACAAGTTTGACAGCATTAGCTTTGTTAGGTGCACCTTTTACCAAAGCTGCACAACTAACATTCATGTGAGTTCCTCTATCATTTTGATTAGGGAAGAATGCTTTAACTTTTTTTGCAGCTTCTTGTTGTTCTGCACCTTTCTTACCGGATAACATAAGAGCTAAATAATATGTATTAGCTACTGCAATATCAGCTTCACCAGCTGCCACTGCCATTATTTGAGCTCTGTCATTACCTGTTGGTGTTCTTGCCATATTAGCAACGACACCTTCAGCCCATGCAGCTGTTGCAGCCTTTCCATTGTTTTTGATCAATGAAGCTACAAGAGATTTATTGTAAATGTTGCTTGATTTTCTGATTACCAATCTACCTTTCCATTTAGGATCTGCTAGACCTTCATAAGTCATTCCAGATAATTCAGCACCAGTAACTCTTTCGGGTGAGTAATAAATTATTCTTGCTCTTTTTGCGATACCAACCCACTTATTTGTTCTAAAGCTTTTTGGAACAGCTGCTTTGATTGCTGGGGAAGTTAAACCACCCTGAAGTGTTCCTTTCGAGTCCATAGCACCACATCTTCCTGCATCTGCTGTAATGTATAAATCAGCTGAAGAATCTGCACCTTCACTAATTATTCTTTTCTCTAAAGCACCTGACTTTCCATTTATAAGGTTTACTTTTATGCCTGTCATATTAGTAAACTTTGAATAAAGCTCAGAGTCTGCCTTATAGTGTCTTGCATTAAAGACATTTACTTCATTAGCGATTGCTAAAGTTGAAATAAATAATGATATAATTAATGCAAATATTGATATTTTTCTCATTAATCTCTCCTATTACAATTGTTGAGATTGATAACTATTCGCATTGAGAATGATAATCAATCGCACACAATGTCGCATAGGATTATTTAAGAGAAAAACTAAGGCTCTTGGAGCCTTAGATAAACAATAAAGAGGAAAATATTTTTAAATTTTGTAAATTAAAATTGCTCCGACTCAGTTGAACCATCCATTGCAGTCGTTGAGCTTTTGCCACTACTTATAGTGTTCGAAACTGCATCAAAATATGAAGTGCCTACTTCTCTTTGATGTTTTACACTAGTATAACCATCTTTTTCTCTTGCAAACTCTTGTTGTTGTATTTTCGAATATGCAGTCATTCCTTCATTTTTATATTTTTGAGCTAATTCAAATATAGCGATATTCTGAGTATGAAAACCTGCAAGAGTAATAAATTGAAATTTGTATCCCATTTCACTTATTTTTTGTTGAAAAGTTGCGATTTCTGAATCTGATAAATGTTTTTTCCAATTAAAAGATGGGGAACAATTATATGCTAATAACTTTCCAGGGAATTTTTTATGAATAGCCTCTGCAAACTTTTTTGCTTCTTCTAAATTTGGTGTAGCTGTTTCACACCATATTAAATCAGAATAAGGTGCATATGCTAACCCTCTTGAAATTGCTTGTTCAATACCATGTTTTACATAATAAAATCCTTCTGGTGATCTTTTGCCCGTCAAAAAAGGTTTATCATTTTCATCGTTATCATTAGTTATTAATTTTGCAGCATTTGCATCAGTTCTAGCAAGTATAATCAAAGGAACATTAGCAATATCAGCTGCTAATCTCGCTGCTTTTAAGTTCTTAATCATTGTGCTAGTTGGAACCAAAACTTTTCCTCCCATATGTCCACATTTTTTTTCACTAGCCAATTGATCTTCAAAATGAACTCCAGCAGCTCCAACTTTTATAAATTTTTTTGATAATTCAAAAACGTTTAAAGGTCCGCCAAATCCAGCTTCTCCATCAGCAATTATTGGCAACATATAATCTACCCTATCTTTAGGTTTCATTTCACCATCTTTAATTTCCATATGTTGAATTTGATCTGCTCTAATTAATGCATTATTCATAGACTCAACTAATTTTGGCGCACTGTCATATGGATACAACGATTGATCAGGGTACATTTCCCCTGCACTATTTGCATCTGCAGCTACTTGCCATCCACTTAAATAAATTGCTTTTAATCCAGCCTTAGCATGTTGGACCGCATGATTTCCAGATAATGAACCTAAAGTATTTACGTAAGGTTCCGAATTTAATAAATTCCACAATTTTATAGATTGTTGTTTGCACAATGAATATTCTATTTTTATTGAACCTCTAAGTCTCTCAACTTCCTCTGGGGAATAGTCTCGTTTAATACCTGCAAATCTTTTAAGGTCATAAGAAATATTTTCTGCACTCATATTATTTTTGGTATCCTTTGTTTATTATTTATTTTAAGAGAAAAAAAAAGATAAAGTTGAACGAATTAATTGCCGTCGTTTAGAGTCTCAGCAAGGTCTTTCATTCCACTTGAACCCCAATCACAATTATCATCTCTCATGTAGATACCTTTGCTATTGTGTCTAGCTAGATCCTCTTTTCTTATGATTTGAGCCTCATTTTCAATGTTTTTTAATATTTCGTCCATAGATGTCTTATAATTTACAAGATTTACAAAATCTATAAAATAATATAAAAAGCTTGTAAAATAAGGAAATTTAATGTAAATTTAAATTTACAAAATTTACTAATAGAAAATATGAGTCAATTAGATACAAAAATTGGTCCAAAAATCAAGGCTTTTAGGAGGCAATTAGGTCTTCAAGCAAATAAGCTTGCGGAAGAGTTAGATATTTCTCCAAGTTACTTGAATCTTATTGAGGGAGGAAAAAGGAAAATTGACGGTGATTTACTTTTAAAAGTTTGCGAAAAACTTAAAATTGAACTTTCAGATTTAACTTCAAAATCTGATGCTAATCTTGAAAACTCAATTTCAGAAATATTAGATGACAAATTGTTTGAAGATTTAGACATACTCGGGCCAGAAGTAAAAGATTTAGTGAGTACCAATCCAAAAATCGGGAAAGCTTTGATAAGACTTGGAGATATTTTAAAAGAAAAAGACCATGAATTAATTAACAAAATTGAAAAGCTTTCAGGGAAAAAAGTTGATAATAGGAAAAATTCTTTTCCTGGAGAAGTAATTTCAGATTTCCTTCAAGAAAATAAAAATTATTTTCCTAAACTTGAAGAATTTGCAAATAAAATATTTGCTAAAGTTCAAAAAAATAATCGTACACGTTATGTTGCACTATGCGATTATTTAAAATCTGAGTATTCTATTATAGTTAAGGATGTAATTCCTGAGGAGGAAAAACCTTTTTCAAAAATATTTAATAAAGATAAAAAAGAACTCTTGTTAAGTGATTATAATTCTCTAGAAACTAAAAAATTATATGCTGCTTCACAGATAGCCCAGGAAGGTGCAATGAAAGAAATTGATGAATACTTATCAAATTTCTCTTTTCCATCAGAGGAATCAAAAAGATTAACTAAGGTAGCTCTTTTAAATTACTGCGGTGCCGCTATACTTATGCCATACAAATTATTTCATTTAGAATGTAAAAAACTAAAATATGATTTAGAACTTCTACAAAATACTTTTGCAACATCATTTGAACAAGTAGCACATAGAGTTACATGTCTACAAGATCCTAAGTTACCTGGTATCCCATTTCATATGTTAAGAGTAGACATGGCAGGTAATATATCAAAAAGATTTTCTTTATCAGGTATTGAAATTCCAAGATATGGAGGAGCATGTCCTAGATGGAATGTATACTCAGCATTTACTAGACCAGGAGTAATACAAGCAGCAGTAAGTAAAATGACCAACGGTGAAAAATATGTTTGTATTGCTAGAACAGTTGAAAAAGGTGTTGGAAGGTTTGGTCGTTCAAAAAGTATATTGTCAATAGGATTAGGTTGTGAGGCAAAATATGCAAAAGAATTTGTTTATACTGAGAATATTAATGTAAGTGACAAAAGTTCAGAAATACCTATTGGTGTTTCATGTAGAACTTGTGATAGACTAGATTGTTCTCAAAGAGCATTTCCACCACTACATAAAAAATTTGATGTTGATATAAACTCAAGAGGTGTATCTGTTTTTGTAAATGACAAATCAAATGATTAAATTAAGTTTTCCAATCACCAATTTTACTAAAAAGAAAATTTCTAAAAGCAGTTATTCTTGCAGTATTTTTCAGTGATTGAGGATAAACAAAATGAGCTTCAGTAATTGGCCCTTCACACTTAGGAAGTACTTTGATTAAATTGTTAGAATTTGAAACTAAATATTCTGGTAAAGCTGCTAATCCAACTCCAGACTCCACAGCTAATAATAGACCCATAACACTATTCACCTTCATTATTGATTTTCTTTTTTTTCCATCTTTTACACCTATCTTCAAAGCCCAATCAGGATTATAAACTGGAGACGGAGCACCCTTGCCAAAAGAAATAAATTTGTGTTTATTTAAATCATTGATTGACTTTGGCATACCATGTTTTTCGAGATATTTGTTTGACCCATATATATAGTACTTAATATCAACTAATTTTTTTTGAATATAATTTAATTGTTTTGGTCTTCTCATAAAAATACCTATATCAGCCTGTCTAGTACTCAAATCTAATTCTTTGTCATCAAATACTAATTCTATCTCTATTTCAGGATTTAGTGTCATAAACTCTTGTATTCTCGGGGTAAGCCAATGGGTACCAAAACTTCTCACAGTTGTTATAATTAATTTTCCAGATGGTTTTGTTTTTTGATCTCCCAAAGAAACTTCAACTTCTTTCAGTTTTGAAATTACTTCATGGGCAGTTTTAAAAACATACTCCCCATTTTCAGTTAAAGTGAGCCCTCTAGCATGTCTCTCAAAAAGTTGAACATTTAAATCTTGTTCTAAAGACTGTATTTGTCTGCTTATTGCAGATTGACTAAGGTTTAGATTAATTGTTGCATTTGTAAAACTACCAGCTTCTGCAACTGCATGAAATATCTTTAATTTGTCCCAATCCATTATTTATTTAAATCAACTAAAACTCTTCCTGATATCTCACCTTTTAATATCTTTGGATAAGTTTCAATCAATTCTTCTAAGCTAACTGTTTGAATAGATTTTTCTAATAAATTAAAATCAATTAAGTTTGCAGCTTCACCCCAGATAAATTCTCTTCTTTTAATACTACAATTAGCAGAGTCCATACCCCAAAGTTTTATTCCTCGTAACATAAATGGTATAACGTTTGTGTTTAATTCATTTGTATTCGCATTTCCACATACAGCAATGATTCCATTAGGGTTAGTTTGTACAATAGTATTAGCTAGTATCTTGCCTCCTACTGTATCTACAACCCCGTCCCATAATCCTTTATCAATAAGTCTTGGATCTTTATCAAATTCAGATCTATTGATAATATTTTGAGCACCCAAAGATTTTAAATAATCTGCTTTTGAATCTTTTCCTGTAACAGCGGTTACATTATATCCCATCTTATTTAATGCGATTACTGCAATACTTCCTACACCACCAGTTGCACCTGTTACCAAAACATTATTTACTTTTTCTCCAAGTAAAATTTCTTCTCTGGCCTTGATAGCAAAAGCACTCATTAAAGATGTTAAACCGGCTGTGCCAAGTATCATTGCTTGTTTACTTGTTAAATTATTTGGTTTTTTTACTAAGAAGTCACCGTTTACTTTAGCAATTTGTGAATATCCACCATAAAAAATTTCTCCAACTCTAAATCCTGTAAGAATTACCTCATCACCCTCTTTGAACTTAGAATTCTTGCTTTCTAAAACTGTTCCAGAAAAGTCTATACCAGGAATATGAGGAAATTCTTTTACTAATCGTCCACCGTTTTTCAAAATCATTCCATCTTTAAAATTAAGATCTGAATAATCTACTTTTATAGTAACATCCCCATGTTTTAAAAAGCTTTTATCAATTAATTTCACTTCTCTTGTAAACTCTTCACCTTTTTGATTTAAAATTAATGCTTTAAATTGATCAGACACTTTTTATTCTTTTACAATACTAATAAATCTCAAATATCTATTTTGATAACTAAGATCTTCTTTAAATTGACCTAGGTAATAATTTGTTACAGTTGTTGCTTGTTCTTTTTTAATTCCTCTCATAGTCATACACTGATGAGTAGAGTCAATTGTAACAGCTACACCTTTAGCATCCAAAGACTCCATAAGTGTATTCGCAATTTGCATAGTTAATCTCTCTTGTGTTTGTAGTCTTTTGGAAAAAACCTCAACAACTCTTGCTAACTTACTTAATCCAACAACTCTTTTTTTTGGAATATATGCAACATGTGCTTTACCAATTATTGGTGCCATATGATGTTCACAATGACTATGAACTGAAATATTTTTCTGAACAACCATATCATCGTACCCTTCAACATCACCGAAAGTTTTATCTAAAACTTTATTTGGATCTTCTTTGTAACCTTTAAAATATTCTTTAAATGCTTTTACAACTCTTTTTGGTGTTTCTAATAAACCCTCTCTATTTGGATCTTCCCCCATCCAAGATAAAATTGTCTTAAAAGCTTCTTCAGCCTCTTTGTCTGAGACTTCTTTAAATTTTTCGTTATTATTAATATCTTTTACTAATTTCATCTGAGGTTTTATACCTATAAATACACATTTTTAAAATATTTAATATATCCATATATGTGCTACATAATTACCTTAAATGTTCAAAAAAAGAGAAAATGTAGTTGAAATCGAAGAAGGAAATCTTCTTTCTCCAAAATTCGATAATGACGGATTAATTCCTGTTATCACCACGTGTTCAAAAACTAAAGAAATTTTAATGCATGGCTATATGAATATAGAAGCGTTAAAAAAAACTATTGAAACTAAACAAGCTCATTATTTTAGTAGATCGAGGAATACTATTTGGCACAAAGGTAAAACAAGTGGTTTTGTTCAAAAGGTTATTGAAATAAGAATCGATGATGATCAAGATTCTGTTTGGTTAACAGTTGATATTGGGGATGGTGCTAGTTGTCATGTTGGGTATCGATCTTGTTTTTATAGATCAGTTCCATTAGGACCAATAAATAATGGTAGAAAAGTTGAAATGAAATTTACAGAAAAAGAAAAAAAATTTGATCCTAAAAAAGTTTATAAAGGTCAGCCAAATCCAACAAAAGTTTAAATGGGAAAAAAACAAAAAAATGTTCTTGGTGAAGACCTAGAAGAATGTTCTTTGGATCCGTTAACTGGCTGGTATAGAGATGGATGTTGTAACACAGATGATAACGATAAAGGATTGCACACTGTTTGTGCTAAAGTAAATAATGAATTTTTAGAATGGTGTAAAGAAGCTGGTAATGATTTAATTACTCCTCACCCTGAGTATGGATTTCCAGGACTAAAGGATGGGGATGGCTGGTGTGTTTGTGCAACTTGGTATGCAAGAGCAGTTGAGGCTGGAAAAGGTTGTCCAATTTTTTTGAAAAAAACTCACGAAAATACTTTAAAAATTTTACCTATCGAAACACTCAAAAAATTTGCAATAGATTTATCTTAACTACATATTGCCATATTTTGGTCCACCTCCACCTTCAGGTGTAACCCAAATAATATTTTGTGAAGGTTCCTTTATATCGCAAGTTTTACAGTGAATACAATTCTGAGAATTAATTACAAATTTATTAATATTGTTTTCTTTTTGGATTTCATAAACTCCAGCAGGACAATATCTTTGAGCAGGTTCATCAAATTGTTCTAATGTATAACTAATAGGTAAATTTGGATCTTTTAATTGTAAATGCACTGGTTGATTTTCTGTATGATTTGTGCCTGTTAAATAAACTGAACTAGTTTTATCGAAAGTTATAATATTGTCAGGTTTTGGATAATTAATTTTTGGCATTTGATTAGCAGGTTTTAAAGTTTCATGATCTGCATGCTTGTGTTTTAAAGTAAAAGGTAATCTACCTCTAAATAAGATTTGATCTATACCTGTAAATATAATTCCAAGTATTAACCCCCAACTAAAACTTGGCTTTACATTTCTAGCTTTATACAGTTCTTCGTATAACCAGCTTTTTTTAAATTTTTCTTCAAAAATAGATAAATCTTTTCCAGACAATATATGATCGTTTATTGACTCTGCTGCGATCATTCCACTTTTCATTGCTGTGTGAGAGCCTTTTATCTTTGGCATATTGAGCGTGCCAGCATCACAACCGATAAGTAAAGCACCTGGCATAAACATTTTGGGTAAACTTTGAATACCACCCTCAATTAATGCTCTAGCTCCATACGAAATTCTTTTGCCCCCTTCTATTATTTTTTTTATTGCTTTGTGAGTTTTAAATCTTTGAAATTCATCGAATGGTGACAAGTGTGGATTCTTATAGTCTAAACCTATTACATAACCTAAGAAAACCTGTTTATTTTCTGCATGATATATAAAACTTCCACCATAAGTTTGGTTATCTAAGGGCCAGCCAGCTGTATGCATTACAAGTCCTTCTTCATGATTTTTTTCGTCTATTTCCCATATTTCTTTAAATCCAATTCCATATTGTTGAGGATCCTTTCCATTGTTAAGATTAAATTTTTCGATCAACTTTTTTCCTAAATGCCCTCTACAACCCTCTGCAAAAACAGTTACTTTTCCAACTAAATCTATTCCAGGTTCAAAGCTGTCCTTTTTTTTTCCCTCTTTATCAATCCCCATATCTTGTGTGGCAACACCTTTTACAGATCCATCATCATTATACAAAACCTCGCTCGCTGGAAATCCTGGAAAAATTTCAACACCAAGCGCTTCGGCTTGTTCTGCCAACCATCTACATAAATTTGCTAAGCTTATGATATAATTTTTATGATTTTGTTGCACTGAGGGTAGCAACCAAGTTGGCCAACTAAAAGATTTTGTTTTTCCCAAAAATAAAAATTTTTCTTTTGTGACTTTAGTTTTGATTGGAGAATTTAGTTCTTTCCAGTTAGGAATAAGTTCATCTAATGCTTTTGTCTCAAAAACATTTCCACTTAAAATATGTGCTCCAATTTCAGATGCTTTTTCAAGTAAACAAATACTTAGATTTGAATTCAATTGTTTTAATCTAATAGCAGTAGACAGTCCAGATGGACCACCACCAACAATTACTACATCATATTGCATTGTCTCTCTAGACATATTACTAATTTTTTACAGATTCTATTATTTTTGTATAGTGTTTAATTTGTTCAATTCTTCTAAGAACTTGGGTAAAGCATCAAAAAGATCAGCTTCTAAACCATAATCAGCAATACTAAATATCGGGGCCTCACCGTCTTTATTGATTGCTACAATAATTTTGCTTTCTTTCATTCCGGCTAAATGCTGAATAGCACCAGAAATCCCCACTGCAATATATAAGTCTGGAACTACAACTTTACCAGTTTGGCCGACTTGATGATCATTTGTTATATAACCAGCATCGACAGCTGCTCTAGAAGCACCTATTGCGGCGTTAAGTTTATCTGCAACAGCGGTGATCAACTTAAAATTTTCTCCACTTTGCATTCCTCTTCCTCCAGAAATTACTACTCGTGCAGTGCCAAGCTCAGGTCTATCTGATTTGATTTCCTCTTTTTTTATAAATCTTGTTAAATCTGTTGAATCACCAGGATCACTCATTTGGATTTCAGCAGAGCCACCAGAAGTTGGAGCAGGATCAAATGATGTAGGTCTAATTGTTACACATTTTATTTTGTCAGAACTTTTCACTGTTGCAAATGCATTCCCTGCATAAATTGGTCTTAAAAAAGTATCTTCAGAGATAACTTTTGTAATATCACTCACTTGAGAAACATCTAATAACGCAGCTACTCTTGGCATAAGATTTTTACCAAATGTATTTGCAGAACAGACAATATGTGAATAATTTTTTGAAAGTTTTATAATTGCAGAAGTATAATTTTCGGCTAAGTAATTTTCATATAAAGAATTATTTACATGAAGTACTTTTTTTACATTTGGAACTTGAGAAATTGACTTAGCTACATTTTCTGAGTTTGAACCAAGCACTAATACATGAACATCTTCTTTAATTTTTGATGCAGCAGAGATGGCATTTAGAGTAAAAGGCTTGACTGCTTGATTATTATGTTCTGCTATTAATAAAACTGACATTATATTACTTTAGCCTCATTTTTTAATTTTTGAACTAATTCTTCAACAGTTGCGACTTTAATCCCAGCTTTTCTTTTTGGAGGCTCCTCAACTTTAATTTGTTCAATTCTAGGTTTTGTATCAACACCTAAATCACTTGCATTTATTTGCTCAATTGGCTTCTTTTTTGCTTTCATAATATTAGGTAATGAAGCATATCTAGGTTCATTTAACCTTAAATCACAAGTTACAATCGCAGGTATATTGACCTCGATTATCTCTAGGCCCTCATCTACTTCTCTTGTAACCTCTAACAACTTATCTTTTAATTCAATCTTTGAAGCAAATGTAGCTTGAGGCCAATTCAAAAGTGCTGCTAACATCTGTCCAGTTTGATTACAATCATCATCAATAGCTTGCTTGCCCATAAAAACTAAATCTGGTTTTTCTTTTTCAACAATTTTTTGTAAAACTTTTGAGACAGCAAGAGGTTCCACTATTCCATCAACTTTAACAAGTATACCACGATCTGCACCAACCGCTAAAGCTTTCCTGACTGTTTCTTGAGCTTTCTCTTCTCCAACAGATACTGCTATAACTTCACTGGCTTTACCAGACTCTTTAATTTTTACTGCTTCTTCAATGGCATTATCATCAGGTGGATTAGTAGACATCTTTACATTTTCAGTTACTATACCTGATCCATCTTCCTTTACTCTTATTTGAACATTGTAATCAATAACTCTTTTAACCGCGACAAGAATTTTCATTATGCTCTCAATAATTTATTTTCAACATCATATGGACTTTCCTCTAAAATAGTTGCCTCATATTTTTTTCCTAATATATCTACTTTAAGTTTTTCTCCAACATTAGCCAAATCTGGTTTAACCATTGCAAGTGCAATTGATTTATCTAACCTAAAGCCATATTCGCCACCAGTAGCTCGTCCAACGACTTTATCATCTTTGTAGATTGGATTATTACCTAAAACATCAGAGTCAGTCGTGTTATGAACTTCTAAAGTAACTAATTTATTATCAAAACCTTTTTCTCTCCACTTGTTTAAAGCATCAAGACCAATAAAATTTCCTTTATTTGGATGAATGAATCTATCTAAGCCTGACTCATATGGAGAATATTCAATTGATAGTTCAGTGCCAACAAGCTTATACGATTTTTCAACTCTCAAACTATTCATAGCTCTAATTCCAAAAGGTTTAATGCCTAGATCTTTTCCAGCTTCCATTAATTTGTCAAATATATGATTTTGATATTCAATAGGATGATGTAATTCCCATCCTAGTTCACCCACAAAATTAACTCTCATAGCATTTACTGGCGCATATCCTACATTCACATTTTTAGAAGTCAGCCATTTAAAGTTTTCATTAGAAAAATCATCTGTTGAAACTTTTTGCATTAATTGTCTAGATTTTGGGCCTGCAACAACAAGTACACCGGTACTATTTGTCAAATCTTCAAAAATTACTGAACCATCATTTGGCATCCATTTTTGTATCCAATCATGATCTAATCTTAAATTAGCACCAGCTGAAACTAAATAATAACTATTTTCAGCCTCTTTCATTATAGTGAATTCTGAATGCACACCTCCTTTGGTATTTAGAGCATGACATAAATTTATTCTACCAATTTTTTTTGGGAGTTTGTTAGCTACTAAATAATCTAAAAATTCTTCTGCCTTCGGTCCTTTAATCCTACACTTTGCAAATGCTGTCATATCTAATAAACCAACGTTTTCTTTTACATTTTGGCATTCTTTCTTAATTGCATCGAACCATTTAGATCTTCTAAAAGACCAATCATCTTTTTGTTCCATACCATCAGTCGCAAAAAAGTTTGGTCTTTCCCATCCAAATTTTTGTCCAAAGACAGCTCCAAGTGCTTTCATCCTTTCATAGCAAGGTGAAGTTCTTAATGGCCTGGCAGCTGGTCTTTCTTCATCTGGATAATGCACTATAAAGACATGACTATAAGCCTCTTCATTTTTAGCTTTTAAATAAGACTTAGTCGCATAATTTCCATAACGTCTTGGTTCTACTCCAAGCATATCTATCGTGGGTTCTCCATCCACAATCCATTCTGCTAATTGCCATCCCGCTCCACCTGCCGCAGTAATTCCAAAACTATGTCCCTCGTTAATCCAAAAATTTTTTAATCCCCAAGCGGGACCAACTATTGGATTTCCATCTGGAGTATAACAAATTGCTCCATTATAAACTTTTTTAACTCCTACTTCTCCAAACGCTGGTACGCGATGTATTGCACCTTCAATATGAGGAGCGAGTCTATCTAGATCTTCTTGAAACAACTCATACTCTGAATTTTTTGAGGGTCCCTCAACATAACAAGCTGGTGCTCCATCTTCATATGGGCCTAATATTAATCCACCTGCTTCTTCTCTCATATACCATCTGCTATCACTGTCTCTCAACACTCCCATTTCAGGTAGACCTTCTTTTTTTCTTTTTTGAATTTCTGGATGTGGTTCTGTTACAATATATTGATGTTCTACTGGAATAACCGGTATATCTAATCCGACCATTTCTCCAGTTTGTCTTGCAAAATTTCCTGAGCAAGAGATTATGTGTTCACATTCAATTGAACCTTTATCTGTTTCAACTATCCACCCCTCTCTAGTTTGCCTCATTGCTATAACTGTTGTGTTTCTATAAATTTCAGCTCCTCTATTTCTTGCACCTGTTGCTAAAGCCTGTGTTAAGTCTGCTGGTTGAATATATCCATCTTCTGGATGTTGAATTGCTCCGACTAAATCATCTGTGTTACACAAAGGCCAAATTTCTTTTACCTGTTGTGGAGTTAAAAATTTTACATCTACCCCAATTGTTTTAGCTACACCAGCATATTGATAGTACTCGTCCATTCTATCTTTAGTACTCGCTAATCGAATATTTGATACGACACTAAAACCAACATTTTTTCCAGTTTCTTCCTCTAATTTTTTATAAAGATCAACTGCATATTTATGAAGTTGACCAACAGAATAACTCATATTAAAAAGTGGTAATAGTCCAGCAGCATGCCAAGTTGAACCGGACGTAAGTTCTTTTCTTTCGACTAAAACAACATCTGACCATCCTTTTTTTGCTAAATGGTAAAGAGCACTAACACCAACTACTCCTCCACCAACAACTACTACTTTTGTTTTAGTTTTCATTATTCGATTCCTACTAAATTTTTATTCATTACGAAACAAAATTGTATTGTGGATAATCAAATTGAACTTCCCAAGGGAATAGGACTAGATACCATTGTAGTAAGCCAACAATCTTTTAAAGGCCCTTCCTCTGTATATTTTTCGACCTGCCAATTAAATTTATGATAAATCTTTTCTTTATCTAAAATTATCACCTCAAATTGAGCCCATTTGTCACTACTTCCAATTTCAGTAATTGTATGACTTATATGATTTAAAAGCATTTGATAAGATCTTCCCTTTATCATCATTTTAAAATTAGGTAATGGACCAGTATTTTTTTTATTATCTGGGTGTGCAAAACTCCATGTTTGTTCTATTCCGCTATCTTTGAATTTTTTATCATTATTCTTAAGCCCAATTAATTGAATTTTTATAACTTCAGATGGTAAAATAAATTTATTTGGAGTCTGTAAATCTGCTCTCAATATATTTGTACTTAAAATAAAAAATATAAATACACTAAACGTTAAGTGCAGTTTTTTTAACATCAGTAAGAAATTTTTCTCTTTTTTTATCACTTACAAAGGGTACAGCAAAGTATCGTCGATAAACAACATCCGTTATGCCACATATGTTAAAAACTCCTCTTCTCAACCTTTTGGTTGGCATGTTAAGAAAAAAAGTTCTTACAGCAAATTGAGGAGACCCATAGGTACAAAACACTATTGCTTTTTTACCCTTAAGATTACCTATTGGATAACCATAATTTCCAAATAATTTTTTAAATCTAAATGCCCATGGTGGGGCAAGAACTTTATCTATCCATCCCTCAACAATAGCTGGCATTCTAAAATTCCATATTGGTGCTACTATAACTATTGCATCAGAACTTTCTATTCTTTTTCTATGATCTAATACAGTAGTATCTGGCTCTTCACCTGCGTATACAGGATCAAATTTTTCTTTATATAAATCAACGACATCAACAACATCGCCTTTCTTTTTTACTGTTTCAATAAAAGTATCTCTTATAGCAGCGTTAAAAGATTTATCATTATAATGACCATAAATTAAAAATATTTTTTTCATTAGTCCCAAATATTATTTAAAATTTCTTCTCTTTTACAGTTTTTTTTATAAATTAAATAATTTAAAAATTTTTCTTTATAATAATCTTGATGATAATTTTCAGCTTCATAAAATTTATCAAATTTTTTAACAAAAGTTACTACTTTTTTTTTGAATTTTTTCTCAATCTTACTAATAGATGTATCAATTAAATTTTTTTCAAATTTTGAGTTATAAAATGCAACAGATCTATAACTGAAGCCTTTATCACAAAATTGTCCAGTAGGGTCAAAAGGATCTATATTTTTCCAAAAAACTTCTAATAAATCATTAAATTTAATTTGGTCTTTATTATATCTAATTTCAATTGTTTCAAAATGACCTGTGTCTCCATAAATAACTTCTTTATAAGTTGGATTCGTTGTTCGACCCCCTGAATATCCAGATAAAACCTCCAAAACTCCATTTACTTTTTCAAAAGACTCTTCCATACACCAAAAACAACCTCCAGCAAAATAAGCTTTACCAATATTTTCAGAATAAAGTTTATTAAAATTAAATAAAATAATTAAAAAAAAAAATAAAAACCTCTTCACAATTTTTACTCTTGTAGAACTGGAAAGGGCTGACGATTATTTAAGAAAAATTTTTGATATTCAATCTTTGTACATTTATTCTCAATATACTCAATTTTGTTTGCTTCAAGTAATTTTTTGGCTTCCAAATTCTTAATTCCCAGTTGTAACCAAAAGAATTTGGCACCAATTTTTATTGTATCTTTTGCCAACTCCAATGCCTCCTCCGATGGCCTAAACACATCCACCATATCTATTGGTATTTCAATTTTTTGAAGGTTTCCATAAACTTTTTCTCCTAAAATTATTTCTCCTTCAGCGCTTGGATTTATGGGTACAACTCTATAACCAAAGTTTTGCATATACTTCATCACAATTGATGAAGTTTTTTTAAGATCTTTACTTACACCAACCATAGCTATTGTTTTTGAGTTTGATAAAATTTCTCTTATATTTTTTTTCATTTACTTATTTTTCCATTTAGGTTTTCTTTTTTCTAAAAATGCGTTAATTCCCTCTTTTGCATCATTAGCCATCATATTTATTGTCATCATTCTACTTGTAAAGTTGTAAGCTTTTCTCAATGGCATCTCTAGCTGTTTATAGAATGTTTGCTTTCCAATTTTGATAGTTAGGTTAGATTTTGATGCAATTAATCTTGAAATTTTTAAAATCTCTATATCCAATTTTTTTTTTGGAAAATGATCATTTATTAAACCAATTTCTTTGGCATAATTAGCTTTAATAGGCTCTCCAGTCAAAAGCATTCTCATCATTCTTTTTCTACTAATTTTTCTGCTGACTGCAACCATTGGTGTGCTGCAAAATAATCCTATATTTACTCCCGGGGTTGAAAATATTGCATCATCTGTGCTAAACGCTAAATCACAACTAGCAACTAACTGACATCCTGCTGCAAAAGCTGCACCATGAACTTTAGCAATTACTGGTTTCTTTCCCTCAACAATTTGTAACATGAGTTTTGAGCAAAGATTAAATAATTTTTGATATTTTTCTTTTTTTTTTAAACTCTTTACTTCTTTTAAATTATGACCTGCACTAAAACCTTTTCCAGCTCCCTCAATAATTATAACTTTAGTTACTTTATCTTTATCAAGTTTTTTAAAAATATTGATCAAATCCTTTAAATTCTTGAAAGATAAAGAATTGTATGTTTTTGGATCGTTAATTATTACTCTTGCGATATCAGAGTTGAATTTTATGACCTTTATATTCATTAAAAACTACTTAAGCTTTCCTTCTTCTCTCATTTTAGCTCTAATTTTTGTTGCTGAAATTTCTTGAATTTCTTTTGGAAGTTCAATTTCCTCAATTTTATATCCTACACCTCTCCCATAACAAATATTTGTTATATTGGGCACTAACATAATCTTAAATCGTCCCTCAAATTCTGGGTTTAATCTATTTTCTATATTTTTTTTTACGGTTTCAAAATCAAATGGATTATCATCTACGCCTTGTACATCTCTAATTTGAATACAAACTTGACCTGTTTTTTTTATTATTTCTTTAAAAAGACTATAATGACCCTCATGAAATGGTTGCCATCTCCCGAGCATTTGTGCAGTAGGTTTTTTATTATCCCATTTATATGACATTATTTAATTTCCTTTAATATTTTAGGTGCCCAATTTTTAGCATCTTGCGTTGGAACATGAAAGTCATACTTATCGGGTTTTACAAACATTTTATTAGTATCTTCAAATCTACCCTCTTTTATAGTGTCCATCCAAATGATGAAATCTGCTGGGAATAGTTGTCTTGCTTCTGGGGTCGGGCAAATAAAGTCTGCAACAACATAATTCCCCTCATCTCTCAATTTTATTGCTAAATCTGCCATTCTTTTTGCCTGACGCTTTCTTCCTTCCTCAGAAAAATCCCAATCATTAGCTTTTTTTCTCACTTCATCTGCGTTCAGTCTTTTAGCATTAAGCATTGGCCCCAATTCATTAGCCAAGGTTGTCTTACCAGAGCCTGGTAAGCCCATAATTAATATAATCTTCATAGTAATTTATTGTTAACAACACGCTTAATTTTAATCAACTAATATAGTGAAGCTATTGCTGAATTTCTTTGACAGCTTTTTCAAAAAAGATAATTATAAATTAAATGAAATTTTCTTTAGAAATAAGTCCTACTACTGATCTTGCTACGGTTCCACCTGTAAATGATGTATACATCACTATGTTACCAGGAGGAGATTATAAAGAGACAGCACAACAAGCGGTTGAGCTAGTTAAAAAAGGATTTAACCCTGTGCCTCATTTTCCAGCAAGATCCATGAAAAATGAAAAAGAATTAAAGGATTATGTAAATATATGTAAAGATGGTGGGGTTAAACAAGCTCTAATTATTGGTGGTGGTAGAGAACCATTGGGAAAATTTGATAGCTCTTTTCAACTTTTAGAAACTGGCTATTTTGAAAAAATGAAGATAGGAATTGCTGGACACCCAGAGGGGAGTCCTGATATATCCGATTCAGATTTAGAAAAAGCTATGATAGATAAAAAGCCTTATGCTGATTATATAGTAACTCAATGGTTATTAGATCATCAGCCTATTATAGATTTTATTTCTAAACAAAGCGTGCCAGTGCATGTTGGAATTACTGGGCCTCTTAAAATATCTAGCCTAATAAAATTCGCTAATATTGTTGGAGCAAAAAATTCCCTAAACTTTCTTAAATCTAATTTTAGTAAGGCGTTAGATTTACTGAAACCTAAAGACCCTAATGATTTAATTGGAAAAGTTAAATCTCATACTGATTTTTTCCACATTTATACATTCGGCGGCTTGAAGGAAACAAACAAGTGGTTGAAGGAGAATAGTTATGTCTAAAGAATTTGACTATACTAAATTAAAACATGTAACTTCTGTTGATCAATCTGATAGAGAAGTTCCTTACAATTTAAGACAAAGTGGACCTACTAAAGTTGAAATGTTGATCTCAACAAGAGTAAGAAAATCACCTTATTGGCATTTATCAATGCAAGCTGGTTGTTGGAGAGCAACTGTTTACAATCGTATATATCACCCAAGAGGATATGTTAAACCAGAGGATGGTGGTGCTATGGTTGAATATGATGCAATAGTTAATCATGTAACAATGTGGAACGTTGCAGTTGAAAGACAAATTAGAGTTAAGGGCCCAGATGCAGAAAAATTTGTTGATTATGTCATAACGAGAGATGCGACTAAAATTTCACCAATGCGTGCAAGATATGTAATTTTATGTAATGCTTATGGTGGAGTTTTAAACGATCCAATTCTTTTAAGAATTTCAAAAGATGAATTTTGGTTTTCTTTATCAGACTCTGATATTGGAATGTATCTTCAAGGAGTAAATGCAGACGGAAAATATAATTGTGACGTTGAAGAAATAGATGCATGCCCAGTTCAAATTCAAGGACCAAAATCGAAAGCTTTGATGAAAGATCTTTGTGGAGATCAATTTGATTTAGATAACATGCCCTTTTATGGATTAGCAGAAGCAAAAATTGGTGGAAGAAGTTGTGTAATATCGCAATCTGGATTTTCAGGAGAAGCGGGATATGAAATATATTTAAGAAATGCAACTTTATACGCAGACGATATGTGGAATGCTGTTCTTGAGGCTGGAAAAAAACATAATTTAATGGTTATTGCTCCAGCTCATCATAGAAGAATTCAAGCAGGAATTCTTTCTTGGGGGCAGGATATGGATCAACAACATAATCCATTCCAATGTAATTTAGGATATCAGGTTTCGTTATCTGGAAAAGGAGAATGGAACAAAAAAACAGATTACGTTGGCAAGAAAGCTCTTGAAAAAATGAAGTCTGAACTTAAAGCAGGAAAAAAACCATATAAATTACAATTAGTAGGTTTTGAATTAGGTGGAAAGCCAATTGAAGATTATGCGCCTGATTTTTGGTTAATATCAAATCATGATGGTGGAGATCCAGTAGGATTTGTAACTTCTCCTTGGTATCATCCAGAAAAAAAAAAGAATATAGCAATGGGATATGTGCCATTTGATGGAACCTTAAATGCTAATGGTTTCCCAAAAGGAAAAGTAGGTACTAAATATAAAATTCATCTGCCTGAAAAATATTCAGAAAAACCAGGTTCACCAGTGGATGCACATATTGTTGATATACCATTTAAAGAATCCTACAATGCAAATACCAGGGAAGTCTCTAAAGGATAATTTTAAGGGGGAGAACTTGCTATAATCTCCCCTTAAATTAATGATAAAATCATTTCTTATTGTTGTTTGCATAATTATTGCAATTGCTTTATTACTTTTTCCATTGCTTATTTCTTACAATGAGCAAAAAAAAAATAAAAAATAATGTTTGGTGAATTTTTAAGTATCATTGCAAGATCACTGAGATTGGATAAATCTCTATATAAAGATAATAAAAACTTTGGGGAAGCTGCAATTTATTTTGCTGGATTAATAATGATTTTAGATGGTCTCGCTGGTGCAGTTGCAGCTAATACTGTTATAAAAACTGCAATCGCAATGTCAGGTATAACTGCAATTTTTACTTGGTTTATCTGGGCATTATTTATTTTTGTTGTAGGAGTAAAACTTTTTCCAGATAAAGAAACGAAAGTTCCTTTTAAGAAAATTTTAATTGGAGTTGGTTATGCTCATTCCCCTGGTATTTTAAGATTTTTTGCTATTACCCCTGATTTAATGATACCTATAATTTTTTTGACTCAGTTCTGGATATTCGCAGGTCTTATTATTTCTACTAAACAAATTTTAAATTTAAAGTCTAATTTTAAATCTTTTGGGATCGTATTTTTATCATTTTTAATAATAGCGTTTTTGTCTATTTCATTTGTAATGAGTAGAATTGATGCTTTGCCAATAAGTGCTATAAGTTAAACTGGGAATATCGTTTTAGATATCTTACAAGAATTGCAGATCTTAAAGCCTATCAAAATTAAATTTTGGCTTACACTCTCATCCTCATTCTTGCACTCTTCACAAATATTTCTATTTTTTAAATCTTCGTCATTATTTGTTGATTTCATATAAAGAACTTTCTAAAAATTCATCTATTTCACCGTTTAAAATCTTATCAGGATTAGTGCTCTCAAAATTTGTTCGATTATCTTTTACTAGTCTATATGGATGAAGCACATATGATCTAATTTGGTGACCCCATCCAATTTCTGACTTTTCACTTTCCAAATTTTTATTTTCTTTATCTCTTTTTTTGATCTCAAAATCATAAAGTCTTGCTTTAAGAATTTTAAGACATGTCTCTTTATTTTTATGTTGAGATCTTTCATTTTGGCACTGAACAACTATTTTTGTAGGAATATGGGTTACCCTTACAGCGCTATCAGTGGTATTAACATGCTGACCACCTGCTCCGCTTGATCTATATGTATCAATTCTCAAATCTTTATCTAAAATCTCTACATCTATATTTTCATCAATAACTGGAAAAACCCAAACACTTGCAAAACTTGTGTGCCTTCTAGCACCTGAGTCAAAAGGTGAAATTCTTACTAATCTATGAATACCAGACTCAGTTTTTAACCATCCAAAAGCATATTCACCATCAATTTTAATTGTAGAGGATTTTATACCAGCCTCATCTCCTTTATGTTCACTTATCAATTGAGATTTAAAGTTTTTATTTGATGTCCATTTTAAATACATTCTTCTCAACATTTCTGCCCAATCTTGACTTTCTGTACCTCCAGCTCCTGCATGAATTTCTATATAACAACTCAAACTATCATGCTCATTTGATAAAAAACATTTAACCTCATTTTTTTTTACAAAATTTTTTAGATTTTTTATACTTTGTAAAGTTTCGTCAATAACTAATTCATTCTTTTCTTCAATAGCTATTTGGTTTAATTCTTCCAAATCATTCAAAGATTTTTTAGTTTTTTCATAAGAATTAATTAAATCGTCATATAATTTCTTTTCTTTAATTATTTTTTGAGATTTAATTTTATCTTGCCAAAAATCTGCTTCTAGAATTGTCTTATTGTAATTTTCTAAAATCTTATAAATCTTATTTTTTTCAAAGATACTCCTGTATTCTTTGATTAATTTTTTTGATTTCAACTTTTATATTTAAAAATTCATTTTCCATTAATAAAACTTTAATATATTATTTTGTCTTAATCTATTGGTAATATTTAATTTGAATTCATTTTGATTTTCCAAATCATTCATTTTGTAAGCTTCGATAATTGTTTTTGTTGAGGCAAATTGGGCTTTTTGACCTGTAATTGGGTCTATAACCATCATTTTAATATTGTCAGCAACTTTAAATGGCCTTGCATCTTTTTTCTTTATCGCATTTTTGATAAAATCTTTAAAGATGGGAAGTGCTGTCTTTGCTCCTGTTTCAAATTTTCCTAAAGGTTTTGGATTATCTGAACCAACATAAACACCGACAACAATATTTGAAGTAAACCCAACAAACCAAGTATCTGTATTTTTGTTAGTGGTTCCTGTTTTGCCAGCTATATCCAATTTTAAATCTTTTAATTTTTTTCCAGTACCTCTCTGAACGACTCCCTCTAAAATTGAAGTCATTTGATAAGCAGTTTGAGGAGAGAATATTTGTTTAAAATTATCTTGAATTTTTGGATAATTATTTCCCATGTAAGATATTTGATCACAATTAATACATTTTCTTTTTTCATTATTAAAGATTGTATTACCTTCACTATCCTGGATCCTGTCAATCATTATTGGTTTTACTAATTTTCCACCATTAACAAAAGAGGAATATGCTGAAGTTAATTTTAACAATGTTGTTTCGGCGGACCCAAGTGAAATTGACATCAATTCATTAGGATTATCATAAATCCCCAATCTTTTTGAAAATTTTACAATTTTTTCTAACCCCAAATTTTGAGCTATTCTAACAGTCATCAAGTTTCTAGATTTTTCCAATCCCATTCTTAAAGTTGAAGGACCATAAAATTTTTTTCCATAATTTTCAGGTTTCCACATCTTTAAATCTGAACCTTGATCTAAAACCAACGGTGCATCTAATATTAATGTCGATGGAGTATAATTATTTTCAAGAGCTAAAGCATAAACAAATGGTTT
Source organism: uncultured Pelagibacteraceae bacterium (assembly GCA_902635545.1). Classification (GTDB taxonomy): domain Bacteria; phylum Pseudomonadota; class Alphaproteobacteria; order Pelagibacterales; family Pelagibacteraceae; genus Pelagibacter. The sequence goes on from CACPOL010000006.1 coordinate 36,598, forward strand.
AAATGCTGACCCTGGCTGCCTTAATGCTTGTGTTACCCGATTAAATTCACTTTTTTTGAAACTAAAACCACCACTTAATGCCAAAACTCTTCCTGTAAATGGATCCATTACAACTATTCCCCCATTAACTTTGGGTAATTGTTTTAAACTAAAATTTTTATCCTTAATTTTCTCCACATATATTATGTCTCCAGTTTTAAATAATTCATCGAATTCTTTTTTTGTCCATGAAATATCTTGATACTCAATTGTTCCCTTTTCCTGGTTTTCAGTTTCAATTTCTACTGAAAATTTATTAATTTTTTTTATTATTGCTAGATTCCAATTAATTGATTTTTCTAATCTATATTTTTTTAATTCTTTAGCCCAATCACTTGAAATCTTTTTATTTTCTATTGCTCCTCTCCAGCCCTTTCTTTTATCATAATTTAATAATCCTTTTCTTAACGACTCTGTTGCGATTTTTTGTAATTTTAAATTAATTGGTGTGTTGATATTTAAACCTTGTTTATAAACTTTATCATAACTAAATCTTTCAATTACGTCTTTTCTAATATCCTCTACAAAGTATTGTGCGTCTTCAAGATAAATTTTTTTTCTTTTTTTTAGAAAAATATCTTCGTCACTTAATTTTTTAAAGTCATTCTCTTTAATGTAGCCATTATCTAATAAATTTTTTAAAACCAAATTTCTTCTAAATTTAGCTAATTCCTTATTTTTGTAAGGATTGTATCTACTTGGAGCTTTCGGCAATGCTGCTAACAGCGCTGATTCATTGTAATTAAGTTCATTAATTGGTTTATCAAAATATTCTAAGCTTGCAGCAGCAACACCATAAGTTCCTTGTCCTAAATAAATTTGATTTAAATAGAGCTCTAAAATTCTCTCTTTTGAGAGTGCTCTTTCAATTCTAAAAGCAAGAATTGCCTCCTTTAATTTTCGATTAAAACTTATTTCATTTGATAATAAGAAATTTTTAGCTACTTGTTGTGTAATTGTTGACGCTCCCTCTAGTCTTTTTGATGAGATAATATTTGATACGTTATTTATTATTGCTCTCAAAACACCTTTTGCATCAACCCCAGGGTGAGAAAAAAAATTTTTATCCTCAGCGGATAAGAATGCATTTATTACTCTCTTAGGAATTGATTTATAAGGCACAAATATCCTTTTTTCAGTGGAAAAATCATCTACTAATTGACCATCACCAGAATAAACTTTACTTGAAACTGGAGGTTTATAGCTCTTTAAAAATTTATAGTCCGGTAAATTGTTGGAAAATGCCCATAAAATAGAAAATACCAATATAGATATCAATAAAAAAGAGCTTAAGAAAAATAATAAAAATTTTTTTAAAATTTTGTTCATTTTTATTTAATTATATATACGAATTTGTTAAAGATAAGGCACCAATAAATATACAAAATTTTAAAAATTAAAATGAAACAATTAAATAAAATTATATGGAAAAAAATTTATATATTGATGCTTCGCATCCAAATGAAACCAGAGTTGTGCTTAAATCAGGCGAAAATATTGAAGACTACGAATACGAAGGCCTAAATAACAACTTAATAAAAAACAACATCTATCTAGGAAAAGTAAGTAGAATTGAACCTTCTCTTCAGGCGGCTTTCATAGATTTTGGTCGAGAGAGACATGGATTTTTGTCATTTAATGATATTCAGTCAGATTATTATCAAATACCTCAAAGCGATTTAGCTCGAATAAAAGAGGAAGAGGAAAAAGCGAGAGAAGCTCTTTCCAAAGAAAGTGCTGAGGAAGAGGAAAAAAATCTTAACGCTGGAAATTTAGAAATTAACGATCCAGTAGAAAAAAAACAAGAGGACGATAACCAATCTGAAGAGAAAGATTTAACAAAAAAAATTGATATAAAGTTCAAACCAAAAAGATATAAAATCCAAGAGGTAATAAAACCTAACCAAGTTATTCTCGTTCAAGTATTAAAAGATGAGAGGGGGCAAAAAGGAGCTGCTTTAAGTACTTTTATATCAATTGCTGGAAAATACATTGTTCTAATGCCTAACACTCCAAAAGGTGGGGGCATTTCTAGAAAAATTTTTAATCCTGCCGACAGAAAGAAAATAAGAAGCATCTTAAATGAGATAATAATTCCTAAAGAGATGGGATTAATTGTGAGGACAGCAGGATCAAATAAAACGAAAAATGAAATAGACCATGATCTAAAAACTTTAATCAAAACATGGAATGGAATTAAAGATAATGCATTAGACTCAATAGCTCCTGCTTTAATACATCAAGAAAGTGAAATAATTAAAAGAACTCTCAGAGATATGTATGATGAGGATACAAAAAATATAATTGTTGAAGGAAATGAAGGTTATAAAAAGGCTCAGTCTTTTATGAAAATGATGATGCCTTCTCATGTAAAAAAAATCAAAAAATACAGAGATAAAATTCCACTATTCTATAAAGAAAATATAGAACAAAAATTAAATCAAATTTTTGAAACAGAAATTAAGTTAAGCTCTGGTGGTTATTTAGTAATAAATCCAACTGAGGCTCTCGTTTCAATAGATATTAACTCAGGCAGTTCCATTAAACAAAAAAATGTAGAAAATACAGCACTAGATACAAATCTTGAAGCCGCTGAAGAGATTGCAAGACAAATTAAAATTAGAGATTTATCTGGTTTAATAATAATTGATTTTATCGATATGTTGAGTTTTGGTAATAGGCGATTGGTGGAAAGAAAACTAAAAGAAAAATGTAGATCTGACAGAGCTAGAATTCAAATAGGAAGAATAAGTAATTTTGGTTTATTAGAAATGTCTAGACAGCGCCTGAGAGAAAGTGCAGTAAAATGGAAAGTAGCTTTAACCGATGAATCATTTGCCCAAAAAGTTTTAAAATTAGTCGAGATTAAAGCTATTTCTAATAAAACAAAATTTGTAGAGTTGAGAATTTGTCAAAAAATTTCAGATTTTATTAAAAAAAATTTTGTAGATAATCTTAAATATTTTGAGAAAAAAAATAAAATTAAAATTGATGTAGTTACAGATAATAATTTAATAATTCCTGAATATATAATCAATTTTCAAAATAAATCTAAAAAAATTATTGAAGTAGTAGAACACTTAGAATCTTTAAAAAATCCAGAGGATCAAAAGAAAGAAAAAAAATTTATTGATATCAGGAAAACTAAAACTTTTAAAAAAAAGAAATTTTACAAAAAAAAATTTTACAAAAAAGTAGTTTAAATTATTCCTTTTATTGGAGATGAAGGATTTCCAAGTAAAGTCTTTTTAATTCTACCAGCTAAAAAAGATTGTCTACCAGCAATTACTCCATTTTTAAATGCTAAAGCCATTTCAAATGGTTTTTTAGCTTTAGCTATTGCAGTATTAACTAAAACACCATCGCAACCTAATTCCATTGCAATAGCTGCATCTGATGCAGTTCCTAATCCAGCATCAATTATCAAAGGTAACTTTGTTTGATTTCTGATTATATTTATATTAATCTTATTTTGTATTCCCAAACCAGAACCGATTGGTGCTGCCAATGGCATAATAGCACAAGCTCCAACATCCTCCAATCTTTTAGCCATCAGAGGATCATCATTACAATAAACCATTACATTAAAACCCTCTTTGCTTAATACTTCAGTTGATTTGATAGTTTCAATCATATCTGGAAATAAATTTTTTTTATCACCTAAAACTTCTAATTTGACTAATTTCCATCCTCCTATTTCTCTAGCTAATCTCAAAGTTCTAAGAGCTTCAGTAGAATTAAAACATCCAGCAGTATTAGGAAGATATGTAATTTTTTTTGGATCAATATAATCCATTAATAAAGGTTTTTTTTTATCTGAAATATTTACTCTTCTTACTGCTACGGTTACAATTTCAGCACCAGAAAGTTCAATAGCCCTAGCACATTCAGTCATACTTTTGTATTTACCAGTACCCACTATTAATCTGGAATTAAATTTTTTTTCAGCTACTATTAATTGATCTCTTTTTTTCAATTTAACCACCTCCAATAAAATGAACTATCTCGATTTGATCATTTTTTTTCAATATAATTTTTTTCAATTTATTTTTATCTATAATTTCTCTATTTAGTTCGATTGCTACTTTTTTTAAGGGAATTTTCAATTTTTTTAAATATACAGACATAGTTAAATTATCATCTATTGTTGATATTTTACCATTTACTTTAATTTTTATTTTTTTTATTTTTTTCATACTATATAAGTGCTGAATGAGTAACAAAATTATAATTATTAATGGTCCTAATCTTAATCTATTAGGTGAAAGAGAACAATCACAATATGGCTCAATCACATTTGACAAATTAAAAAAAAATTGTTTATCTAAAGCAAAAGAATTAGATATAGATCTTGAATTTATTCAATCAAATATTGAGGGCGAAATAGTGGATCATATTCAAGAGGCAAGAAATAAGTTTGACGGAATGATTATAAATGCAGCTGGTTTTACTCATACATCCGTGGCTATAAGAGATGCTCTAAGTCTTTTTAAAAAACCAATTATTGAAATTCATATATCTAATATTTATAAAAGAGAGAAATTTAGACAAAAATCTTTAATTAGTGACATTGCTACTGGTGGTATTTTTGGATTAGGAGATAATGGATATATTTTAGCCATAATTTCAATGCAAAAGATCTTAAAAAATGAAAATTAATAAAAATATAATAAAAGAATTAACAGATTACCTAAACGAATTCAATTTAACTGAGATTGAATATACAGAAAAAGATACTAAGATAAAAGTTTCTAAATCAATTTCAACAACTCTAAGTAATCCATCCAATCAATCATCATCAGTTATTAAAACTAAAAATGAAATTAAAAATTCAACTGCTGGAATTGAAATAAAATCTCCTATCATTGGTACTGCTTATCTTGCACCTGAACCAGGCGCAAAAAAATTTGTTGACTTAGGAAAGAAAATAAAAAAAGGCGATACGATAATGATTGTCGAAGCAATGAAAACAATGAATCATGTTCCTTCAACTGCTGATGGTATAGTAAAAGAAATTTGTGTCGAAGATGGTCAACCGGTCGAGTTTGGCCAAACTCTTATAATTATAAGTTAATGTTTAAAAAAATTTTAATTGCTAATCGTGGAGAAATTGCTGTAAGAATTATTAGAGCATGTAAAGAATGGGGCATTGAAACTGTTGCTGTGCATTCAGATGTTGATAGAGAAAGTATGCATGTAAGACTTGCAGATGAAAGTGTTTGCATAGGATCTCATCAACCATCAAATAGTTATTTAAATATACCGGCTTTAATGTCTGCTATTGAATTGACTAAAGCAGAAGCTATCCATCCTGGCTATGGATTTTTATCTGAAAATTTTAATTTTGCAAAAATCTTGGAAGAAAATAAAATTAAATTTATAGGTCCATCTTCAGAATTAATAAAAAAAATGGGAGATAAAATTCAAGCAAAAAAAATCGCCAAAGAGCATGGATTACCAGTAATTGAGGGATCAGATGGAGGAGTTAGAAATATTGAGGAAGCAAAAATTCTTTGTAAAAAAATAGGTTTTCCGATTTTGATAAAAGCCTCTGGTGGAGGTGGAGGAAAAGGAATGAAAATTGTGAATAAAGAAGAAGACTTTGAAAATTCTTTCCTTACAGCAAAGTCTGAGGCAAAAAAATATTTTGGAAATGACGAAGTATATATTGAAAAATTTTTTCAAAATCCCAGACATATAGAGGTGCAAGTATTGTCTGGAAAAAATAGAACTGTTCATCTTCACGAAAGAGATTGCTCTGTTCAAAGAAGGCACCAAAAATTAATAGAGGAAACTCCAAGCCCAGTTCTTAGTGATGAAATAAGAAAAGATCTTTTTGAAAAAACCGTGAATATGGTAAGTAAAATTAAATATGAGGGAGCTGGTACAGTAGAATTTATTTATCAAGATGGAAAATTTTATTTTTTAGAGATGAATACACGCGTTCAAGTGGAACATCCAGTTACAGAAATGGTTACGGGCATAGACATTATTAAAGAACAAATTTGGATAGCCTTTACAGGAGAAACGGCACTCAAACAAAGTGATATAAATCCTAGAGGTCATGCAATTGAGTGTAGAATTAATGCAGAAGATCCAAGCAAAAATTTTCAACCTTCTCCAGGAACAATTGGTATGTGTCATCAACCCTCTGGTTTTCGTACAAGGGTAGATGGATCAATTTTCCAAGGTTATAAGGTTACGCCTTATTATGATAGTATGATTTGTAAGGTAATAACTCAGGGGAGGAATAGAAAGGAAGCAATTCAAAGAATGAATCGTTCCTTAGATGAGTTCGTAATTGATGGTATAATTACAACAATCCCTCTTCATAAAAAATTATTAAGTCATGAAAAATTTATTAAATCAGATTTCAATGTTAGCTGGTTAGATAATGAAAAAATAATCTAATAACATTTACTTAACCATATATCGTATACAGGATGGTCAAAAGGATTAATTGTAGGACTAGAGGAAAAGGTCCATCCATTAAAAACAAAAACTTCGTCGTTCTTATTATTTGTTAAATCTTTTACTTGTAAATAAGCAGTAATTTCAGGGTTATCATCAAATTCAGAATTTTTACATTTAATACTTTTTATCATCAGATCTTTATATTTCTTTTCTTCTCCAATTTTTAATTTTAATAAAGTATTTTTTGAACTTATTTTATCTAAAACTTTTATTTCAATAAATTCACCAATTAAAGTTTGTTTTTTTTCTTGAGCCATTAAATTCTGTGGGGAAAAAAAAACTAATAAACTTACAAAAATTATAGAAAAATTAACTTTTCCAACTTTTATATTTTTTTTTAATTTCATTATTATTTTTTGGATGATAGGCATTTTCTGTGCCTGTTTGATTTGGTATATGAGGTTTTTGCCATTCATACTTTTTAAAATCATGACTATTTTCAATTTTATTTTTTGTAAAATGCATCCATGAATACCATTCAACTGGTATTTTCGATGCGTCAATTTCATCATTATAAATCACCCATCTTTTTCCTTTTTTACTTTCATAATATTTATTACCAAAATTATCTTTTCCAACATATTTTCCAAAAAAAATAGTTTTTAATTTTGTTCCAATTGTTTCTTGATTCCACCAGACAAAAATTTTTTTTATAAATGTCAACATATAAATTTAATATTTCTTCACCTCAAAATTGTATAAATTAAATTAGACTAAAATTTGATTTTGTATATAAATAAATTAAAGAAAGATTCAAAATAAATTTTAAATTATATAAAAAATGGCTAAATACTTAGTAGAAACTTATTATACTTGTACCTTTAAAGTGAATCACTATTTAGATGACATTAATGAAAATGAGTTAAAAAATTTAGAGAAAAGAGATGATGGAAAATTTGAAATCTTGGATGTTAAATTGGATAATAGAAAAACAAAAAGTCTTGATCCAAAAAACAATAAAATTATAGAAAGTAATAAAATAGATATTTTAAAAGAAAAAAATACCACCAAGATTGTTTCTAAAGAAAATAATAATTTTGTAAAAAAAATTAATGATGGAATAGGCAAAAGATTCAGTATGCCAGATAGAAGAAAAGGATATATTCAAAAGGCGACTATTGGAGATCATAAAGTTTATTTACATACTGGAGAGTACGAAGATGGTAAAATTGGTGAAATATTTATTGATACAAGTAAAGAAGGTGAGCTTGTTAAAGCATTAATGAATAATTTTGCTATCGCAGTTTCCTTAGGTCTTCAATATGGTGTTCCTTTAGATGAATTTATTAGCGCATACGTTGGCACAAAATTTGAACCATCAGGAAAAGTTCATGGAAATGATAGAATATTAAGTGCAACATCGATATTAGATTATATTTTTAGAGAACTAGCAATATCATATCAGAATAGGGAAGATTTAGCACATACTCCTTCTATTGGTGGAAATGACAGCCCCTACTCTGAGGAAAACGAAAATGAAGGGCAAAATCAACTATTAAAAATAGTGAAAGATATTACAAGCAAAGGGTTTGTGAGAAATAATTATAAAAAAAATCTAGTAGATCTTTCTGATATAAAAATAAGTCTTAAAGGAAAAAAATAAACTATTTTTTATTTTTTATTAGTAGGTTAAGTTCTTTTAATTGATCTTCTTTTACCTCAGATGGAGCATTCATCATTAAATCTTCTGCATTTTGATTCATAGGAAACATCGTAACTTCTCTTATATTTTTTTCATTAGCTAATAGCATTATTATTCTATCTAAACCTGGAGCAATACCTCCATGAGGTGGTGCTCCATAACTTAGTGCATTAATCATTCCACTAAAGTTTTTGTCCACTTCTTCTTTTTTATAACCAGCTATTGAGAATAATTGGTACATTAATTTTGGGATATGATTTCTTATTGCCCCAGAAGATAACTCTATACCGTTGCAAACAATATCGTATTGATATGCTTTAATATTTAAAGGTTCATCAAAATTTAATTTTCCAATTTCACCCTGTGGCATTGAAAAAGGGTTGTGGCTAAATTTTATTTTGTTATTATTTTCATCTTTTTCAAACATTGGGTAATCAACTATCCAACAAAATGCAAAAGTATTTTCGTCTATTAAATCAAGATCTTTAGCAATTTTATCTCTAGCAAGCGCACAAATTTTTTCAACTTCTTTAATTTTTCCACATGCTAAAAATAAACTATCTCCAACCTCTGCCTTTGTAATTTGCATTATTTCTTCTAAAGCAGAATTGCTAAAAAATTTGCCTATTGGACCTTTCGCATTAAATTCTTTATTTTTTTCAATTGTGAAATAAGCTAATCCAGATGCACCCTCATCTTTAGCCCATCTATCAATATTATCAAAAAAACTCCTTGGTTTATCTTTTGTATTTTTTGTAACTATACATTTTACTCTTGAGCCATTTTTTACTAATTTTTTGAACATATCAAAAGAAACATCATCTCTGGTAAACACACTGGTGATATCACGCACTATTAAAGGGTTTCTTAAATCTGGCTTATCAGATCCATATTTTGATAAAGAATCTTCATATGAAATTCTTGGAAATTCTTCTTTGATAATTTTTTTTTTAGAAAATTTCTTAAACAAATTTACCATTAATTTTTCAACAACTTTAAAAACATCCTCTTGTTCAACAAATGACATTTCTAAATCTAACTGATAAAATTCTCCTGGACTTCTATCTGCTCTAGCATCTTCATCTCTAAAACATGGTGCGATTTGAAAATATTTATCAAAACCTGAAACCATAATGAGTTGTTTAAATTGTTGAGGAGCTTGAGGTAATGCGTAAAATTTTCCAGGATTTAATCTACTAGGAACTAGAAAATCTCTTGCTCCCTCTGGACTTGACGATGTTAAAATTGGTGTTTGAAATTCTAAAAAACCTAATTTTATCATTTCATTTCTTATAAATGATATTACCTTAGATCTTAAAATTATATTTTCATGAATTTTTTTTCTTCTTAAATCGAGATATCTATATTTAAGTCTAATTTCTTCAGAATATTCTTGATCACTAAAAATTGGCATTGGCAACTCTTTACAAGATCCTAAAACTTCAAATTTATCTATATTGATTTCTATTTCACCTGTTGTGATATCCGGGTTTATTGTTTCTTTACTTCTTTCAATAACTTTTCCATTTACCTTAATAACTGTCTCTAACTGAGTTTTTTCTAATTCTTTAAAATGTAAATTTGCTTTATCAATTACGATTTGAGTTATTCCATAATTGTCTCTAAGGTCTATAAACAATAGATTTCCATGATCTCTTTTTTTATTTATCCAGCCAGATAATATAACTTTTTCTCCAACATTATTTTTTCTAAGATCATTACAAGTATGGGTTCTATATTTATTCAATTTATCCCTCTAAAGCTTCTTTAATAATTTTAAAATCAATAGATTTTTTTTTTTTTAAACTAATTTTGTCAATTTTATATATGAATTCTGATATTTTGTCATACGATCTATCAATTCGTTTAATTATATAGTCTATTAATTTTTTCTCTATTAAAATTTGACGGTCAGATAAATTTTTTAATATTAAAGCAAACATTAATTCATCATCGGGTTTGTTAATACTCAATAAAAGACAGTTCTTAGATCTAGACCTAAGATCTTCTAAATTAAATTTGATATCTACTATTGGCTTTAAAGATGTAATTATCAAAAATTTATCATCCTGTTCTGCAATATTGAAAAGTGTATACAATAAATTTTCATTTATTTTATTATCGAGATTCTCAAGCACCACGTTTTGGTGAAATCTTATTTTTTTTAGGTTATCATTATTTAATTTATCATTTTCAAATTTAATACCTTTATGTTTCTTTAAAAAGATATTAATCAAATGACTTTTTCCAGAATATCTTTCTCCTGAAATATTTAAAAAGTTTTTTTCCCATTTTGGCCATTGCTTTATCATTTCAAAAATATGTTTATTGCTTTTGCTTACATAAAAATCATCATCTTTAAAATTTTGCTCATAATCAAATTCTAATAATAATTGATTATAATTTTTCATTTAAGTACCCAAACATTGTTTTCTGTAATGAGTTCAAAATTTGCTTTTTTCATATCATCTAAAAAACCAATTGGCGAGCCATTGTAAATAATTCTATAAAAAGAATTTCTATTATTAAACTTTATTATAAAAAAATCTGAAACTAAATCTAAATCATTTAAGGTATTTTCAAATTCCTCAATCTTCTTATATTTGTTTGATTTGACTGAAATTGTTAAAGGTAATTTTATTGAAGTATTTATCTCATTAGATTTTTTCCAAAAATCTTCATAAATTTTTTTAAGTTCTTTTATCACACTTTGAAAATCTTTTTCATCATCTATGTTAATTTCTGAAAAAATTTTATTATTTAACTTAAGTGAATTTTTTAAGTTAATTTTTGAAAGAACTCTGAGTTCATTTTTTTTTTTGAAAATTATTGTTACTATATAATCCTCTAAATCGTATTTTTCAATTAATTCCTTGAAATCATACTTTTCAATATTATTAAAATTTTTTTGTATAAACTTTAAATCATCTATATCTTCACTTGGTAATAAATACTTTAATAAATGATAATTTTCATTAAGGTCATTCCATTTTTGATAAAAAATGTTTTTAGAAAATAAAAAAATATTATTTGATTCTAAATCAATTATAAGTGGAATTAAAAGTAAATTATTTTTTATTGGAACAGAGGGAAATATATTTTTTTTTTCCAAAAATAAGAGTGTGTTTTTTTTGTTAAATACTACATCTAAATTTGCATAATATTTATCATCAATAAATTTTTCATTACTTATAGTAAATGAATCAACCATTCCTTTAATTTCATTTAATGGTGTATTCTTAATTTTTTTTTTATCACTTGAAGTTGTAATCATAGAAAGTAAATTTAAAAATGCTAATCTAAATCCCTTATCAACAACTTTATTTTTACTAAAATTAAGATCAAAAGATTGTGAAATTTCAATATCATTTACCTTAAAAGTTTTGGCATTTAAGAAAGTTGTGGAAAAGAAAGTTAAAATTATGATAACTGTGATAAAAAAAATATATAATCTTCTAAATTTTATTTTAATTTGCATAATTTATAGTAATGAAAAAACGTAAATTTACCTATGAAAAAAGTGGTGTAAACATAGATCAAGCTGATAAATTTGTTAATTACATTTCATCTATTGCATCAAAGAATAAAGGCAAAAAAAAGTTGAATAATATAGGGGGATTTGGATCTATTTCTAATATACCTCGAATCTATCAAAATCCTAAAATTGTAGCTTGCACCGATGGAGTTGGAACAAAGATTGAAATAGCTAATGAGCTAAATAAATATGATACTATTGGCATAGACTTAGTCGCAATGAGTGTAAATGATTTAATTGTTCAAGGAGCTAAACCATTAATTTTTTTAGATTATATATCGATTAATAAAATTAATTTAAACAAACTTAAATCAATAATAAAAGGAATCATTAAAGGTTGTAAAATCTCTGGATGTGAACTTGTTGGTGGTGAAACAGCTGAAATGCCAGGAACTTATGAAAAAGGTAAATTAGATATTGCTGGCTTTGCTGTTGGCATTGTTGATGAGAAAAAAATTTTAAAAAAAAATAAAATTAAAAAAAATGATTTAATACTTGGCGTACCATCAAATGGACTACATTCAAACGGATTTTCCCTAGTAAGGTATTTGTTAAAAAATAAAAAAATTAATATCAAAAAAAATAAATTTCTTAAAAAAGAATTACTCAAGCCAACAAAAATTTACGTAAAAGAAATTTTAAGCTTAATCAATAAAAATCTAATAAAAGGTTGTGCTAATATAACAGGTGGAGGTATCGGTGATAATATCAAAAGAATAATGCCTGATAACTTAGTTGCTGATATAAATTTAAAAAAGATTAAAACTCAAAAAATTTTTAGTTGGCTTAAAAATAATAATATTAGTGATAAGGAAATGTTAAAAACTTTTAACTGTGGTATTGGTTTTTGTCTTATTGTAGATCGAAAAAATGTAAAAAATGTAAAAAAAATTTTTAAAAAAAAATACAAACCATATGAAATTGGTAATATCATTAAGGGGAAAAAAAAATTAAAAGTTAGTGAAAAAATTAGTTGGATCTAAATTAAAAACAGCAATTTTTATTTCTGGAAAAGGAAGTAATTTAAAAAATCTTATTTATTTTTCACTATCAAAAAAATCCCCTATATCAATTAATCTAATTATATCTAATACTTCAAAAGCTAAAGGATTAATATACGGAAAAAGATTTAAAATAATAAGAAAAATTTATAATTTTGATAATAAAAAAAATGAACATAAAATTCTTTCTTTATTGAATAAAAAAGGAATAAATTTAATTTGCCTTGCAGGTTTTATGAAAATTTTATCTAAAAATTTTATAAAAAAGTTTAAAGGAAAAATAATAAATATTCATCCTTCTCTCCTTCCAAAATATAAAGGTTTAAATACACATAAAAGAGCTATTATTAACCAAGAAAAATTTGCTGGATGCACTGTCCATTATGTTTCTCCTAAACTCGATTCTGGAAAAATAATTTTACAAAAAAAAATCAAAATTTTAAAGAAAGAGAACAGCAGCTCACTTGCAAAAAGAGTTCTTAAAGAAGAACATAAATTGTATCCCAAAGCAATATTGAAAATTTTAAACTAACTATTAAAAAAAAAATTAATCTCTAACTTGGCATTTTCCTTGCTGTCGGAGCCATGAATTGAGTTTTTATCGATAGAAATTCCATATTTTTTTCTTATTGTTCCCTCTTTTGCTTCTTTTGGATTTGTCGCTCCCATTAATTCTCTATTTTCCAAAACAGCATTCTCTTTTTCTATTATCATTACTACAATTGGTCCTGATGCCAAATAAGCACATAAATCGTTATAAAATGGTTTAGTTTCATGAACTTTATAAAATTTTTCGGCCTCACTTTTATCAATTTGTATTTTTTTTTCTTTTAAAATATTAAAACCTTTGCTTTTAAAAAGTTCTTTAATTTCTTGATCTAAATTTCTTTCAACTGCGTCTGGTTTAATTATAGATAAAGTTTGCTCTAGGTTACTCATAATTATCCTCTACAAATTTATTTAAAAGTCTTACTCCATATCCAGTAGCCCCACTCGGATTAATCGCCCCACCGTATTTTGAAAAAGCCATTCCTGCTATATCTAAGTGTGCCCAGGGTGTTTTATTTAATATAAATCTTTGTAAAAATTGTGCGGCAGTAGTTGAGCCTGCTCCACCTACATAATTTATATTTTGCATGTCGGCTATTTTTGAGTTCATAAGTTTATCGTAATTTTTATGTAATGGTAGCCTCCAAACTTTTTCATTAACTTTTTCTCCAGCATCAAATATTTGTTTAGATAATTTGTCATTATTTGAAAAAAGGCCCGCATACTCAGAACCTAAACACACAATAATAGCTCCAGTAAGAGTGGCTAAATCTATCATAAATTCAGGTTTAAATTTTTTTTCTGTGAATGTTAAAGCATCTGCTAAAACTAATCTTCCTTCTGCATCAGTATTTAAGATTTCTATAGTTTTTCCACTATAAGATTTAACTACATCTCCAGGTCTTTGTGCATTTCCACCTGGCATATTTTCAACTAATCCCACAACTCCCACAGCATTTACTTTTGCTTTTCTTAATGCAAAATTTTTCATCAAACCAACCACAACAGCTGACCCTGCCATATCATATGTCATATCTTCCATAAATTTTGCAGGTTTAAGAGATATTCCACCTGTATCAAAACAAACTCCCTTACCAACAAATCCTAATGGTTTCGTTTTTGATTTAGTACCCTTCCATTCTATTGTCACAAGATAAGATCCTCTAACACTACCTTGCCCAACACCTACTAATGCATTTAGACCTAAATTTTTTAATTTTTTCTCATTATAAACTGTTACCTTTAAACCATATTTTTTTAATTTTAGTAATCTTTTTGCATATTCATCTGGATGAAGAATATTTCCAGGTTCAGAAACAAGATCCCTTGTAAAAAAAGTCCCTTCTTCTAATGCTTTAAATCTGATTTTATTTTTAATTGATATAGAACTTTCTTTACCTATTAAATTTATAACTACTTTATTATTATTTTTTTTTGATTTGTATATATTAAATTCGTATGATTTTAATTTCAGTCCATGTATAAAACGTCCAATAAAATCTTTTCCTGGTTTAGTTTTTAAACTTTCACTCATTATAGAAATATCGTTAAATAAATTTTTTGTTATAAAACTATAAAATTTAGCACCTAAACTTTCCACATCTGAACTTTTAAGGTCTTTTTTGACGGATACTAATATCAAATTATTTCTCTCATTTAGATCGAGTGAAATAATGCTTTCTTTTATATCTTTTTTATTTTTTAATATCTTTTCAACAAATAAATTTTCACTTTTTGATAAAAATTTTTTTGCGTGTTTTAATTGGAACTTTTCTTCCGTGAACAATACCATTGCTCCTGAATTCCTTGATTTACCATTATTTTTGTAGAGAACTTGAACAGTCATTAATTTTATATATATACTAATAGTTGAAAGGTTTTATAGTTAAAAAATGTTTAATTTCAATGAAAAAATCATTTTTAAAAAATTTCTTTTAAATAATACCTATTTTTTTTTATTTATTATTATCAACTTAAGTTTAATTGTTTGGATAATACAAGCAATTAATTATTTAGATTTTGTTACAGATGACGGACATGGATTTGAAATATACTTTTATTACACACTGCTAAACCTACCAAAAGTATTTACAAAACTTGTCCCTTTTGTTTTTTTCATATCAGTATTTTACACAATTACAAAATATGAAGAAAATAATGAGCTCAAGTTATTTTGGATTAATGGTATTCATAAAGAAAAATTTATTCAAGTATTAATTAAATATACTCTTGCATTATTCTTAATACAATTATTATTAACTGCGTTAATTTCACCTTTCACTCAGGATAAAGCAAGATCATTTCTAAAAAAATCTAATCTTGATTTTTTTCCATCTCTTATCCAAGAGAAAAAATTTATTGATACGGTAAAAAATCTTACTATTTTTATTGAAAAAAAAAATCCTAATAACGAATTTGAAAATGTTTATATCAAAGATGAATTAATAGATGAAAGTAACTCAAAAATAATTTTTGCTGAAAAGGGTAAACTTGAATACGACTATAATGGAAAAAGTTTTATAAAACTTTTTAATGGTAAACTGCTTAATATAGGTAAAGACAGAACAATAATATTTAATTTTCAAGAAACAAATTTTGATTTAAGTAATTTTGTAACTAAATCAACAACTTTTAAGAAGGTTCAAGAATTAAGTAACATTATCCTCTATAAGTGTTTAAAAGAATTTTATATCAATAATGAAATTTATCAGGATGAAAATGCAAAGTGTGATGAAAATTTTATTAAAGAAATTAAACAAGAAGTTTACAAAAGATTGATAAAGCCATCTTATTTATTCTTAATTGTAATTTTATCTTGTTTTTTGTTAGCTAGATCTAATGAACATCAAAATTATAGTAAAATGAAAATAACAGTTTTCTTTTTAAATATATTTGTAATTATTTTGTCGGAAATATCAGTTGCTTATTCTGGTAAAAATGATTTTAACACTTTAATTTTTACTTTATTACCAATTCTAGCTTTTTTAACATCGTACATAATTCTAAAAAATAAAATTTTGATTAAAGATAAAAACTAATGATTAAAATTTATCAAAAAAACTTAATTTTTCATTTTCTAAAAAGTTTATTTAAAATACTCTTGATATTTTTTTTCTTAATTGTTGTATTAAATCTCTTTGAAGAAATAAAATTTTTTAAGAATAATGAAGTAAATTTTCTTTTACCAATATTTTTAACTATACTGAATACTCCTTCTACCCTTTTTGATGTATTGCCTTTTATTTTTTTAATGTCTGGTCTATATTTTTTTAGTGAAATTTTAGATAAGAATGAATTAATAATTTATAAAAGTTATGGTCTTACAAATGTAAAAATAATAAGCATTATATCTTTAACAACTTTTTTAATAGGAATAATTGTAATTTTTATTTTTTACAATTTAACATCTAACTTAAAATTTTTATATTTAGATATTAAAAATGAATACACAAAAGATAATAAGTATTTAGCAGTCGTGACCTCAAATGGTTTGTGGATTAAAGATGAAAAAAAAAATCATATCAATATTATTAATGCAGAAAAAATTGAAGGAGACTATTTATATAATGTTGTAATATCTCAGTTTAATAAAAGTTACGTTTTTAAAAGGTTGATTGTTGCAGATCAAGCAAATATTAAATCTAATAATTGGAAAATTACAAATGCTAAAATTACTGAAAATAATTCTACAACCTCTGGATTAAAAGAAATTAGTTTTGAGTCAAATTTCAATAGAGAAAAAATTTCCACCCTTTTTTCCAACCTTTCATCATTGAACCTTTGGGAGCTAAAGAGACTTAAAAAAGACTATAAAATACTTGGTTATTCTGCCCTAAAAATTAGTCTTCATGAACAAAAGCTTTATTCTTATCCACTTTACTTAACTATAATGGTCTCAATAGCATCTATTTTAATGTTAAATATTAAATACAACAAATCTAAAATTTTTAATTTAATAGTTGGAATTTTAATTTCGGTAATGATTTACTATATAAATTATTTTCTAAATATTTTATCAGAAAATAATGATTTACCATATTTAATTTCAATATGGGGTTCTCAATTTATATTAATTTTAATAATTTCTATTGGATTGGTAAGGGTAAATGAAAAATAAAATAATCGATTTCTCAAAATTTTTTTTATTCTTATTAACTTTATTTTTTCTATTAACTGCAAACAGTCAAGAAATTCAATTTAAATCATCTAAAATTTTAAGTTTAGATAATGGAAATATATTAAAGGCTGAAGATGGAGTTAGCATTATAGGAATTAAAGACCTAATTATAGAAAGTGACTCTAGTGAATATATTAAAGATAAGTCATTAATAAAAATTTTAGGTAATGTTAAAATCATAGATAAATTGAATAATATAACTGTATTGGCTGATGAAATTTTTTATTTTAAAAATGAAAATTTTATCAGATCAAATGGACCTACAAATATTTCTATCGATGAAATTTATGAAATTAAAACTAGTGATATAAACTACAATATCGATTTAAATGAAATTTACACTGAAAAGAAAAGTGAATTTAAAGATAATAAAGATAATTCTCTAATTTCTAAAAAATTAAAGATTGATTTAATTAAAAAGATTTTAAGTGCTCAAGAAATAAAATTAAAAGACAATCAATTAAATATTTACAATTTAGAGAATATAAAAGTTGATTTACAAAATAATAAATTTCTTGGAAAAGATTTAGAAATTAACTTTAATAATTCAATATTTAATTCACCTGAAAATGAACCAAGACTTAAAGGGAAAGCTTTTATTTATAATAAAGATATTTCAAAAGTTAAAAAAGGTGTTTTTACAACATGTAAAAAAAGAGATGGTTGTCCGCCATGGCAGTTATCAGCTTCTGAGATTAAACATGATAAAAGAAAAAAAAGTATAATATATGATAATGCTTGGTTAAAACTTTATGATGTACCAGTATTCTACTTTCCTAAATTTTTTCATCCTGATCCAACTGTTAAAAGGCAATCAGGTTTTTTAATTCCACAGTTTTCTCAATCAACTAATCTTGGGAATTACCTTTCAACACCATATTTTCATGTAATTTCTGAAAGTTCTGACTTAACATTTTCTCCGAGATTTTATTCTGATCAAAAAATGATTTATCAAAACGAATTTAGAAAAGTAACAAAAAATTTAGATAATATTTTTGATTTTAGTTTTCTAACATCAAAGATGTTTAGATTAAAAGAAACCCAAAGTCATTTTTTTTCAGAAACATTTTATAATTTTGATACTAAAAATTTTGAGTCTTCTCAAATTAGTCTTAAAGTTCAACAAACATCAAACGATCTTTATCTTAAAACCTATAACTTATCTTCACCATTAATAGAGAACGAAAGCACATTACATAATCAACTTAAATACGAAATTATTGGTGATGATCTAGAATTTGAAATCACAACTGAGGTTTACGAAGATTTAAGTATTAAAAAAGAAAGCGATAAATTTGAATTCATTTATCCGAGTTATAATTTTTCAAAAGATTTATATTTAAATCAGTCTTCCAATATAAGTTTCAACTCAAGTGGTTTTAATAAACAATTTAATACCAACGTAAGTGAGGCAATTATTATTAATGACCTTAGTTATAAATCAATAAATAAAATTACGGATCTTGGTTTAATACATAATTATGAAATACTTTTAAAAAATTTTAATTCAGACACCAAAAATTCATCAAAACATAAAAATAAAAATGAAAATGAGATAAAATCAATATTAAACTATCAAGTAAAGTTACCATTACAAAAAATAGGAAAAAAATTTAATAGCTCCATAACACCAACGATTTCAGCAAGATACAGTCCTAATAAATCAAGAAATATAAGCGAAAAAGATAGACTTTTGGATTTTAGCAATATTTTTTCATTAGACAGAATAGCCTCTGAAGAAACTGTTGAGGGTGGTCAATCAATTACATTTGGAAATGAATACTCTTTATTGAACAAACTCAATAATGAATTATTTTCTCTAGATTTAGGTTTAGTCTTAAGTGATGTTGATAAAGATAGGTTACCTGAAAAAACGACTTTAAACAAAAAGACATCTGATATAATTGGTTCTTCAATGTTTAAACCAAGTGAATTTTTTGAATTAAAATATGATTTTTCATTAAATGAAAATTTTGAAACATTAAATTATAACAAGATAAGTTCAAAAATAAGTGTTAATAATTTTGTAACAAGCTTTGAATTTTTAGAAAAAAATAATTTAATTGGAGATGAGTCCTATCTATCAAATAATACAAAACTTTCATTTAATGAGAGAAACTCTTTAGAATTTAGTACCAGAAAAAATAAAACAAAAGATATTACAGAGTATTATAATTTAATGTATCAATATAAAATGGATTGTTTAACTGCTGGAATACAATATAGAAAAAATTATTATGAGGATGAAAGTTTAAAACCAGAAGAAAATATATTTCTATCTATAACTATAATGCCTTTAACAACCGTAAATTCTCCTAACTTAAAATAATGCTAAAAAAAGATTTGATAATTGTTTTCCTAATAATTTTTTTTTTAAAAATTACTCCCATTTATGCAGCTTTAGAAACTTATGTTGTAGTGAGAATTGATAATCAAATAATAACAAATTACGACATTAAAAAAGAATATGATTATCTATCAGCATTAAATAAACAATTTCAAAATCTTTCTAAAGATAGAGGTATGAAATTAGCTAAAGAATCTTTAATTAGAGAAAAAATAAAAAAGGTTGAAATTGAAAAATATTTTGATTTCGAAAAAGTAAATACCGACCTAGTAAATATTCTAATTACAAATCTATACACAAGTTTAGAAATTGATAATCTAAATGAATTTAAAGAATATTTGGATAGTTTTGATTTAAATTTTAATGAAGTAAAAAAAAAAATTAACTTAGAAATATATTGGAACAAATTAATAAGAGATAAACATTCAAATATGATAAATATTGATATCAAAAAACTAAAAGAAAAAGTTCAAAAAAAACAAATTGAAAATCAAAATGTCAAAGAGTTTGATCTTTATGAAATTCTTTTCCAAGTTGATAAACAGAGTGAATTGAAAACGAAAACTGAGGAGATAAATAAAAGTATTATTGATAATGGATTTAAAAATACAGCTTCAATTTATAGTGTATCTAACACTGCAAAATTAGGAGGATATATTGGATGGATAGATCAAAATAAATTATCAGAAAGAATTCTAAATAAGTTAAAAAAAACAAAGGTAGGAGATGTGACAGAACCTATAAACTTAACCAATGGATTTTTGATTTTAAAAATAAACGAAGTTAGAGAGAAAAAAATTAGTATAGATAAAGAAAAACTCTTACAAAATTTAATTGATTTTGAAAAAGAAAGACAACTAAATCAATTCTCTTTAAGTTATTTTAATAAAGTAAAATTAAATATGGAAATAAATGAATAAAAAACCAATTATAATTGTTAATGGGGAACCGTATAGTGTTTTTTTAGAAATTTTATTCAAAAGTATAAAAAAATATAAATCAAAAAAACCAATTATTCTTATTGGGTCGAAAAAATTAATTTCTCAACAAATGAAAAAATTTAAATTTAACTCAAAACTTAATCTGATTGACCAAAATAAAATTGATTTTAAAAAGATTAATAACAAAAGAATAAATATTATTAACGTTGATCTTCCATCAAATTATAGATTTTTAAAAATTTCAAAATCCTCTAAAAATTACATTACAAATTGTTTTAATATTTCTTTAAAATTATTAAAAACAAAAAAATTTTCAGGTCTTATTAATGGACCTATTTCAAAAAAACACTTTCTGCAAAATAAGTTCTTAGGAATTACTGAGTACCTTGCAAAAAATACTAATATAATAGATGATTTTGCAATGTTAATTTATGAAAAAAATTTATCAGTTTGTCCTATAACAACACACTTACCTTTAAAAGCAGTAAGTAAAAGTTTATCTAAAAAGAGTATTATTTCAAAAGCACAATTAATTAAAAAATTTTTTATAAAGAATTTCAAAAAAAATCCCAAAATAGCGATAACAGGTTTAAATCCACATTGTGAAAGCTATGAAAGAATAAGTGAAGAAAAAAAATTTATTATACCCGCAATTAAATATCTTAAAAAAAAAAAATTTTATATTTCAGGTCCCTTGCCAGCTGATACAATATTTTTAAAACAAAATGTTAAAAAATTTGATGTTATAATTGGTATGTATCATGATCAAGTTTTACCTCCCGCTAAAGCTCTTTATAACTTTTCACCAATAAATATAACCCTAGGTTTACCTTTTGTTAGAATTACTCCTGATCATGGTCCAAATGAGTCAATGGTTGGAAAAAATTTATCTAATCCACAAAGTTTAATTGAAGCTATAAAATTTTTGGATAAATAAATGTTAATTAAGCCAAAAAAAAGTTTAGGTCAAAACTTTTTAACTGATAAGAAAATTTTGAATAAGATAGTCGATGAGGTAGAAATTAATAACAATGAAATCCTAGAAATAGGTCCGGGAACCGGAAATTTAACAGAATATATAATAAAAAAAAAACCAAAGAAAATTTATGTAGTTGAAAAAGATAAACAACTAACAATATTCTTAAAAAATAAATTTGATAATAAGATTAATATAATTAACGAAGATATACTTAAAATTTATGAAAATAAAATTTCAAATGAACGACTAATAGTATTTGGAAATTTACCATACAATATTTCAACTGAAATACTATGTAAATGGATCTTAAATTTGAAAGATGTATTTTGGTTTAAACAATTAATTTTAATGTTTCAAAAAGAAGTTGCTGAAAGAATAATTGCTGATTTCAATACATCTCAATATGGAAGACTTTCAATTTTATCAAGCTGGAGATTAAATATAAAAAAAATTTTTGATATAAAGCCATCAAGTTTTTACCCAAAACCAAAAGTTGAAAGTTCTCTTTTAGTTTTCACACCAAAAAAAAAGTATTTTAAATTAAAAGATCCAAAAAATCTTGAAACTGTTACTAGAGTTTTTTTTAATGAACGAAGAAAAATGTTAAAAAGACCATTTAATAAATTATTTAAAAATGCCTTAGAAATTTCTAATAAACTCAATATTGATTTAAAATTAAGGCCTCAAAATTTAGATACTAATACCTATTATAATATTACTCAAGAATATGAAAATTTAAGAAGTTAAATTCTCAACATGCTGTCTAATTAAGTCAATATTATAATTTTTTGGTTTTTCTTTTATTTCTGCATCAATTATATCTTTAATTTCAGAATAACAATCATCCAGATTATCATTAATTAAAACATAGTCATAATTTATCCAATGCAAAACATCGCGAGTAAACTCTTTCATTCTTTCTTCAACAATTAATTTATCTTTCATGTCTCTATTTGACAGTCTTTCAAATAAGACTTTTTTACTAGGTGGTAAAAGAAAAAAAGTGATAAGTTTAAAATTCATCTTTTTATTCTTAATTTGATCAGCACCTTGCCAATCAATATCAAAAATAACATTTTGACCTTTTTTTAATTTTTCTAAAACCGGGGTTTTTGTTGTTCCATATAAATGATTGAATACTTTTGCATATTCTAAAAACTCGTTTTTATTAATTAAATCTCTAAATTTTATTTCATCAACAAAATAATAATCTTTATTTAAAATTTCTGATTGTCTTGGTTTTCTCGTAGTGTGAGAAATTGAAATATGATAATTATTTTTTTGGGATAATAACTTTACTAAAGTTGTTTTACCTGCCCCAGATGGGGATGATAAAATTATCATTATCCCATCTTTTTTTGTGGACATTTAAATTTTTAATTACTTTTGCCTTCAATAAATTTTACTGCATCACCAACAGTGAGAATTTTTTCAGCCTCACTGTCAGAAATTTCTGAACCAAACTCCTCTTCGAAAGCCATTACTAATTCAACAGTGTCTAAACTATCAGCTCCCAAATCATCTATAAAACTAGATTGATCTGTAACTTTAGCTTCATCAATACCAAGATGGTCAGCAACAATTTTTTTTACTTTGCTTGAAATATCTTCTGACATTTGTTTGTTCCCTTTTGTTATAAATCGTTAATAAATTAAAACTTAGTTTTGTCAACCCAAATACATACCCCCGTTAACATGAATAGTTTCGCCATTTATATAATTAGATTGATCAGAGCTTAGAAAAACCACCACATTAGCCACATCTTTTGGTTCACCCAATCTGTTAGCTGGTATTTTTGAAAGTAAAGTTTCCTTGTACTTCTCATCTATTTCATCTGTCATAGAAGTTTTTATAAATCCAGGAGAGATACAATTTATATTAATATTCTTTTTAGCATATTCAATTGCTAAACTTTTAGACATAGCAATTATACCTGCTTTTGATGCAGCATAATTTGCCTGACCAATATTTCCTGTGTGTCCAACAACTGACGTAATATTAATAATTTTTCCAGATTTATTTTTTAACATTTTTTTGATTGAATATTTGCTCATTAAAAACGTAGAAGTTAGATTTATGTTTATAACTTTATTCCATTCTTCGATAGACATTCGTATCGATAAATTATCTATGGTAATACCTGCATTATTTACAATACAATCTAACTTACCATCCAATTTGTTGGTTGCTTCATTGATAAATTCCTCAATTTTTTCATGCTGAGATATATCGAACTTGATAATTTCAATATTTTTATAATTATTCTTCAATTTTTCTAGTTTTTCAATTTTAGTGCCAGTAGCTAAAACTTTTGCTCCATTAGAGATTAGTTTTTCAACAATTGAATTGCCTATGCCTCCTGAAGCTCCTGTTACTATTATATTTTTATTTTTTAATTCACTCATTTATTTTTATTAAACTTATATCTTCTTCATTATTAATTGCACCTGTTTTAACAATTTTATTTGTTCTTTTTACTAAGCCTGTCAAAACCTTACCTGGGCCTATCTCTATAAAATGATCAATTCCTTTTTCAATCATAAATAAAACACTTTCTCTCCAACGAACCTTACTTTCAATTTGTTTAATAAGTAGAGTCTTGAGGTCATCAGGGTTAGAAATTTCTTTTGCGGTCACATTTGAAATTAATGTGTTTTTAAAACTTTTAAAATTCAATTTATTAATTTCTTCATTCATTATTTTGGTTGCATCATTCATTAAATTGCAGTGAAAAGGCGCGCTCACAGGTAGTTTAATATTTTTTATTTTATGAGATTTTAAATCATCCATAAATTTTTCTAAAGCCTTTATTTCCCCACTAACAACTAACTGTCCCTCTGAATTATCGTTTGCAATAAAACATTTATATTTAGAAATATTTTCCTTTAAAATAGTTTCAATTGTTTCTATATTCGAGCCTAATATTGCGACCATACCTCCTAGACCCTTAGGAACTGAATTTTGCATTGCTTTTCCTCTAATCTTTAAAATTCTTAAAGTTTCTGAGAAATCTAAAGATCCTGAACAAGCTAATGCTGAATATTCTCCTAATGAGTGACCGGCAAAATATTTTGCTTTATTCAAATCTACATTAAAATCATTTTTTGCTAATTGAAATATAGAATAACTTAATAAAAATATTGCTGGTTGTGTGTTTTCAGTCAAGTCTAATTTTTCTTTTGGACCTTCAAGTATTAATTTTGAAATTGGAAAACCTAAGGTTTCATCTGCTTCTTTAAATAATTTTTTAACTAATTCGAATTTTTCGTACAGATCTTTACCCATACCTACTGCTTGAGAGCCTTGTCCAGGAAAAATGACTGAAAACATTTAAATATTTTTTATTTTATAATGGTTTTAAGTATTGATATTAAAGGATTATAATAGTATATCCTCACCTTTTATTAAAGTACTAATATGAATTTATACGAACACACAATTATAGCTAGACAAGATACAAGTCCATCAGAGTTAAAACAATTAACTGAAAAATACTCTAAAATAGTTGAAAAAAATAACGGAGAAATTGTTAAAACTGAAAATTGGGGATTGCTAAATTTGTCATATCTAATAAAGAAAAATAAAAAGGGAAGCTATATTCATTTTAAAATTAAAGGAAATGGTAAAACTATAAGTGAACTTGAAAAAAATGAGTCAATTGATAAAAATCTCTTGAGATATTTAACTATTAAAGTTAAAAAATTTGATCTTGAAACTAATTACTTCTCAAAAAAAGAGAATGATGATAAAAGTGAAATAAAACAAAATAATTAATTATGCCACCAAAAAAAAGATCGGGAAATAAAAAAAATAAACAAAGTAACTTTGCAAAGTTAAGTATTTTTCAACCAAATAAATATAAATTTAAAAAATCTTGTCCTCTATCGATAAAAGGTGCTCCATTAATTGATTATAAAAATATTAGATTATTAAAAAAATATATATCTGAAAATGGAAAGATTTTGCCGTCTAGAATTACAAACGTAAGTCAAAAAAAACAAAGAGAACTATCTTTATCGATTAAAAGAGCAAGAAATTTAGCACTGATTTAAATGAAAGTAATATTATTAGAAAATTTAAGAAGAATTGGATCTATTGGAGAAATTATAGATGTTAAAAGAGGTTTTGCAAGAAACTTTTTAATAGCAAATAAAAAAGCTCTTTATGCTTCCAAAGAAAATATTTTAGAAGTTGAAAAAATTAAAACAGAATTAGGAAAAAAAGATGCAGAAAGGAAGAAGGAAGCAAAAAAAATATCAGAACAAATTAACAATAAGGAATTTGAAATTAAAAAGTTAAGTACAGAAAATAAAGAACTTTATGGTTCAGTAAAACCAACAGAAATTTCAAAATTAATAAAAGAAAAAGAAAACCTTGAAATAAAACCATCTTTAATACAACCTTTAAAAGAAATAAAAGCCCTAGGAAAATTTAAAGTGAAAGTTTCTTTACACTCAGAAGTAGACTCTGAAATAACTATTAATGTAACTTCAGCAGAGACTATACAATAATTATACATTTTTTTCCCCAATAAATAATTATTATTTTTTTTTAAAAAATTTCAGATAAGTTAATTTAATGGAAAATAATCTTAGTCTTGTAAAAGATACTTTCAAAGAGCTACCAAATAATATTGAGGCTGAACAGGCGGTAATTGGTTCGATTCTTGTCACAAATGAAATATTCGATGAAATAAATACAATTATCTCTAGTAAGAATTTTTATGATCCAATGCATCAAAAAATATTTTCTGCAATTGAAAATCTAATTTACAAAGGTATGCTTGCCAACCCAATTACCTTAAAAAATTATTTTGAAAATGAAAAAGATGAAATTAATGTTCCAGATTATTTGGTAAAAGTAACAAAATTTTCGACTTCCTCAAGACAGGCAACTGAATATTCAAGAATTATATATGATATGTTTGTTAGAAGAGAATTAATCAAAATTTCTGAACAAACTATAGACACAGCAAAAATAAATGACTTAAATACTAGTGGGCAAAAAATTATTGAAAATTCCGAAAGACTTCTTTTTGATCTTGCTGAAAAGGGATCTTTTAACTCTTCGATGATAAAATTTGATGATGCGATGAAACAAACTATCGAAATGGCATCCGCTGCATATAAAAACGAAGAGGGAATAGTAGGTGTTCCAACTGGATTAAGAGATCTTGATGATAGGTTGGGTGGATTACATCAGTCTGATTTAGTTATTATTGCAGGACGTCCATCTATGGGAAAAACTGCTTTGGCAACAAACATAGCTTTTAATGCAGCCAAAAAATTACAAGAAGGTGGAAAAAAATCATCAATCGCTTTTTTTTCCTTAGAAATGTCTTCAGAACAGCTTTCTACAAGAATTTTAGCTGAACAATCTAGAATTAAATCAAATGATATTAGAAGAGGTAGAATATCAGAAGAACAATTTGATAAATTTATTGAAACTTCGAAAAATATTGCTGAACTTCCATTATACATAGATGAAACACCGGCCATAAGTATAGCTGCAATGAGTAACAGAGCTAGGAGAATTAAAAGATTATTTGGATTAGAAATGATTGTTGTTGATTATATTCAATTAATGAAAGGATCGTTCAATTCTAAAGATGGAAGAGTTCAAGAGATTTCAGAAATTACACAAGGTTTGAAAGCAATAGCAAAAGAGCTCTCAGTCCCAGTTGTTGCCCTATCTCAATTGTCAAGAGCTGTTGAGCAAAGGGATCAAAAAAAACCTCAATTATCAGATTTAAGAGAATCTGGATCTATCGAGCAAGATGCTGATGTTGTAATGTTTGTTTATAGAGAAGCATATTATTTAGAAAGACAAGAGCCAAGACCCGCAACAGTTGAACATGCGGAATGGCAGGCTAAAATGAATGAAGTAGCTAATTTAGCAGAGATAATAATAAGTAAACAACGTCACGGTCCAACAGGAAATATTATGTTAGAATTTGAGGCAATGTTTACTAAATTTAAGGATACTCAAATTAGCTAATATCAAATATATATGATGTAGATGCTTGCACACATATATCAAAATACAATTCTTAAAAATCCTAAAACAATATTAGTGTTACTGATAATAAGCTTATTAAGTTTTGGGTATTTTTCAAAAGACTTCAGGCTTGATGCATCATCTGAAACTTTGTTAATTGAGGGTGATCCAGACTTAAAATATCTACAAGAAATATCAGAAAGATATGGTTCTAGAAATTTTTTAATCTTAACATACTCTCCAAATGAAGAAATGATCTCAAATTCTTCTATAAACAATCTTTTAAGTTTAAAATATAAAATTCAAAGTCTAGATTGGGTTCATAGTGTGATTACTCTTTTAGATATTCCTTTATTAAACAGCTCGGATGCTCCTTTGCAAGAACGACTTCAAGATTTTAAAACACTCAAAGACAAAGATATTGACAGGAACAGAGGTTTTAAAGAAATAGTTAATAGTCCAGTGTTTAGAAATTTTGTTATTAGTGAAGATGGTAAAACAAGTGGTATTATTGTTAATATTAAAAAAGACGAAATACCTCAAAATATTAATAATAAATCTATAAAAGATTTAGAAAATTATAAAGATCAAATAAAAAAAAAGAATCATCAAAACATACTTGAAATAAGAGATGTAATTAAAAGTTATGAAAATATCGGTAAAATACATTTAGGAGGCATACCAATGATAGCGGACGATATGATGACATTTATAAAGAGTGATATCATTGTATTTGGCTTAGGAGTTCTATTATTCATTATTGCAACTTTATGGTTCATCTTCCGCAAAATTATTTGGATTATTGTACCTATTAGTAGCTGCTTTTTTTCTGTTATAATTATGATGGGTATACTAGGTTTATTAGGATGGAAAGTAACAGTAATATCATCAAACTTTATTGCTTTAATGTTAATTTTAACAATGGCGATGAATATTCATATGAGCACAAGGTTTTTACAGCTTAAAGAAGAATACCCTAATAAAAACTTTTTAGAATTAATTACTTTAACTACGAGCAAAATGGTTTGGCCAATCTTGTATACTGTTTTAACAACTATAATAGCTTTTTTATCTTTAATTTTTAGTGAAATAAAGCCCGTCATTGACTTTGGTTGGATGATGAGTTTAGGTTTAACAACATCATTCATAATAACATTTACTCTTTTGCCAGCTCTAATTAGCTTCGTCTCAAAGAAGCATATTTATTTAAAAAAATTTGAAAGCTCAATAATTACAAAATCTTTTGCGAAAATATCTCAAAAACATCATAAGATTGTATTTTCTCTCACAGGTTTGGTAATTATTTTAAGTTTATTTGGTATTAGCCGCTTAGAGGTAGAAAATAGTTTCATAAATTATTTCAATAAAAAAACTGAGATATACAAAGGCATGAAACTGATAGATGAAAAACTAGGAGGAACTACCCCTTTAGAGGTAATCCTTAAGTTTCCAAAAAAAAATAATATTGAAATCGAGGAAAATGAATTTGAAGACTGGGATGATAATGAGCAAAATAACGAAAAATATTGGTTTACAAAAGATAAAATTGATAAAATTTCTTCTGTCCATAATTATCTAGATGGATTACCCGAGGTTGGAAAAGTCCTATCGTTTTCTTCAATAATTGATGTTGCGACTGCTCTTAATAATAATAAACCACTAGGTACTCTTGAAATGGGAGTTTTGTATTCAAAAATACCTGAAAGTATTAAAACAGAAATTATAGACCCATATATTTCCATCAAAGATAATGAAGCAAGAATTAACCTTCGGATCATAGACTCTCAAAAAGACTTGAGAAGAAATGATTTGATCAAAAAAATAAATTATGACTTAAAAAATAAACTTGGTTTAAAAGAGAATGAATTTAAACTAGCTGGTGTTTTGATCTTGTTTAATAACTTGCTTCAAAGCCTCTTTAAATCACAAATTTTAACATTAGGTTTAGTTATAATTGGAATATTTTCAATGTTTATAATACTTTTTAAAAATATAAAATTATCTTTTATAGGTGTAATACCAAATTTTATAGCGGCCTTTTTTATATTAGGAGTCATAGGTTTGCTTCGTATCCCTTTAGACATGATGACAATTACAATTGCAGCTATTACAATCGGAATTGCTGTTGATAATAGTATTCATTATATCTATCGATTCAAAGAGGAATTCACTAACTTGCATGATTATAATAAAACAATTTCATTATGTCATGCAACAGTTGGTAAGGCAATTCTAAACACCTCAATAACAATTGTTTTTGGTTTCTCAATATTAATCTTATCAAACTTCATTCCTACAATTTATTTTGGAATTTTTACAGGACTTGCAATGTTATTGGCTATGATTTTGGTTTTAACTTTACTTCCTTCTTTAATCTTATGGATAAAACCATTTGGGAATTAATAAATGCCAAATATTATTACAGATATTTATAAAGCAGCTTCAATTATTGATCTTATCTATATAGCAATTACAATTTTATCATTAATTAAATGTTATAAAAAAGGTTTTGTTTTAAGTATTTTATCAATGGCTAAATGGTTATTAGCATACATAATAACTTTAATTATCTTTCCAAAAGTAAAACCGTACTTAAAAAATACAATTGATAATGAATATGTTCTCGATATTGGTCTCGGTGTCTCAATATTCATTATTGTAATTTTTTTGATACTAATGGTTAACAAAGGTTTGAGTAAAGCAGTCAGATACACTGGAATTGGAAGCTTAGATACTTTGTTTGGATTCTTTTTTGGCTTTATAAGAGCATATATTATCTCTATTTGTATCTTTTCAGGAGTACATATTGTCTATAATTATGACAAATGGCCAATAAATTTAAATAAATCATACATCTTTCCATATATAGAAAAAGGTAGTAATTATTTACTTAAAGAATTTCCTAATGAAAAAACATATCAAGATTCAAAAGAAAAAATTGAAGAGCTTTAATCCAAAATTAAAGGAAGAATGTGGTGTTTTTGGTATAAGTAATACCAAAGATGCATCAGCTTTAACTGCTTTAGGGCTTCATGCATTACAACATCGAGGACAAGAAGGTTGTGGAATAGTTACTTTTGATGGAAAACAATATTATTCAGAAAAAAGATTTGGTTTAGTTGGAGATAATTTTAATAAAGAAAATATATTAAAAAAACTTCAAGGTAATTATGCTATTGGACATAATCGTTATAGCACAACAGGTGAAAATACCTTGAGAAATATCCAGCCGTTTTTTGCAGATACTAATGCTGGAGGCATAGGTGTGGCTCACAATGGAAATCTAACAAACTCTATTTCTTTAAGAAAAAAATTAGTTGAAGATGGAGCGATTTTTTATACTACATCTGATACAGAAACTATTGTCCAATTAATCGCAAAATCAAAAAGATTAAAGACTATAGATAAAATTGTTGATGCTATATTTCAAATTCAAGGTGGATATGCTTTGGTAATGCTCACTCAAAATTCTTTAGTTGGTGTTAGAGATCCTTTTGGCATCAGACCTTTGGTAATTGGAAAATTAAAAAATAGCTACGTTCTAGCTTCAGAAACATGTGCGCTTGATATAATCGGTGCTAAATTTATAAGAGAGGTAGAAAATGGAGAAATTGTTTTAATCGAGAATGATGAATTAAAAAGTATTAAACCTTTCCCAATGAAAAAAGTAAGACCTTGTGTTTTTGAATATATATATTTTGCAAGACCAGATAGTATTCTTGATGGTAAAACTGCATATGAGCATCGAAAAAGCCTTGGTGCAGAGCTTGCAAAAGAGAATGATATAGATGCAGATATTGTTGTTCCTGTGCCAGACTCTGGAAATGCAGCAGCTTTAGGATTTGCGCAGCATCTCAAAATGAACTTTGAATTAGGATTAGTTAGAAATCACTATGTAGGTAGAACTTTTATTGAGCCAAGCCAAAAGATTAGAAGCTTAGGTGTAAAATTAAAATTAAACGCTAATCAGTCAGCAATAAAAGATAAAAAGATAATTTTGATAGATGACTCTTTAGTCAGAGGAACTACATCCTATAAAATAGTTAAAATGTTATATGATGCAGGTGCAAAAGAAGTTCATGTTAAAATAGCATGTCCTGAAATAAAATATCCTGATTTCTATGGTGTAGACACTCCAACAAAAAAAGAGTTACTTGCAGCAAATAAAACTAATAAAGAAATTTGTGATTATATTGGTGCTAAATCTTTAAAATTTTTAACTATAGATGGCATGTACAGAGCTGTGGGTTTTGATAGAAGAAATGAAAGTTACCCTCAATTAACTGACCATTATTTTACTGGAGATTATCCTATTAAACCAATAGATGAGCTTGGTGATAATAAGATAACTCAATTATCATTATTAAATACAGCTTCAAATAATTAAATGAAAAACGTAAAATTTACTGAAATGAAATCTGGGACAAAAGATGAATATCTTTTGCTCGATAAATATGAACAAGAATATATTAATGGAACAGCTGATAGAATTTTAAATTTTATGAAAGGTCTTAACTCAACTTTAGAGGGCTACAAAATAACAAGACTAGAACATTCACTTCAAACTGCTACAAGAGCTTTTAAAGATAAAGCAGATGAAGAAATGGTTGTTGCTGCATTACTACATGATATAGGAGATGAATTAGCTCCACTAAATCACTCTGAATATGCTGCTGCTGTTCTTAAACCTTATGTAAGTAAAAAAACTCACTGGATAATACAAAAACATGGTGAATTTCAAATGTATTATTACGCTCACCATTTAGGAAAAAATAAAAATCAAAGAGACAAATACAAAGATCATGAATATTACATTGATGCAGTTAATTTTTGTGAAAAATGGGACCAAGCATCTTTTGATCCTAATTACAAAAGTATGTCTTTGGAAGAATTTGCTCCCATGGTAAAGAGAATATTCTCTAGAAAACCATATTCTCAACTTTAAATTAATAAATAAATTATTATTTTAATCAAATGATAAATACTAAAGAACAAATTATCGAATATTTTAAATCAGGTATTAAAGATAAAAAAAATTTCAAAATTGGTATAGAGCATGAAAAATTCTTGTTTGATAACAATAGTAATAAGAGAATTAATTACTTGAAAGTAAAAGAAATGTTTTCAGCTTTGTTAGAATTTGGCTGGAATCCAATTTTAGAAAAAAATAATATAATTGGATTAAACAAAGGTGGAAAAAATATTACTCTTGAACCTGGTAATCAAATAGAGCTTTCAGGAGAAAAACTTAATCATATTCATGAGGCTTGTGCTGAATCTCAAGATTATTTATTTGAGCTAAAGCAAGTAACAAAAAAATTGAATTTAAGTATTGTGAGCACTGGTTTTGACCCAATATCTAAACTTAACGAAATCCCAAATAATCCAAAACAAAGATACAAATTAATGACTAAGGATATGCCATCAGGAGGTGAATTAAGTCTCGATATGATGTATCGAACTTGTGGAACTCAATTAAATATTGATTATGAGTCAGAAGAAGATTTTGTAAAAAAGTTTAAAGTTGTAAATTCAATAGTACCAATTTCAATTGCTCTATTTGCCAACTCTTCCATAGTTGAAAAAAAAAAAAGTAATTATTTATCATATAGATCTAAAGTTTGGCAAAGTACATCACGAGGTGGATTGCCAAAAATATTTTTTGAGAATCTTAATTTTGAAAGATATGCAGAATTTGTAATGAATTTTCCAATCTTATTTATTCATGAAAAAGAAAATTACATTTCAGGACAAAAATATAAATTTGTTGATTTTATGAACGGAAAAATTCATGAGATTAATAATCGCTTACCAACTGAAAATGATTTATCTACACATTTAAGCACAATATTTACCGAAAATAGATTAAAAAAATATATAGAACTAAGATCGATGGATACATGTGGTTGGGATTGTTTATGTGCTGGACCAGCTTTTAATATAGGAATGTTGTATGGAAATTTAGATGAAGTTCATGATTTAATATCTGATTGGGATAAAGATAAGATAATCAATGCATATCTTGAAGCTCCTCGAAAAGGCTTCAATACTCAGCTTATGGGAAAAAATCTTTTGTATTGGGCGTCTACTCTACTAGATTTATCCAGAAAAGGTTTAGAACAAAGAGATGTTCTTAACAAGAGTAAAAAAAATGAAACTTTATTTTTAAATCACTTACAAAAAGTAATTGATAATAAAACAACAAATGCAGATCATATGATAAGAAAATTTTCAAAAAATGAAGATTTAGATGAACTCTATGACAAATAAAATTGTTGCAATTCAAGGTGATCATCCTTCGATTCTTAATCCTTGTACCGATACAAGTATTTTTTTAGCTAATGAAATTCAGAAAAAAAAATATAAAATTTTTTATTATGAGCCTAAAAATTTATCAATAACTAAATTTAAAGTTATTGCCTCAGGTTTTTTTATCAAATTTGATTATAACAAAAAAAAAATTTTTCAGATTTTAAAAAAAGAAAAGCT
>CACPOL010000007.1 GCA_902635545.1 uncultured Pelagibacteraceae bacterium
GTGGGGGCTGCTTTCAACTTAAATTATTAATTATGGATAAAATAATAAACATAGGAATTCCAAGCAAAGGCAGGTTAAGAAAAGATGTTTTAAAGATTTTTAAAAATAAAAAATTAACTCTTATTTCAGAAAGAGGAGAGAGGGATTTAATTGGCTCAATTAAAAGTAAAACAAATATTAAAATATTATATTTACATGCTAGGGAAATTATAGAAAGACTTGGTGATAATTCTTTAGATATTGGCTTTTCAGGTTTTGATCTATTTAAAGAAAGTGAAATTAACACTCAAAAGAAAATTAATGTAAATAAAAAGTTAAGTTTTGGAAAAGCTGATTTAGTTGTCGCTATCCCTGATCCGTGGATTGATGTTCAAACAATAGCTGATCTTGAGGAAATTGCTTTTGAATTTAGAGATAAAAAGAAAAAAAGATTAAGAGTTGCAACTAAATATCCAAATTTAACGAGAGAATTTTTATTTTCAAAAGGTGTTACTCAATTTAAATTGGTTGAAAGTCTTGGGGCAACTGAAGCATATCCTTTTACAGGATCAGCAGAATTAATTACTGATATCAGTTCAACAGGTGAAACATTAAAAGCTAATAATTTGAGAGTTTTAAAAGATGGTGAAATTCTCAAGTCTCAAGCATGTATTTTTACATCAAAGAAAAATTTAAAAAAAAAGGGCTTAAAAAAATTAATTAATTTACTTTCTAAATAATTTTCAAATAAATTTGTATTTTGAGAAATTGCGTATATCTTATTGATTATGGACACGATTCTATTAATTATTTTAATTTTATTGCTTAGTGTAACTTTAGGTATTTTATACCTAAATTTGAGATCAAAACCTAAAGATGACAACGAAAACCAAGAGGCTGAAGAAATAGCCAATTTAAAAACTGAAATTGTTACGCTAAAAGATACCTTAAATAATACTATCAACACTTCACTTGGCACAATGTCGACTTCCTTTAATGCTCTTTCAACAGGAGTTACAAAGGATATGACTGAGGCCCTCACTAAAGTTGATGAGAAAGTTGGTAACTTTAATCAACAGGTGCAATTGTTAAATCAAAGCCAAGAGGGAATTACCAAAATTTTAGCAGGGGTTAAAAAGTACGGAACACTTGCAGAGTATTCTTTAGATGCTTTAATTAAAGATTT
Organism: uncultured Pelagibacteraceae bacterium; assembly: GCA_902635545.1. GTDB lineage: Bacteria > Pseudomonadota > Alphaproteobacteria > Pelagibacterales > Pelagibacteraceae > Pelagibacter. Next base: position 1,166 of record CACPOL010000007.1, read on the forward strand.
ATTGCCCGCATCTCAATTTATGACAAATGTTAAGATGAAAGAAGATACCAGCGAAAATGTGGAATTCGCAATCAAGCTTCAAGGAGATGTTTTGGTTCCAGTAGATTCTCATTTTCCAGTTGAAAAATTTAAAGCAATCACAGATGCTTATGATTCAGACGATAAAAAAGCTGTTGCTGATGCTAGAACAAAATTAGCTAGTGCATTTAAGGCTAAGGCTAAAAGTGTTATGGAAAAATATATTGTTCCACCTAAAACGACTGATTTTGCAATAGTGTATGCGCCAACGGAAAGTCTTTATAAAGAATTAACCGAATATCAAGATCCAAGTTCCAAAGAATTATTAACTCAAGAGTTAATGAAAAAATATAAAATAGTAATTTGTGGCCCTAATACTCTTTCGGCTTACCTACAATCTTTACATATGGGCTTTCAATCATTAAAAGTCCAAAAAGGAGCTACAGAAATATATAATCATCTTAAAACCATCACTGCAAGATTTGGAAAGCATTTTGATAATATAATTACACTTAGAAAAAAATTAGAAGAAGCGATGACGGTTGTAGATAAATTTGGAACTGATGCAAGATCAATAAGTAGAACTTTAGAGAATATAAAAGATCCCGAGCAGGTTGAGAAAGCTGTTCAAACAGAAAATGTTGAAAAATTTGTTGAAAGAAACAAACAACTAAAAATTTAATTTCTTTTTTTTATAAATACCGATTATAACAAATCTCATGCAATGGAATAATAAATTTAATTATCCAAAATCTATAAGATCAATTATTCAAGGTTCTAGGCATTATTCTGTGAATCAAGAGAGTCTTCCATCGGTTACAACAATCTTAAAAGCAACAGAGTCTGAGGAAAAAAAGGCTAAACTAGCAGATTGGAAACAGCGTGTTGGTTACAAGCAGGCTGAAGTTATCTCAAGGGAAGCAACTAGTCGTGGAAGTTCTATGCATGATTATTTAGAAAAATTTTTGCTTGGAAAATTAAATATGGATTTACTTGGAGATAAAACAAACGAAAAAATTATGGCTGACCAAATAATAGAAAATGGACTAAGAAATAAATTAAGTGAAATTTGGGGCTGTGAGGCAACATTATATTATCCTGGAAAATATGCAGGTGCAGCAGATTGTATAGGTATTTATGAAAGTAAGGAGACGATTATTGACTTTAAACAAAGCAATAAACCAAAAAAAGATGAATGGGTTGATGATTATTATTTACAATGTGCTGCATATTCATTAGCTCATAATAAAGTTTATAATTCAAATATTACACAAATAGTAATTCTTTTATGCACAAAAGATAATATTTTTCAAAGATTTATAATACAAGATGAGCGTTTAATTAATTATCAAAATCTTTTTTTAAAAAAAGTAGAACAATTTTATTCACAAGGAATAACAAATTGAATTATGTAATTTGGGATGTTGAAACGGACTCAGCTCAATTAGATTGGGCTACAATAATAGAAATTGGTGCAATTCTCTTGGACGAAAATTTTAAGGAAAAAGAGAGATTTTCAGCGAGATGTAGAATGCCACAAGATAGGGTGCCATCAGCAACAGCACTATGTATTAACAAATCAAATGTAGATTTAATCACCAAAGGTAATTTAAGCCATTATCAAATGATTGCACAAGTCGAAAAAAAATTCAAAGAATGGTCCCCAGCAACTTTTATGGGTTTCAGCAGCATTGGTTTTGACGATGAAATTCTTAGACGTGAATTTTTCAAATCATTAAGAAAACCATATCTAATTAATACCGGAGGTAATGCAAGACACGATGCCTTGAACATGATTAAGGCCGCATTTGCAATTGATGAAAATGTTTTAAAAACTGAATTAAATCCAAAAGGTAATAAATCAATGAAATTAGAGTCTTTGGCAAGGCTTAATGGTTTTGAATCATCTGGAGCACATTCAGCTTTATTTGATACTGAGCTTACTGTTAAAGTATTGGGTTTATTAAAGAATAAACAACCAGATTTATGGCACGAGTATTTAAAAACTAAAAGTAAAATTGTTGCAGAAAATTTAATTAAACATGAAAAAATGTTTACAATTAATGAAAATTTTTTTGGTAAAAACTATTTATTTTTAGTTGCTCCTTTACACCCTAATTCATGGATGCATCCAGTTTATAAATGGGGGCAAGTAGTAAATTTATCAGCAAATATTGAAGAACTTCAAAAACTTAATTATCAGGATTTAAAAAAAGAAATGAAAAAATCACCTCGATTTTATAAAACAATTAAAACTAATAAAGCCCCAATAATTTTAGACAAAAGTTTAAGTATGAATGTGGATCCATATAAAAAGATTGGAATTAATCTATTAAATAAAAGAGCAGACCTAATGAAATCAAATGAAAAATTTTCACAAGATATTTGTAATATTTTAAAAGAAGCTGCTGAAGAAAAAATAGAAACATCATCTCAAGTAGATGTTGAGCCTGAAGAGACAATTTATTCAGGTGGTTTTGATACTTTTAATAAAGATGTTCCATTATTTGAAAAATTTCATTCTTTAAATTGGAAAGAAAAACTATCTTTTTTAGATAAATTTAAAGATGATAGGCTAGTAACATTTGGTCACAATTTAATTTATAATGAAGCTCCTGAAATTTTACCAAAAGATATTTATAAAAAAATAAAAAGAAGAATAGCATCTCGTATTTTAAGCACAAATAAAGAGAAATGGTGGACGGTGTCAGCATTTTATGCAGAGTGTGATGAGATAAGAGAAAATGAGGATAAAATGTTTTCATTTAAAACTGTGGATGAAAAATTGAAATTTTTAGATGGAATTAATGATTACGTAATGAATTTAGAGCAGAAATATTCCGATGTATAATTTAATAATAATAAAAAAATTTTTTTTGACCATTGAAAAAAACCCTGAATCAATTATATCAGTATTATGTTAATAGATTTTAAAGACGAAGATTTTGAAAAAAAAATTAAAAATGAGGATATTTCTGTTATTCAATTTAGTGCCGCATGGTGTGGGCCATGTAAAGCTCTTAAGCCTGTAATGGACAAGTTAGCGGAAGAGTATAAGGAGAAAGCAAAATTTTATTATGCAGATATTGAAGATGGTGGAATAAATACTGGTAGTGTCGCAGGGATAAGAGGCGTTCCCACTGTAATTGTTTATAAAAAAGGTGTTGAGGTAGATAGAAAGGTTGGAGGAGTTCCTGAAAGTAATATGAAAGAATTCTTAGAAAAAAATTTCTAATTTAGATTTAAAACTTCAGAACATAAATACAACGATCCTGTTATTAAAAGCAAGTCTCCATCATTTAAAGGTACTGATTTAATTGCTTGCTCTATATTTTCTTTAAATTTAACATTAACTTTATTTTTAAATTTTTCTTTTAGTTTTTTACCACTAATAGCATTTGATTGATTTGGAATATCTATTGTAGTTATTGAAGAAATATTTTTAAAATGACTGATATATTTTTCATGTTCTTTATTTGACATCATTCCAATTATAATGTGTTTTTTACATTTTAAGCTTTTAAGATATTCGTTGAGCACTCTTGCACCATCTTCGTTGTGGTCACCAGAAATTAGAAATAAATTTTTTTTTACTAAATTTTTAAGTTTTCCTGATTTTATTTCTTGCAGTCTTGCTAAATTATCAATTTTTTGAATACCATTAACGATATTTTGATCATTTACATTTAGATTTAATAATCTTAAAGTTGCTATTGCTGTTGAAATATTTTCTAACTGAAATTGACCAAGAACATTTGGTTTAGGTAGCTTAAGTTTACCAAATTTATCTTTAAAATAAAAAGAATTATTTTTTATATCAGAATATGAAAAATCATCATTAAAAAAAATTTTTTTGGATTTATTTTGAGAAATTGTTTGTTTGATATAATCCAACGTATTTCTGTTATTTTGCTTTGCCACTATAATGTTTGAATCTAAAAGAGAGGAAGTTTTTTCAAACACAATTTTTTTTATTGTTTTTTCATTTTCTGGAAGCCAATCAAGATGATCTTTAGAAATAGAAGTAATAATACTTGCCATATTTTCCTTTAAAATATTCGTTGCATCAAATCTGTGAAATAACCCTGCTTCAATTAGATTTATATTTTCAGGAAATTGTGCAGCTTTATAAAAATAACAGGCAGTTAATATTTCAAAAAAAGTTATTGGATTATCTTCATTTTTTTTTTCCACTATTTCAAAAATTTCAGCTAATTCATCATCTTGAAGTTGTTCATTATTAAAAATAAACCTCTCATTTATTTTTTTTATATGTGGGCTTGTATAAAGATTACATTTTATATTCGCATCCTTTAAAATTGCAAAACAAGCTTGTATAGTAGAATTTTTACCATTTGTTCCTACTACTGAAATAGATTTAATTTTATCTTGGGGATTTCCTAGTTTATTACATAGTTTTTTAATTCTATCTAGGCTTAAATCAATTTCTTTAGGATGCAACTTTTGAAAGCGACTGAGTATCTTTTTGAGTTTCATATTCTTCAGTGCTTATATCAGAATTTTTATTCAACAATATCGATAATAATGTGGCAATTTTTTCTTTTAAGTCTTTTCTTTCAACAATTAAATCTACAAAACCAGTTTTTTCTACATATTCACTTTTTTGAAAACCTTCTGGCAATTCCTCTTTGACTGTACCTTGAATAACTCTAGCTCCAGCAAAAGCTATTAATGCACCAGGCTCAGCTAAATGTATATCACCCAGCATAGCATAGGATGCGGTTATGCCTCCAGCAGTTGGGTCTGTTAAGCAAACTATATAAGGCAAATTATTTTTTTTTAACTCATTAATTGCCAAAGTTGTTCGTGTCATTTGAGATAATGAAATCAAAGATTCCATCATTCTCATTCCACCGCCTGAAGTAAAACAAATAAAAGGATTTTGGTTTTCTATTGCATTTTGAATTCCATATAAAAATGCTTCACCTTCAGCAGCTCCAATGGACCCTCCTATAAAATCAAAATCTGAGGCAATTGAAGTAACGCTAATGTTATTAATTTTAGCTTTTACAACCATCATGCCACAATTCATACCTGTTTTTTTTCTAGCAGTTCTTAATCTATCTTTGTAAGATTTAGAGTCAGTCCAATTTAAAGGATCTTCCTTAGGAATTGGAGTCTTTAAAATTTCATAATTATTTTTTCCAAAAATTATATCAAATCTTTGTTTAGGATTTACTTTGTGATGTTTATTGCATGTAGGACATACCCAGAGGTTTTCTGCAAGTGTTGATTTTAAAATTGGACCACAACAAGATACCCAGTTACTATTGGCTATATCTTCTTTCGTTGGACGGCTTTTGATAATTTTTTTTATTTTTTCACTAGCCTTAATTATTTTATTTATCCAGTTCATGTGATCTTTTTTTTTATTCTTTTTACAATATTAGTTACATTTGTGACAGGATTTTGTTTTTTTTTTTGAGAAGTACTGATTTCTTTACATAATTGGCTTCCAATCACTAGACCATCAGCTTTTTTTAGAGATTTAGCTGTTTTTTCTGTTATACCAAAACCTATTACTATTTTTTTAGATTTATTCATATTTTTTATCTTTTGATATCTTTCTATTATCTTTTTTGGCGATACTTTTAATTTTCCACCAGTAGTCGATAACATACTTATATAATAAAGCATATCATGAGAATCTTTTATTATTTTTTTAATTCTATTTTTTGTTGTTGTAGGAGATATAAGTTGAATAAAATTAATATTTTCTTTTTTACATTTGTTGGCAAAGTACTTATTTTCTGGATATGGGAGATCAACTATGATCAAACCATCAACATTGTTTTTTTTACATGATTTTATGAATTTTTTTTCACCATATTGATAAACCATATTGAAATAACCCATTAATATTATTGGTTTATTTGGTTTAATTTTTTTAAAATTTTTTGTTATTTTAAAAACATCATTTATTTTAATTCCGTTTTTAATTGCCCTATAAGCACTTGTTTGAATTTGACCCCCATCTGCTATTGGAGTGTTATGAGGAAAGCCTAATTCACATATATCAGCATAATCTGAAATAGATTTTAAAATTTCTAATGACTCTTTCTTGTTAGTGTCTCCAGCAACAGTGTATGTTAATAATGCAGGTCTTTTTTCAATTTCTAACTTTTTGAAAACTTTTTTTATTAAAGAGACTTTCATTTAATTTTTCCAAATCTTTTTTTTAAAATATCTCTATCTTTTTTTGCATCGCCACATGAATTGACTATGATTATTGTATCTTTACTTAGTCTGGGAGCAATTTTTATTGCTTCAGCAAACGCATGGCTTGGTTCTAAACTTGGATTTAATTTTTCAAATTTTGTAACTAGTTTATATGCCATCAAAGCTTCTTCATCAGACGCGCATGTATACCTTGCTCTTTTAGTTTCTTTTAAAAAACAATGCATAGGTGATACACCTGGATAATCTAGTCCGGCAGAAATTGATTCTGTTTCATTAATTTGACCATCAGAATTTTGACATACATAAGAAGCTGCACCATGCAAAATTCCCAATTTTGAACCAAATGTTAATGGTGCTGCGTGAAGTTTCGATTTTTTTGGTCCACCAGCTTCAACACCTATTAGTTCAATCTGTTTTTTATTGTAATCAATAAATTCACTCCAAAAACCATAAGCTGAACTTCCACCACCAACACAATTGATTAGTTTAATTTTTTTAGGAAATTTTCCAAAATTCTCTTTTATTTGAAATTTTAACTCTCTTGAAATTTGTGCCGTGCTCCAACCACAAATTTTAACAAAAATATTAGGACCAACAGTACTGCCTACTGCCATAGCTGTTGTATCACAATTTGATACCCAGTACCTCATACATTCACTTACAGCGTCAACAAGAGTTTGACTACCTGAGTATACTGGAATTATTTCAGCCCCATTTTTTCTAATTGCATCACAGTTTGGCTTTTGTCTTTTAATATCTTTAAGTCCCATAAATATTTTACACTTTAAGCCAAATTTTTTTGCTGCCATACTCAGCATTTTGCCTGCATATCCTGCTCCAGTATCACCTACTATATATTTTTTTCCCGCTCTTTTAGCTATTAAGCAGTGTACAGTAGCGTTATATATTTTATGAGCTCCTCCATTTGCTTCAGAAACTACTTTAGCCCAAATCTGTGCACCTCCTAAATGTTTTGTTAATTTTTCAAGTTTAATTAAAGATGTAGGGGAGCCAATATAATTCTTAAAATAATAATCTCGCTGGCTAATAAATTTTTTATCTTTTCTAAGTTTTTCAAATAAATTTGTTAAATCTTCAACTGGTTTTTTTAAAGTTTCAGGTATGAAGCTTCCACCAAATTTTCCACCCCAAAAACCATTTTTATCGTGCTGATCAATTAAAGGTATTCTTTTTTTAAGTTTCATTATTTAATTTTTTTACTTTATTTAAAAAATTATCTATTTTGGAAATATCTTTTAATCCTAAAGTCTCTAGACTTCCAGATATATCTATAATATCAGCTATTTTTTTTACATTTTCTAGATTATCATCAAATTTTATATTGCCAGCTAACATTAAATTTTTCTTTATATCTATATTAAGGATCCAATTATGATTAAAAGCCAAGCTCTTTTCATACCCTTTACTATCAAATAGAAAAATATCGGTCACATTCAAGAAATTTTTATAATTTGCGACGTCATCTTTTTTTTTTACAGTTATTGCTGTGATTATTTTTTTTTTATATTTTTCTTTAATTGATAGAATTTCTAATGGTGAGCAATCATAGATTTGATAATAATCAAATGGTAAAAATTTAATTTTTTCTAAAATGTCTTGATCAGGTTTTACTAGGACAGCAACAAAACTTGAATTTTTTTTTTCAATATTAATCAATTTTTTTAATTTTTTAAATTCAATGTACCTTTTTGATTTTTTATAATTAACAATAAATCCGATAAACTGTGGAGGATAATTATGATTTATTAAAAATTTTAAAGTTTTAGAATCTGAAATTCCACAAATTTTGATTTTTAGCATTTAATCAATTGAAGAGATAATTTTTTTAATATTTGTTTTTGGATCACCTTTTGTAATAGGTCGGCCTATAATTAGAAAATCACTCCCAGCTTTGATTGCTTCATTTGCCGTCATGGTTCTTTTTTGGTCATCTTTACTTTCGTTTGAAATTCTTATTCCTGGTGTAAAACATTTTAATTTTGGAGCAATTTCTTTAATCATTTTAGTTTCTAACGGGCTACATATAACACCATATAAATTTACACTTTGAGCGATTTTAATTAATCTTTTGATTTGTATTTCTAAATTATCTTTAAATCCTAAATTTAGTAAGTCTTTTTCATTAAAACTTGTAAGAACAGACACCCCAAGTAATTTAATATTCATTTTTTGAGCAATATCATTTGCAGCTTTTAAAGCGTCAAATCCATTTAATAAATGAACTGTTGCATATTCAATATTAAGTTCCTTTAAAGATTTTATAGATTCAGTTAAGGTATTTTTAATATCAAAAAATTTAGCATCATAAAATATTGGTTTGTTAAATTTTGAAAGCTCCATTATATCCTTTGGGCTTCTTTGGGTAATATATTGTAATCCAATCTTTATTCCAAAAATATCATCATGTATTAAATCTAATAATTCTAATATTTCTTTTTGAGAAGATACATCGCAAGCAACAAAAATATTTTTATTTGCCATTATTTATTTTTTTAAAGAATTCTTTAGCAATTTTAAAGTGAATAGTTTTTTTTTCAGGTGTATTTACTTTTTCGCCTGTTTTTGGGTTACGACTTATTCGAGCTTTTTGCACATTAGTTGAAAAAACTCCAAAACCCCTAAGTTCTACTCTATCTCCCCTTTTTAGAGCTTCTTTGATTTCACTCAAGGTAATATCTATTAATTTTTCTAAGTCTTTTTTTAAAAAGTTTGGGTAGGATTTAGTAAGATGTTTTAAAAGCTTTGATTTTACAATGGCCAATTTTTAATCGTCTTTTTTTTTAACTTTTTCCTTTTTTTCTAGTTCCTCGGATAATGATGAAAAAGGCAAATTTTTACCAGAAAGAGGTGATGAGAATTTTGTAACTGCCTCTTTATTTTGTAGTTCTTCCAATAATTTAATACTTAAAGAGGCTTTTCTTTTATTAAAATCCAATTCTGCTATTGCACAATCTATTCTTTCACCACCAGTAAATCTGTTGGGTCTTGCATCAGCTGTGTTAATTGCTATTTGAGATTTCTTAATTAAAAAATCCATTTCACAACCTTCAGGTCTAACAACTAAACCTTTAGCATCACTTGATATAATTTTAACGGTAATTGTTTGTTTTATCTTTTTATCTTTGAACCAATCAAATGGGTCAGGTTGAGTTTGTCTCAATCCAACTCTAATTTTTTGCTCAGGTATTTTTATTTCAAGCACTTTTACTTTAAGTTTATCCCCTTTTTTATATTTAGTTAATTCTTCCTCACCTTTATTTAAGTAAGTAAGATCATTACAATGTAAAAAAGCATCAATATCTAAGTTATCAACTTTTAAGAAAAGCGAATATTCATTTTTGTTAACAACTTCACCTTCAACCTCTGATCCAACTGGGTATTTTTTTTCAAATGTATTAAATGGATTTTCTAGTGTTAATCTATGAGATATGGCAACTCTTCTTTTTTCTTTATCAATCTCGGTTATTACACAATCTATTTCATCACCAACTTTGAACATTTTTTTTGCTGATATATTCTTTTTTGTCCAACTAAGTTCGCTTGAGTGTAATAAAGTAGATAAACCAGGTTCTAATTCACAGAATGCACCAAAGTCCATTATTTTTACTACCTTAACTTTGTATGTTTTATTAAGTTCGTAATTAGAAATATGTTCAAACGGATCTTCAGAAAGTTGTTTAACGGAGCAACCAACTTGTAATTTATCCTTATCTACTGAAATAACTAACAAGTCATGTTTCTCACCAATATTAAAAACCTCATCAGGATGATTAACTCTTGAATATGAGATTTCCTGAAGATGAACTAAAACATCTAGCTCACCATTTACATTAAAAAAACATCCAAACGAACTATAGCCTTTTACTTCTGCACCTTTAATAATATCTCCAACTTTATATTTTTCGATAATTTTTGCTTTATCCTCTTTTTTAAATGATGAGATTATTTCTCTTCTAGATACACACGCATTCCCTCTAACTTTGTCTAATTTAATTAAAGCAAATTTTTGAGGCTCATGCATAAGATGACTAATATCTTTTAAAGGTTTGTCACTTATTTGGCTACCAGGTAAAAACATTAAAGAACCTGTTTCTATATGCTCAACTATACAACCACCTTTACATTTAGAGGTAATTTTTCCCATAATAGGTTCATTCTTTTCATAAGCTTCCACTAATTTATCCCATCCTTGAATTTTTTGAGCTTTACTAGCAGAAACTAATACTTCTCCATTTTTATCTTCAATTCTTTCTAAAAGAACAGATATTTTTTCACCTATTTGAATTTTTTCTTTCAAACCCATACTTTTTAATTCATTAATATCTAGCACCGGTTCACTCTTTAAACCTTCAATGAATAAAAAAACAAATTTATCTGTAATTTTATTTATTTTACCTTCTACGATTTTTCCTTCTTCGATTTTTGTTTTAGAAAGTTGGCTGTTTAATAATTTTTCGAATTCTTTTGATTCAGGGTTTGATAGGTCTTTGTAAATTTCCATTAATAATTTAATTTTTTATCCATTATTTTTTTTATTTTTAAAAAGCATGCCCTTCTACTTAAATTTGTAGTATTAATCAAGATTGAATCTTTCGTTTTTTTTAAGGGTGATATTTTTCTTTTATAGTCACTTTTATCACGTTTTTTAATGTTTTTTAGAACTTCGTTGAATGTTATTTTTTTATTTTGTGGCTTAAGCTCTTTAAATCTTCTTAGAGCTCGAATTTTAATGTTTGCAGTTATAAAAAATTTAAAATCAGCATCAGGAATTATCTTATAAGTAATATCTCTTCCATCTAAACAAGAACCTCTAAATCTTTTTGGAGGATTATAAGCATAATTAATTTGAAATTTATGAACAAGATTTCTTACTGATTTTTTTTTTGAAACTATTGCAGCTTCAGATGCTACTTTTTCTGATAATAGTCTTTTATCATTTAAGTCTTTTGGTCTAAGTTTTTTTATATTCTTTTTTATATTTTGAAAATTATATTTTTCTTGTTTTGAAAATTTTAAATTGGCTATAAATCTGTATATTTTTCCTGTATCAAGATAAAATAATTTATATTCTTTTGAAATTAACTTAGCAACGGTACCAGCTCCAGCTGCAGCAGGAGAGTCAATTGCTACCTTAATTAATTTTTTTTTAATTTTTTTTTTCATTAAGTTGTAATTTTCTTTAATATTTTTAAAAAAGAGGGAAATGATGTTTTAATTGAATCTGGATCGTATATTTTCCACTCACCACCAAAAGTTAAAGCAGATATTGTGCTCATCATAAAAATTCTATGATCTTTTAAATAATTTTTTATTTCGATGCAATTTTTTATTTTTAAATCTGGTTTTCCATAAATTTTAATAGAGTTTTTTTTTAATTTAGTTTTAATACCCATATTATTCAAAATTTTAGAACCCAAATTTAGACGAGGACTCTCTTTTTGATTTAATTCAGCAATATCTTTAAAATAAGATACTCCTTTCGCTTTCGCAGCAACTAAAAAAATAATTAAAAATTCATCTATTGCGCTACTATTCATTTTTGATGGACAATTAATTGGTTTGATATTATGAGAACTTTTAACATAGATATCTCCAATCTTTTCACCCTTGTAGGTTCTCTTATTTTTAATCAAAATATTAACATTCATTTTTTTTAAAATATAAATAACTCCTATTCTACTAGGATTAATATTTACATTTTTTATGATTATTTTAGAATTTTTTGTTAATGCGGTAAGAACAATAAAAAAAGCAGCTGAACTTATATCACCTGGAATTTTATAATTTAAAGAATTTATTTTTTTTTTTCCTATAACATCAATAAAATCAAAATTTTTTGTTTTGCTAATTTTAATAGGAATTTTTAAATATTTGAAAAGTAGCTCAGTGTGGTCTCTAGATTTTTTTGCTTTTAAATGAGTTTTTCCTGGAGTGTTCAGAGCTGCTAACATGATACTACTTTTACATTGAGCTGATCCAATATTTTCAAAATATTTAATTGGTTTTGGATTTTTCGTTCCATCAATGATAACAGGAAGTTTTTTTTGATTTAATTTGAATGAAGCTCCAAATTTTTTTAATGGATTTGTTACTCTAGAAAAATCTCGTTTCGATAAGCTTTTATCACCTACTAGTTTTACTTTTTTTTTGGAATGTATTAATAATCCTAAAATAAGCCTACCCAAGGTTCCTGAATTTCCAGCATTTAGTGTTAAATTGTTCTTATATTTAAATGAATTTATTCCTTTACTTTTTATTATACAGGTATCTCTTCGAAATTTAATTTTAACTCCTAATTTTTTTAAACAATTTAGTGTACTAAGTATATCCTCAGATTTTAATAAATTTTTAGCTACTGACTTTCCATTAACCTGTGAAGCAATTAAAGCCCATCTTATTGATAAACTTTTATCGCCATCAATATATATTTTTTTTTCAAATGGTTTAATTTTGTTTTTAATTAATATGAATTTTTTCATTTAAATAAAATTTTAATTAAATTTAAAAAAATCACCAAAATATTCAGATCTGGCCATTTGATTTTTCGATAGCTCCGATGGTGTTCCTTGTGCAATTAATCTACAATTAGATAATATTATTGCTCTATCAACTATTGATAATAATTCTCTAGCTTGGTGTTCACAAATTACAATACTCATAAGAGGATTTTCTCTTTGTAAATTTACTAAAATTTCTTTTAACATTTGTATAGTAAGTACATCTAATGCCGCAAATATTTCATCACAAAGTAGAATTTTTGGACTACCTAATAATGCCATAGAAATAACTAGTTTTCGTCTTTGACCTCCAGATAAAAATTTAGCTTTGATATTTTTTATGTTTTCAAGATCAAATTTTACTAAAAGATTATTTATTTTTTCTAGCCTCTCTCTTTGATCTTTGATTAAGATTTCTCCAACAGCTTGTAAATTTTCAATAAGTGTTAAATCATGAAAATAACCACCATATTGAGGTACATAACCAATTTTAAACTCTCTAGTTCTTAGATATATTGGATAATCGGTAACATCTTTAGAGTTAATATGAACCTTTCCTGAGATTGGTTTTATTAAACCGATTAAGATATTAAATATAGTACTTTTACCGGCACCGTTTGGTCCCAATAAACCCAATATTTCACCAGAATTTATATTAAAAGAAATATTATCTAAAATTTGTCTTTCATCATAAGACATAGAAATTTTGTTAAAACTTGCAAATATATTATTTTTTTTAAAGCTTTTAATTCTAAATTTTTTTATAATTGCCATATTATTTGTTGTAAATAATCTTTACTTTTTCATTTTTTTGATTCATTAGGATTTTAAAATCTTTTGTAATAATATCTAATTCAATTTTATCTGCTAAAAGTTTTGTATTTAAGTTTGTATAAAAAATATTTTCATAAATAATTGCAATATCTTTTGAAAATAATAAGTCTACTTTATCAGATCTCATTTTGTGTTCATTATAGGAAATTTGTACATTGTTGGTAAAATTAGTATCATAATTAGAGTTGTTATAAATAGCATTATTAGCTTTTAATAAAATATTTTCATAATTTTTTGATGTGATTTTTGCCTCTACATTTTTCATTAAGATTTGATTAGGGTTATTTTCGTCAATTTGCCCGCTTTTAGCCTGAATTTCATATAAATTTCCATTAATATCTTTAGATAAATATTTGAGATCTTTCATAATATTTGTCTCAAGATTTTGGTCTTCACTAGAGCTTAAATCTATTTTTGGTGTTTTTTTATTCAGGTTAGTTTTATCATCACTCTTTTGATAAAAATAAAAAAAAAAGACTAATATAATGGAAAACGTAATTAGAGATAAAGTAATCTGAACAAGTATTTTTTTATTCATTAATTAATATTGGCCTCAAGAATGTTATGAATATGAATAATTCCAATTGTTTTTTGTTTATTTTTTTTATTATAAACGCATAAACAGGTTATCTTTTTTTCATTCATTATTGACAAAGCTTTTTCAGCTAACATTTCTTTTTCAACACTTATAGGCTTGAGTGTCATTACCTTTTTTACTGATAACTTAAGTAAGTTAGTATTTTTTTGATTAGTTCTTCGCACTGTTCCATCCGTAATAACTCCAGTTGTATTACCTTTTGAGTTTCTTGCAATTAATACACCCAATTTTTTTTTTGTTATAACTTTTAAAGCATCTTTCATAGATGAATTTTCATTTATGAAGGGTATTTTATCTTTTACCAACATTAGATCTTCTACTGTTTTTAATTTTGCTCCTAAATTACCTGACGGGTGAAATTTTTTAAAATCAAGTTTATTTATTTTCTTTTTATTCAAACATGCTATTGCCAAAGCATCGCCTATACTAAGTTGATTAATTGTACTAGAAGTAGGCACTATTCCTAAACCTGCCTCATTTACTTCTGGTATATAAAGTTTTATATCTGCTGCTTTATAAAGAATAGAGTTTTTTTTTGACATAATTCCTATTAATGTAATTCTATTTCTATTAGCATATTTAATTATATTTTTTAATTCTTCAGACGAACCAGAATAACTTATTAAAACCAAAACATCCTTTTTTGTTATACTTCCCATGTCACCATGTGAACAATCACTTGCAGAAACTGAAAAAGAAGGTGTTCCAACAGATGATAAAGTAGCTGAAATTTTTGCAGCTATTAGACCACTTTTTCCAACGCCACATAATATTACTTTTGATTGACATTTAACGATTGCATTTACTGCATCATTAAAAGATTTATTTAAGTTTTTTTTAAGTTTTTGTAATGCTTTAATTTCCAAATCAATTACATTTTTAGCAATTTTAATATAATTTTCTTTTTTCATTAATGAGACCAGATATCCTCTCTAAACTGAGCAAGATCAAGTTCAACTCGTGTTTTTAAAAACTTTAAACATTCATCATATAAATTAATTCTATTTTCTCTAACAAGAATTTTATTAAGTTCCTCGTGAATTTTGTGAAGATAAATTACGTCGTTAGCACAATACTTTAATTGAGCTGGAGTGAGCTCACCACCAAAATCAGAATTTTGAAATTGTTTACTTATGTCAATATTTAAAAATTCTTTAATTAAAACTTTTAAGGAATGACTATCCGAATAAGATCTGGCTAATTTTGACGCAATTTTAGTATCTAAAACATTTTTTGTATCTGTTTTAAGATAGTACTTAATGTGAGCCATGTCTGCCCTTGCAAAATGAAATATTTTTACAATTTTATCATCAGACAGCAATTTACACAAATTAGGTGCATTATAATTTTTTCTATCAAGTTGCACTATATGAGCATCTAAATTTCCCGAGGATAATTGAACTAAACATAGAGGATCTCTTTTAACGTCTAAGCCCATAAATTCCCCATCAACTGCAACCTTGTTGCCTAAATTTAAATCTTCTGGTAGATCATTCTTGTGAAGTTTAATATCAATATTCATTTTTAATCATATATATATGAAAGCAAAAAATTGTCTAATTTTTGGCGGTAGTGGTCAAATTGGTCGACATTTGATAAGAAAGCTCACAAAAAACAATTATAAAGTAACTGTTGTTACTAGAAATATCCATCAAAAAGGATTTTTAATCAAAACCCAAGCCAATGTTGGTTATATTGAAATCGTAGAGGCAAATATTTTTGATGGGACAAAAATTCGAAATTTAATTAGCGAAGCTGATATTTGTATAAATTTGGTAGGAATATTATACGAAAAAGGAAAAAAAAACAATTTTCAGAATATACATTCTTATTTTCCTTTATTGTTAGCAAAATTGTGTAAAGAATTAAAAGTAAAACAATTTGTACATCTTTCTGCACTTGGAATAAATAGTTCAATCGATTCTAATTATGCAAAAAGTAAATTAGAAGGGGAGAAAAATATACAAAGTTATTACCCAACAGCTGTTATTTTGAGACCATCTGTTGTTTATTCAGTAGATGATAATTTTACAACAAATTTTATGACACTATTAAATAGATTACCAATTTTCCCCTTATATTATGAGGGAAAAACAAAATTTATGCCAATACATGCATCAGATTTAACAGATATCATTTATTTTATAATATCAAAAAATATTAATTCTAAAATAATTGAGTGTGTTGGGCCTGAAGAAATAACTTTTAAAGATATACTAAAAAGATTATTAAGAATAATTGATAAGAAAAGGTTATTAATACCTTTCCCCTTAATTTTAGCTAAAATTTCAGCAGCGACTTTTCAATTATTACCAAAACCTTTATTAACATTAGATCAATTACGATTATTAAAATATGATAATGTGCCATCTGGTAAATATAAAACAAATTCTGAAATTGGCATACCTAGCAAAAGGATCTTTGATATTGAAGTAGAGAATTATGCTTTCATGTGGAAAGAAGCAGGACAATTCTCAAAAAAAAAAGATTAGTTTTTAAATATTCAATTTAAAACAAAATTATAATTTATTTAATTTAAACTTTATGCAGACTTAATTTTTTTTTCTACATATTGAGGAATATCTTCATCCTTATCATTAGTATCATCTTTTTTACCTTTTGGCTGATAAGCGTACAGTAAATGTAATTTACAATATGAAAAATCTTTTAAGGAAGATCTACCACAAAAATAAAATGACTCCTCATCGGGATGTCCAATTGGCCATTTGCATGAGTCTTCATCTAATTCCTCTAATTGTTTAGGATTCTCTGGTTCAAAATCTTTTTCAATTATTAATGATTGAAACCTACTTTTTCTTCCTCTTCTTGATTTTGTATATTTTTCAGATTTAGAAATATTTAAGTTTTGATTATTAGATGAACTTCTTGCCTTAATTTTTGCTGATAAGTTGAGTCTATGAGCTTTTCCAATTACAGCGTTACGGCTTATACCACCTATTATTTCAGCAATTTGACTTGCCGTATTTCCTTTGCCCCAAAGTTCTTTTAGCTTAGCAACTTTTTCTTCATTCCAACTCATAAATCTATATTTAGTATATATTAAGTTATATTATTACTAAATATAGTGCCGATAGACCATAAAAAACAAGTCAAATTTTTGTTTTTTTCACAATTTTTTGAAAAAAAATATAAGTAATTACCTATGGTTGAATTAAATAAGAAATATCAGATTGGGGTTCGAAGATTTGGATTAATAAATTGGATTGGTTTAAAAAGTCTTTGGATAAAAGAATGTAATAGATTTTTAGTTGTTTGGCAGCAAACACTTCTATCTCCACTTGTGTCAAGTTTATTGTTTTTATCCGTTCTTTCTTTAGCTTTAGGAAATAATAGATCAGATGTATTAGGGCATCCTTTTATTATATTTTTGGCACCAGGATTAATTGCAATGAGTTTAATAAGTCAATCATTTAGCCATTCAGTTTCATCATTAATGATTGGAAAGATACAAGGAAATATTGTTGATATGTTATACGCTCCTTTGTCAGCTTTTGAGGTTACATTTGCAATAATACTTGCATCTGTAACAAGAAGTTTTTTAATTGGGTTAATTTCAATTTTGATTTTTTCCTTAATTATCGAAATTCATATTAATAGCTATATCATTCTAATTTTATTTGGATTTTTGAGTTCATTTATTTTAGGAGGTATGGGATTTATAACCGGATTGTGGGCTGAAAAGTTTGACCATACAGCCTCGATAACAAATTTTGTAATAACACCTTTAAGTTTTTTATCTGGGGTTTTTTATTCTATTGATAAATTACCAAATTTTTTTCAATTAATAAGCAATGCAAATCCTTTTTTTTATATGATTGATGGTTTTAGATACGGCTTTCTTGGTACATCGGACGGTTCAGTTACTTTTGGATTAATATATTTAACAATTTTAGCAATTATAACTTGGTTTATATCTTACTATCTCTATAAAAAAGGCTATAAGGTAAAATCATAAGATATGAGTTCATTGGCAAAAAATTATAATAGAAAAAAAATTTCATTTTTAAAAGGAAAAGGTAGTTTTCTTTATACAAAAAATGGAAAAAAATATTTAGATTTTGTTCAAGGGATAGCAGTAAATTCTCTTGGTCATACGAATCCTCATTTAATAAAAGCAATTAATAATCAATCAAAGAAGTTGTGGCATGTATCTAATGCATTTATTATTCCTGAAGGAGAAAAATTAGCAAAAAAACTTTCAAAAAGTACTTTTGCAGACAAAGTTATATTTCAAAATAGTGGAACAGAGGCAACAGAAGCAGCGATTAAAATTGCAAGAAGATATTTTTTTTCTATCGGCAAACCACAAAAAAATAGAATTCTTTGTGTTAAAAATTCATTCCACGGAAGAACAATTGCCGCAATATTTGCAAGTGGTTCAAAAAAAATGACTGAGGGTTTTGGTCCAAAAGTAGATGGCTTTGACCATTTCAATTTTGGAGACCATAAGAGCCTGGAGAAAGCAATCACAAAAAAAACTGCTGCAATTATGCTAGAACCTATTATGGGGGAAGGTGGGATTAAAGTAGTTCCTGAATGGTGCCTTAAAGAATTGAGAAAATTATGTAATAAAAAAAAGATTTTATTAATAATAGATGAAGTTCAATCAGGAATAGGACGTTCAGGAAAATTTTTTGCATTTGAATACTCTAATATTAAGCCAGATATAGTACCAATCGCAAAAGGAATTGGAGGCGGATATCCATTAGGTGCAGTTTTAATGACTAAAAAAGTAGCATCATCTATGATTCCAGGTACCCATGGTTCAACATTTGGAGGTAATCCATTAGCAATGGCAGTTGGAAACGCTGTAATAGAACAAATTTTAAAGAAAGGGTTTTTAAAAAATGTTCGAAATTTATCAAAATATTTTTTAGAAGAATTAAATTTTTTAAAAGATAAATTTCCAAAAATTATAAAGGAGGTAAGAGGTAAGGGTTTTTTAATAGGCCTACAATTGTATAAAAATCAAAATGTCTTTATAGAAAATTTAATGAAAAAAAAATTATTAACAATTAGAGCAGCTGAAAATACAATAAGAATATTACCACCACTTAATGTCAAAAAAAAGGAAATTGATTTAGCAATCAAGATTTTAAAAAAAGTCTGTGAAAGTTATAAATGAGATGAAAAATTTTATTAATCTTAAAGATATACCCTCTAGTGATTTAAAAAAAATTATTCTTGAGGCAAGAAAAAGAAAAAAAAAAAGAAAAAATTTGAATAATTTAGATATTGATAAAGGAAATCCTCTTAGAGGAAGATTATTAATTCAAATGTTTGAAAAAACAAGTTTGAGAACAAGAATAAGCTTTTATCTTGCTATAAAACAATTGGGAGGAGGTACACTAACCTTGAGACCTGATGAATTACACTTCTCTAAAGGTGGAGAAAGCCTCGCTGATACTGCAAAAGTTTTGTCGACTTATGGAGATGGTTTTATGCTTAGAACAGATAATGATAAAAAATTGGAAGAATTTAAGAAGTATTTAAAAATACCAATAATTAATGGCCTAAGTCCATCTTCACATCCTACTCAAGTATTATCCGATGTATTTACGGTTGAAGAAATAAAAAAAAAACCAATTTCAAAATTGAAAATTTGTTGGATTGGAGACTCTAATAATGTTTTAAATAGCTTAATTGCTGCATCTGTAAAATTTTCCTTTGATTTAAGTATAGGCTGTCCAAAAAATTATGGTCCTAATAAGGAAATTTTAAATTGGGTTAAAAAAAATAAAAGAAAAATTAATATTTTTAATAATGCAAAAAATGCAATCACTGATGCAGATGTTGTCTTCTCAGATAAAGTCATTTCTTTAAATGATAAAGTCAATAAATATAAAAAAATGAGGGATTTTAAAAATTTTCAAATAAATTCAAATTTAATGTCATTTGCTAAAAAGGACTCAATTTTTTTACATTGTTTACCTAGAGGCAAAGAAGTATCGGATAGTGTTTTCTTTGGGAATAAATCAAAAGTTTGGCAGCAAGCTCTTAACAGAGTTCATGTTCAAAAAAGTATACTGTTATATTGTTTCGGAAAATTAAGGTAACGGCTTTGGATCATCGCCATTTTTGTTTAAATATTTAATCACAGAAGCACGATCCTCTTCTTTTCTTAAGCCTGCAAAAGCCATTTTTGTACCTTTTAAATAAGTCGTTGGTTTTTTTAAATATCCATTTAGTTCTTCAAATGTCCACTCTTTGTTGTATTCTAATAATGCTTTTGAATATTTATAATCAGATAAACTTCCAACTTTTCTTCCCACAACATTATAGAGCGCTGGACCAATTTTATTTCCCCCATCCTTAACTATTGAATGACAAGCTGCACATTTCTTAAAAATTTTTTCACCTTTTTCTATACTTCCTAAAGCCATAATTGTAGATATATCAACCTCAGTCTCTTCTACTTTTTGATCATTTTGAGTATCAGTTAAATTAGAAACTTGGTCTACTTTAACTGAATATCCCTGAGTTTTAGGACTTTCTACATGAAAAATTACATCTGAAACTTTACCAATACCTATCAATAGCAAAGCTACTAGCAGTATAGCAGCAATAATCTTATTTATTTCAAACGAATCCATTTTAATAATTTTGATTGCACATATAACATGATATTTTAAAAAATACTTGATTATTAATAATTAATTTTGCGTCTGTTGGACGCATAAATTTAACTGTTATTTGATGAGCGAAACATTAATTTTAATTCCTTCGAGAATGGCAGCCTCTAGGCTTCCTGGGAAACCTTTATTAAAAATAAACAATTTATCAATTATATCTCATGTTTTTAGAAAAGCTGAACAAGCAAATATTGGTGAAGTTGTCGTAGCTACTGAGGATAAGGAGATATTAGATGATGTTATAAAAAATGGAGGCAAAGCAGTATTAACTCATAAAAATCATAAAACTGGAACTGATAGAGTTTATGAAGCTTATAAACAACTAAAAATTAAAAATGTTGAATATATTTTAAACTTACAAGGTGACGAGCCCAATATAGATATTGACGATATTATTAATCTAGATAGATTAATGAAAAAAAATAATACTAATATTGGAACTTTAGCTGCAGAAATAAATGATATTTCAATTGAAAAAAATCCCAATGTTGTTAAAGCAGTAATTGAAAAAAAATTAACTAAAGATAATTTTCCATTTGCTCTAAATTTTATTAGAAAGACAAGTTTAAAAAAACTTAAGAATATTTATCATCATATAGGAATTTATTCTTTTAAAGTAGATACTCTTGAAAAATTTGTTAATTTATCTCAAACTAAAAATGAAATTGAAAATAATTTAGAACAAATGAGAGCTTTAGATAATGAGATAAATATTAATGTTGCTTTAGCAAATTCAACTCCAATAGGTGTTGACACTAAAGAAGATTATATGGCTATTAAAAAAATTATGGAATATAAATAAAAATGAGTAAAATTTATTTTCAAGGAACTTATGGAGCATATTCACATTTAGCCGCATTATCTATTGAACCAAAAGCTGAAGTAATACCTTGTAAAACATTTGATGAGTGTTTCATAAAGGCAAATTCAGATGAAAGCTCAAAAATAGTAATTCCTGAGTCAAACAGAATCACAGGCAATATAGGAATAGAATATTTAATTTTTAAATATAGGTTAAATATTTACTCTGAATATTTTCAAAAAATTGAACATAATTTGTTAGGTCTACCTGGCAGTAAACTTAAAGACATCAAAGATATTTTTTCTCATGCTCAAGCTTTATCACAATGTTCAACTTTTATAAAAAAAAATAATTTTAACCAACATGTAAGAGCAGATACTGCTGGATCAGCAGAGTCAGTTGCAAAAAATAAGAAAAAGAGTCAAGCGGCGATTGCATCAAAATTAAGTGCAAAAATTTACAATCTAGAAATTATCAATAATAATATTGAAAATGAGAGTAGTAATGTTACTAGATTTCTCGTTATGGGAAAAAATGTTTCTCAGCCGGAGTATGGAAATAAAAAATACATCACCTCTTTTCTTTTCAAACTTAAAAGTAAACCAGCTGCTTTATATCAATCTTTAGGGGGTTTTGCGATTAATGGAGTTAATTTGACAAAACTTCAAAGTTATCCAGAACAAAATTCTTTTGAATCTTATTTTTTTTTATGTGATTTAGATGGTCACATTGAGGATCCAAAAGTTCAAAAATCTTTAGAAGAATTAGGACTTCATTGTGAGGATTTTCACGTGTTAGGTGTTTTTGAAGCGGACAAATTTAGAGAAAATAGATCTTAAACTTTTCTTGTGGATTAGAAAACATTACTGCTATAATACATTCGGAGGCTAGAGGTGGATGCTGCTTGAACCCGACCAGATCTTAACCGAAGCAGTCGTAAAGACAGTAATTCAGGTTCTAGTCTCCTATAAAAATGAATAAAAATACTAAAGTACTGGCTCTTAAATATAGACCTAAATCATTTGATGATCTTATTGGTCAAGAGGTAATTGCTGAAACAATTAAAAATTCTTTAAAAACAAACAAGTTGCCTAATGCATACTTATTTACTGGGATACGAGGCGTTGGAAAAACTACTACTGCCAGAATAGTTGCTAAATCATTAAATTGTTTAAATGGTGCTGAAAATATTTGTAAAGAAAATTTATGTGAAAATTGTTCTGCTATCTCTAATTCAAGTCATATTGATGTTTTAGAAATGGATGCGGCAAGCAAAACAGGTGTTGACGATGTAAGAGATTTAATAGAATTTTCAAGATATGGACCAACATCTGCAAAATACAAAATTTTTATTATTGATGAAGTGCACATGTTAAGTAAGCAAGCATTTAATGCTTTGCTCAAAACTTTAGAGGAGCCACCAGAGTACTTAAAATTTATATTTGCAACAACTGAAATAAAAAAAATACCTATTACTGTTGTGTCTAGATGTCAAAGATTTGATTTAACAAGAATTAAATCTCAAGAATTGTTAAAATTTATAAAAAAAATTGTAGACCTAGAAAAAGGTCAGGCAACAGATGATGCATTAAAACTTATAGTCAAGATTTCAGAAGGTTCAGTTAGAGATGCCTTATCTTTGCTTGATAGAGCACTGTTATCAGTTGATCAAGGTAAGGAGTTAGACTTAAACTTAGCACAAAAAATTTTTGGTTATTTTGATAAATCTCAATTAATTGATCTTTTTAACAATATATTTAATGGTAAAGAAAAAGAAGTAATAAATACGTATAGAAAAATTTATGATCAGGGAGTTGAGCCAAAAATATTTATAAACGACTTTTTAGAAATTTTATATTATTTTAAAAATATTAATTCATTAAAAATAGAAGATACAAATTTTGCATTAAATGATGTGGAGTTTTTAAAAATAAAAGAGATATCCGCAAATTTAAATAGTGAGACTTTAATCTTATTTTGGCAATTTACATTAAAAACTTTAGAAGAATTAGAAATGGTATCTAATCAGCATTTATCTATCGAAATGTTTTTAATAAGACTTCTTTACTTAAAATCTTTTAAAAATAAAAAAAATGAAGAGGAAAATATTATTGATGACAATAAAAAAACTTCAGAAATATTTAAAAATGATAATAATTTTTTAGACAATAAAAAATCAAAAATTATTGATCAAATTAAAAATATTACTCAGGAAAAAAAATCTAAACCTAAATCATTGGGTGAGAATAAAATAATAAACTCTATCTCTACTTTTGATACTTTACTAGAAATCTGTACTTCAAAAAAAGAAATAAAATTAAAATATGAATTAGAAAAAAATGTCAATCTTGTAAGTTTTGAAAATAAAAGAATTGAAATATCGTTTAATGAAAATTTAGATAAAAATTTTGTAAAAGACTTATCCACAAAACTTTTTGAATGGACTAATGAAAGATGGATTATAAGTTTTAGTAAAAATCAGGGCGCTCCTTCAAAAAAGGATGAATCAAAAAATAATAAAAAGGAAATAATTGATAAAATTAAAAATTCGAGGATTTATGAGGATTTAATTACAAAATTTCCTGATGCTGAACTCATTGATGTTAAAGAGGAAAATAAGGAGAATAAAAATGACTGATTTTTCAAAAATTTTAGATAAGGCAAAAGAACTTGAGGCCAAGATGAAAGAAAGTCAGGAAAGAATAAAAAATATAACTTCTGAGGGTGTATCGGGCTCAGATTCTGTAAAAGTGATTTTAAATGGAGATAGTGAAATTGTAAAAATAGAACTTTCTGATGAAATTTTGAAAGAAGATAAAAATATAATTGAAGATTTAATAGTTGCTGCTCATAATAATGCAAGAAAAAATTTAAAATCAAAAACTTCTGAAGAAATTTCCAAAGCAACAGGAGGTTTTGGTATTCCTGGTTTTAAATGGCCTTTATAAAAAATGCAAAATTTAAATGAAATAGATAATTTAATAAAATTAATTTCAAAACTTCCAGGTTTAGGTCCAAAATCAGCAAGAAGAATAGTTTTAAAGTTAATAAATAATCGCGATGAGCTTGTAAAGCCGATGGCAAATACCCTTGCTCAAGTTTATAAAAACATAATTAGATGCCAATCGTGTGGAACTTTAAAATCAATATCTACTGGATGTTATAATTGTGAGAATAACTTAGGTAAATTTAAAAAGATTTGCGTTGTTGAGGACATTGCTGATCAATGGTCAATCGAAAATTCGAATATATTTAAAGGATATTTTCATATTTTAGGAGGAACTATTTCAAGCGTTGGTCAAAGAAAAGAGGATCTTTTAATTAATTCATTGGTTGAGAGAGTTTTTAAAGAAGAAATCGATGAGGTTATTATTGCAACAAGTGCAACAGTTGAGGGACAAACGACTGCATATTATATCCAGGATAGTTTGAAGGAAACTAACGTAAAAGTGACAAAATTAGCCCAAGGTTTGCCAGTTGGTGGAGAGATAGAAAGTTTAGATGATGGCACTCTTTTTTCAGCTTTTAAAAATAGAGCTGGAATTAAGGTTAATTCTGATTAGCTTTCTTATTTATTCTATTTAAATGTAGTAGTGGTTCAGTGTAACCAGATGGTTGTTCTTTTCCTTTAAATATTAAATCACAAGCAGCTTTAAATGCTATTGAGTTTTCAAAATTACTATGCATTTTTTCATATTTAGGATCATCTTTATTTTGCTCATCAACAACTTTTGCCATTTGTTTCATAATTTCTTCAACTTGGTGTTTTGTGGTTATCCCATGATGTATCCAGTTGGCTATATGTTGAGATGATATCCTTAAAGTTGCCCTATCTTCCATCAAACCAATATTATTTATGTCTGGAACCTTTGAACAACCAATGCCTTGGTCAATCCATCTTACAACATAACCCAAAATTGTTTGAGCAGAATTTGATATCTCCGAATTAATTTCATCTATTGACCAGTTTGGTCTATCCGCAATAGGAATTGTTAAAAGATCATCAAGTTTAGCTTTACTTCTTCTTTTTAAAACTTCATGTTTTTTAAAAATATTAATTTCATGATAATGAAGTGAATGTAGAGCCGCAGCAGTGGGTGAAGGTACCCAGGCACAATTAGCACCTGCTTTTAAATGTCCCAATTTTTGATCCATCATATCTGACATTTTGTCAGGCATTGCCCACATTCCTTTTCCAATTTGTGCTATTCCTGAAAAACCACATTCCAAACCAATATCTACATTGTTATTTTCGTAAGCAGAGATCCATTTAGATGTTTTCATTTCACCTTTTTTTATCATCGGACCAGCTTGCATTGATGTATGCATTTCATCACCAGTTCTATCCAAAAAACCAGTATTTATAAAAAAAACTCTATTTTGTAGTGATCTAATACATTCTTTCAAGTTAGCTGAAGTTCTTCTTTCCTCATCCATTATTCCAATTTTACAGGTATTCTTTTTTAAACCTAAAGCTTCTTCAACTTTTGTAAAAATCAAATCAGTAAACTTGGTTTCCTCTGGACCATGCATTTTAGGTTTAACTATATATATTGAGCCTGTTCTTGAATTGCCTTTTTTTTTCAAGTCATGGAGACATGCTGCTGAAGTAAAAAAAGCATCCATAATTCCCTCTGGTATTTCCGAGCCATCTTTTAAAATTATTGAAGAGTTGGTCATTAAGTGACCAACATTCCTTACTAATAGTAAACTTCTTCCATGTAATTTTAGCCCTTTACCATCTTTAGATATATAACTTCGATCAGGATTAAGTCTTCGTTCAAAAGTTTTTCCATTTTTTTCAAATTTAACTTTTAAGTCACCTTTCATTAATCCTAACCAATTTTGATAGCATTTAATTTTATCTTCAGCATCAACTGCTGCTACACTATCCTCGTTATCACAGATAGTTGAAATTGCTGACTCTACTATTATGTCACTAATACCTGCTATATCATGTGCAGCACTAAAAGCCCTGGGATTAATTATTATTTCTATATGTAAGTTGTTATTGATAAGAATAATAGTTGAAGGCTTATTACTAGCACCTCTGTGACCAACAAATTTAGTTTCATCTTTTAACTTGTATTCATTTTCATTTTTGTAAATAATTAATTTTCCATTTTTGACTATCAGATTAGAAATATTTTTCCAACTTGTTCCACTAATTGGAATATGTTTATCTAAAAATTCTCTTGCATACTTTATAACTTCTTGCCCTCTTGCTGGATCATATCTTTCACTTCCACCTTCTTCAGACTTAATTACATCTGTTCCATAAAGACTATCATAAAGGCTAACCCATCTAGCATTCGCAGCATTAAGCGCATATCTTTCATTCATAATTGGAACAACTAATTGAGGTCCTGCTATATTAGAAATTTCTTTATCCACATTTTTAGTCTTAATTTTGAAATCTGGACCTACATCTACTAAATATCCAATCTTTTTTAGAAATTTTTTATATCCAATTAAATCTAATTTATTTCCTTTATTTTCAATATGCCATTCATCAATTTTTTTCTGTATTATTTCTCTTGTTTTAAGTAATTCTCTGTTTTTAGGCGTTAAATCGTATACCGCTTTTTCAAAACTAATCCAAAATTTCTTTGGGTCTATTGATGTACCTTTTAAAAGTTCGTCATTAACAAATTTCAAAAGTTTCGAGGAAACTTCTAAATTATTTACTTTAGAATATTTTTGTTTCATATCAGTCAATTCCCCATCTGTATATTTGCCTGAGAGTTTTGCCCCATCGGCGAGATTAAATCTCTTTCCAGAGTGTATGTGTTAAAGTCGGTCCTTTTGCCTGAGAGTTTCCGGGGAGGTTGCTCCTTCGGCGCTAAATCTGCATAGTCTCTCCCGACTTAAAAAGAGTACATTTATAACAAATTAAGTCAAATATAAAATTTAAAAAACATTTTATTGCCTTTTTTGGTAATTAATTAATAATTCCTCAATATTTATATAAAATAAAATGAAAAATTATTTGAACTTTGAGACAGAGATTAAAAATCTAGAAGAGGAAATAGAGCAATTAAAGGATCCATTTAATCAAGATGGATTGTCAGAAGTAGATACAAAAAAAATTTCAGAAATTCAATCTGAACTAGATAAAAAATTAGAGCAAATCTATTCAAATTTAGATCCATGGCAAACAACAATGGTAGCAAGACACGAGGATAGACCAAAAGCAAAATTTTTCATTGATAATTTATTTGAAGATTTTATTCCTTTGTCGGGTGATCGTTTTTATGGAGAAGATAAATCTGTCTTAACTGGTTTTGGTAAATTTAATAGAAAATCTGTTTTAGTTATTGGTCAAGAGAAAGGGGAGGATTTGAATTCAAGGATTGAAAGAAACTTTGGTATGATGAGGCCAGAGGGTTATAGAAAGACAATAAGATTAATGAAGTTAGCTAACAAGTTTAATATTCCTATAATCTCTTTCATAGATACTCCAGGTGCTTATCCAGGAGTAGGAGCAGAGGAAAGAGGTCAAGCAGAGGCTATTGCAAAATCAATTGAATGCTGTATGGAACTTAAAGTTCCAACTTTATCAATAATTATTGGTGAAGGAGGATCTGGTGGAGCAATAGCATTAGCATCTTCTAATAAAGTTATCATGCTTGAAAATGCAATTTATTCTGTAATATCTCCAGAGGGGTGTGCAACAATATTATGGAGAGATCCAACAAAAACTCTTGATTCAGCAAAAGCTATGAAATTATCATCAAAAGATCTTTTGGAAATTAAGGTTATAGATGAAATTATCTCCGAACCAATAGGAGGAGCTCATAGAGATAAAGATCAGGTTTTAGAGAGTGTTAGAAATTCAATTGAAAAAAATTTGAAAGAATTTGAAGATAAAAAAGGTGATGAAATAATTAATCAAAGAAAAAATCGATTTTTACAAATTGGAAGAACAAAAGGATTTACTAGTCAACTTGAAGATACAAGCACTTTAAGTATGAAAAAAAGTAAATTTGAAGATGTTTTAGAAAAAATATTTTCATCAAATATTAAGACAATAATTATATGTTCTATTATAATTTTGTCTTTTTTATTCTTTTTTTTATCCTAATGTACCACAACAACGTTTGTATTTTTTCCCTGAACCACAAAAACATGGTTCATTTCTGCTCATCTTTTTTCCAATAAATTTCGGATCTATTTTTTTTGGTTTGATTAAATCTTTTTCTTGTGGACTTTCAATAATTTTTAAATTCATTAAAATTGTAACAAAATCATTTTTTAATTTATTGAGTAAATTTGAAAAAAGGCTAAATGCCTCTTTTTTATACTCAACCAATGGATCTCTTTGGCCATATGAGCGAAGCCCAATTACTTGTCTTAATTGTTCAAGATATTGAATATGTGATTTCCAATTTACATCTAAAGTTTGTAAAAAAATTCTTTTTTCTATTTCTTTTGCTTTATCAATATCTAAAAACTTTATTCTTTCATTTCTAGAGTTAGTAAACTTTAACTTAATTTTCTCTTTTAATTCTTGGTCATTAGAATTTACTAAATCTTTAATTTCTTGATCATCAAAACTTTTTCCAACCATTGTCTTTAAATGATTATCAAAATCATTATTTTTAGGATCTACTAATTTTTGCTTTTTTAGGTTTAATAGATTTTCAATTATTTCATTTAAAAATTCATCTGAGTATTCAAAAATTTGGTCACTATTCATAGCATTTTTTCTTTGAGAAAAAATTACATGTCTTTGGTCATTAAGAACATTATCAAATTTTAGTAAAGTTTTCCTAATATCAAAATTTCTTGCTTCTACTTTTTGTTGGGCTCTTTCAAGTGCTTTATTTATCCAAGGATGATCAATACTCTCTCCATCTTTTAACCCAAGTTTCTCAAGCATATTATTCATAGATTCAGATCCAAAAATTCTCATTAAATCGTCCTCAAGGCTTACATAAAATATTGAACTTCCTTCATCACCTTGTCGTCCAGATCTACCTCTTGCTTGGTTGTCAACTCTTCTAGACTCCATTCGTTCAGTTCCAATTACAAACAAACCACCTAAAGATTTAATTTTTTCTTTATCTTTTTTTAATTCTTCTTCTTCAATACTTCCTTTTTTCCCCCCAAGCTGAATATCAACACCACGTCCCGAAATACTTGTTGTGATTATTACAGAATTTAACTTTCCAGCATTAGCAATTATTTCAGCCTCATTTTCATGATTTTTTGCATTCAATACAACGTGTTTGATTTTTACTTTATCTAAAAGTTTTGAGTAAGTTTCTGATTTATTAATACTTGATGTGAATACCAAAACAGGTTGTCCAGATTTACTACATTCTAAAATTTTTTCTATTATTGCATTGTTTTTTTCTTCTTCAGTTCTAAATATTTGATCATTAAAATCTTTACGTATCATTTCTTTATTTGTTGGTATCTCAATTACTGGAAGATTATAAATTTCATAAAATTCTTCTGACTCAGTTTTTGCTGTTCCAGTACAACCAGAAATTTTTTCATATAGTTTAAAGTAATTTTGATAAGTTATTGATGCTAGAGTTTGGTTTTCGGCTTGTATTTGAATTCGTTCTTTTGCTTCGAGCGCTTGATGTAGTCCATCACCAAACCTTCTTCCTTCCAAAATTCTTCCTGTCAATTCATCTATTATTTTTAAAGTATCATTTTGTACAATGTAATCTCTACCTTTTTCAAATAAATGATTAGCTCTTAAAGATTGATTTACATGATGTACTAAAGCTAGGTTTTCTGGATCATAAAAATTATTATTTTTAAGTATTCCTGCATTTGAAAATAATTTTTCCACATTATTTATTCCTTCATTAGTTAACAGTATATTTTTATCCTTCTCATCTATTTCAAAATCTTTTGAGCTTAAATTTTTTACTAATTTGTCTATTGATAAATACTGATCTGTTTTATCTTCTGCCACACCTGAAATTACTAAAGGAGTCCTTGCTTCATCAATTAGACAAGAATCTATTTCATCTACAATTGAAAAAAAATGTTCTCTTTGTACCATTTGTTGTTTTGAAAAAGCCATATTATCTCTTAGGTAATCAAAACCTAGTTCACTATTAGTTGCATATGTAATATCAAAATTATAATTTTTTCTTCGTTCAATATCATCGTGACTATTATTTATGTACCCTGATGAAACTCCTAAAAAATTATAAATTTCTCCCATTTCAATTGAATCTCTTTTTGCTAAATAATCATTCACAGTAACTATGTGAACACCTTTTCCATAAAGTGAATTTAAGTAAGCAGCAAGAGCAATTGTTAAGGTTTTACCCTCTCCAGTTTTCATTTCTGCAATTTTACCCTCGTGAAGAGCGACACCCCCAATTAGCTGTACATCAAAATGTCTTTCCTTTCTTATTCTTTTTGATGCTTCTCTCACTAAGGCAAAAGCTTCTGGAAGAATTGATTCAATTTTTTCACCTTTATTTAATTTTTCTTTAAGTTCTATGGTTTTTTTTGGGAAATCAGCGTCTGGTAAATTTACTAAGCTATCTTCCAATAAATTGACCTTATCTACAATTTTTCCAATTCTCTCTAGTTCTCTTTTATTGCTTGATTTAATGAATTTTGAGATAAAGTTTAATGGATTAAGCATCTATTATTTGATTTATAAATTAGTTATACTTTGAATATAAGCATTAAAAATATTTTTTAAATACTATGGGAATAAATTTAAGCAATTTTTTTACATCTAAAGAAAATAATCTAAAAATGAATAACTATCAGGATTTAGAGCATATAGATGGTGTTTCAATATCAACAGTTAGCGCAAATTTATATGAAAGTGAAAGAGATGACTTAGTTATGTTTTATTTTAGAAAGGGAGCCAACCATGCCTCAGTTTACACACAGTCAAAAATAGTTTCTGAAAATATAAAATGGAATTTAAATAAAAAAAACAAAAGAGTAAAATCATTAATGATAAATACTAGAAATGCAAATGCGTTTACTGGAAAGAAAGGTTATCATGGATTACAAAAAATAGCCGAGGAATTATCTTTAAGGTTATCTGAAAAACAAAAAGAGGATGAAGATAAGCCAGAAAAAGTTAAACCAGAGCAAGTTTTATTTGGGTGTACTGGCACTATTGGTGAAGAATTTCCTACTGAAAAAATAAAGAACAAGATACCAGAATTAATAAGTAAAATTAAATATACTCAAAATAAGTATATATGGATGAAAGCAGCATTAGGAATAATGACAACAGATTTAAAACCAAAACTTGCGATGGAAGAATGTAAAATAGGAAATACAAAAGTAAAAATATATGGAATCGCAAAAGGTTCTGGCATGATCCAACCGAACATGGCTACTACTTTAGGATATATTTTTACAGATGCTGATTTATCAAATGAAATATTAAAAAAATTATTAAAAAAAAATATAACAACTACTTTTAATGCAATTAGCTGTGATGGGGACACAAGCACAAATGATATGGTTTCTTTTTTTTCAACAGGTGTAGCAAAGAATTTAAATATTAATAATATTAATGACAAAAGAATTAAAGATTTTGATTTATCATTGCATAAAGTATTATTAAATTTAGCAAAACGAGTCGTATCAGATGGTGAAGGAGCTTCTAAATTTGTTTCGATTAATATTAAGAAATGTAAATCAGAAACTGATGCTAAAAAAATTGCATTCTCAATAGCAAACTCACCTTTAGTAAAAACAGCAATATCAGGTGAAGATCCAAATTGGGGCAGGATTGTTATGGCAGTTGGAAAAGCAGGTATAAACTTAAACTTAAGTAAGCTAATAATTTTGTTTGGAGATTTTAAAATCGTAGAGAGAGGTCAATTATCTGAGAGATATAATGAAGCAGAGGTTGCTGAATATATGAAAAATGAAGAGATAGAGATAAACATTGAAATAGGAACTGGCTCAAAAAATTTTACAGCTTACACAATGGATTTCACAAAAAAATATATTGAAATTAATTCAGATTATAGAAGTTAAGATATTGAATTTTTAATTAAAATTATTATTTACTTAACATGATAAAATATAAACTTGTATGTAAAAATTGTAATCTTTTATTTGATAGTTGGTTTGCATCATCAAAAGAATTTGAAAAATTAAAGAATAAAAATTTTATTAATTGTCACCAGTGTAATTCATCAAAAGTAGAGAAGACGCTCATGTCGCCAAGCGTTGTTAAATCGAAAAATTCTATTGTATTAAATAAAAATAAAAAATATCAAAAAATTAAAAAAACAATCTCAGAATATCAAAAGTTTATAAGAAAAAATTTTAAATATGTTGGTGATAATTTTGCTTATGAGGCAAGATCTATACATTATAATGATAAAAAGGATAAAAAAGGGATTTATGGTTCCGCGACAAAAAAAGAATTGAAAGAATTAAGAGACGAGGGTATTGAAACCCAAATAGTTCCCTGGATAGAGGATAAAAATAATTAAATTTTAATAAATTTAGTAATATAGTTTACAGAAGTATCAGAAGAAACACTCCATTTATCATTAATCAAATTATATTTCATTCCATCTAGTTTATTTAAAATTAATTTATTTTTTTTTGAAATTTCAATTAAATCTTTAGGTGATATAAATTTTTCCCAATCATGTGTTCCAATTGGCAACCATTTCATAACATATTCAGCACCAATAATAGCAAAGACATATGATTTTAGTGTTTTATTTAATGTTGCAATAAACATAATACCATTCGTTTTTAAAAGTTTTGAACTAGCATTTATAAAAAAATTTACATTTTCTACATGTTCGACTATTTCCATATTTAGCACTACATCAAATTTTTTTTTTATTTTTAAGTTTTCTGGTGATTTGCAAAAATAATTTATCTTTAATTTATTTTTTTTTGAGTGAAATTTTGCTATTTCAATATTTTTTTGAGATGCATCAATACCTGTTACATTTGCACCTAATCTTTTCATAGGCTCTGACAAAAGGCCACCTCCACAACCGATGTCTAATATATTTATTGACTTTAATGGCTTCATTGAATTTTTCAATTTGAAATGTTTGAGAATATTTTCTTTGATATATTTTATCCTAATTGGATTAAAGTTATGAAGAGGCTTAAATTTTCCGTTTGGATCCCACCACTCTTCAGCAATTTTTGAAAATTTTTCAATTTCTTTTTTATTTACAGAATTCATGATAGATAACTTGTGGACATAACAATTAAGATGTATTTTATCAAATATAAATTAGATTAAATTAATTATTCAATGAAAACAGTAGTATTAAAGTTTGGTGGAACTTCTGTCGGAAGTATAGATAGAATAAAGAAAGTAGCTAAAATTATCTTATCTCATAAAAAAAAGGGAAAGAGTATAATTGTCGCTTCTTCCGCAATGAGTGGAATTACAAATGATTTGATAAGTAAATCTAAACTTATAAGTGATAATTTTGATAAGGCAGAATATGATACTTTGCTAGCAACTGGAGAGCAAATGGCGTGTGCATTATTAGCTGCTAGGCTGAGACATCTTGGATATTTATCTAGATCTTGGATGTCGTGGCAAATACCAATTTTAACAGATGGCCATTATACAAACTCAAGAATTTCAAAAATAGGGAAAGGAAAATTAATTAAATATTTAAAGTCTGGTGGAATTCCAATTATCACAGGTTTTCAAGGCATCAATAATAGAGAGAGAATTTCTACACTCGGAAGAGGAGGAACTGATGCATCAGCAATTATGTTAGCCAAGTTTTTTAAAGCTGAGGAGTGTATAATTTATACAGATGTAGAAGGAGTTTATACAACAGATCCTAGACTTTTCTCTAAAGCAAAAAAGATAAAAAAAATTTATTATGATGAGATGTTAGAAATGGCATCTTTAGGATCTAAAGTGATGCAACCTACATCTGTTCAAGATGCTAAATTAAATAATATTGATATTAAAGTAAAATCTTCATTTGTTAATAAAAAAGGTACTCTAATTACAAATCAAAAAAAAATTTTTAGCAATCAAATTATTACAGGCATTTCGTCAACTAAAAATGACTCTAAAATAACAATTATTGGTGTTAAAGACAAACCAGGAGTAGCTGCGTCTATATTCAGACCATTATCACAAAATTTAATAAATGTTGATATGGTGGTTCAAAATATTTCTTTAAATGGTAAAGAAACTGATTTGACGTTTACGATTAAATCTGATGATTTAAAAAAAACTAAAAAACTTATTAAAAATAACAAAGATATCTCTTTTAGAAAGATTTCATATGACAATGATGTATCTAAAGTATCTATAATTGGTGTTGGAATGATTACTACACCAGGAATTACATATAGAATGTTTCAAGCTTTAGCAAAAAAAAAAATCAACATTATGGTTATTTCAACATCAGAAATAAAGATTTCTGTTTTGATTTCAAACAAACATACAAAAAAAGCTATTGCTACATTGCATAAAGAATTTAAGATGGGTTAATTATGAGTTTAAGACCATTTAGAGATATTAAAAGGAAAATTACTAAAGTTATTAAAGTTGGAGATGTAAAAATTGGTGGAAATAATCCAATTTCAGTTCAATCAATGACGAATACTTTGACAACAGATGTTAAAGCAACAATAAATCAAATTAATTCAATTCAAAAAGAAGGTGCCGATTTAGTAAGAGTTTCATGCCCAGATGAAGAGTCAACGCAAGCTTTAAAAGAAATTATTAAAAATGTTGAAATTCCAATTATTGCAGATATCCATTTTCACTATAAAAGAGCAATAGAGGCAGCTAAAAATGGCGCCAAATGTTTAAGAATAAATCCAGGAAATATTGGTGATAAAAAAAAAATCCACGATGTTTTGGGTGCAGCAAAAGACAATGGTTGTTCAATAAGAATTGGAGTCAATGCAGGATCTCTTGAAAAAGATATTTTAGAAAAGTACAAAGAACCATGTCCAGAGGCATTGGTTGAGAGTGCTTTGAGAAACATTAAAATTTTAGAGGATCAAGATTTTTTTAATTTTAAAATCAGTGTTAAATCTTCAGATGTTTTTTTGTCAATTTCTGCTTATCGTCAGCTGTCAAAAGTAACTGATTATCCTTTACATTTAGGGATAACTGAGGCGGGAAGCTTTGTTTCTGGAAGTATTAAATCTTCAATTGGTCTTGGTACGCTTCTTTTAGAGGGTATTGGTGACACAATTAGGATTTCTTTATCAGATGATCCAGTTCAAGAAGTTAAAATTGGAAATGAAATATTGAAATCTCTGAATTTAAGAAACAGAGGAGTTAAGATTATTTCATGTCCATCTTGCGCGAGACAGGGTTTTGAAGTCATAAAAACAGTAAAAATTTTAGAGGAAAAATTATCACACATCACAACCCCAATAACCCTCTCCATAATAGGATGTGTAGTAAATGGGCCAGGAGAAGCTGCATTCACTGATATAGGTATTACTGGCGGTGGAAAAGGAAGTAACATGCTTTATTTATCAGGAGCTCAATGTGAAAAAGTTTTGTCAAAAGACATAATATCAAAAGTAGTACATGAAGTAGAAAAGAAAGCCTCTGAATTAAATAAAAAATAACATGATCCCATTAAAGACTATTGAGGAATTGATAACAAAACATTTATTATTAGAAAAAGATTTAGCATCAGGCAATATAGATAAAAAATTATTTGCTGAAAAATCAAAGGAGTATTCAGATTTAAGTGAAATTATTGATGATGCAAAAAAATATATTACTTTTGAAGAAGATAAAAAGGACTTAGAAAAGATTATAGAGGATAAAACTAGTGATGAGGAATTTAAAAAAATGGCTTTTACAGAATTAGAGAAATTAAAATCAGAACATGAGTTTAAAGAAAAAAAACTTAAATTATTTCTTTTACCAAAAGATGAAGCAGACAAAAAAAATGCTATTATTGAGATAAGAGCGGGCACAGGGGGATTAGAAGCAAGTTTATTTGCGTCAGATTTATTTAAGATGTACGAAAAAGTAAGTAATAAAAAAAAATGGGATTTAGAATTGATTTCTATCTCTAAAAGTGATGCTGGTGGATTGAAGGAAGTAATAGCCTCTATTAAGGGTAAGAATATTTATTCAACATTAAAATATGAGAGCGGTGTTCATAGAGTTCAAAGAGTACCGGATACTGAAACTCAAGGAAGAGTCCATACTTCAGCAGCAACTGTTGCAGTTTTGCCAGAGGCAGAGGAAGTAGATTTAAAAATTAATGAGTCTGACTTACGTATAGATGTATTTAGAGCAGGAGGGCCCGGTGGTCAATCTGTTAACACTACTGATAGTGCTGTTAGAATAACTCATATCCCTTCAGGATTATCAGTTTCACAACAAGATGAAAAATCTCAACACAAAAATAAAGCAAAGGGAATGAAAATTTTAAGAGCAAGATTATATGAACTAGAAAGATCTAGAATAGATCAAGAAAGATCTCAAGATAGAAAAAGTAAGATAGGAACTGGAGATAGATCAGAACGAATAAGAACTTATAATTTTCCTCAGGGCAGAGTAACGGATCACCGTATCAATTTAACACTTCATAAATTAGAGGAATTCTTAGAGGGAGAAGCTTTTGATGAAATGGTTGAGTCATTAACTTTACAAGCTCAGGAAGAAAAACTGAGCAGATTAAAATCATAATGAATATAAAAGATACTATTATTAACGGTGCAAATATTCTTAAAAATTATAAGATATTAAATCCTTATCTTGATACTGAAATTATTTTATCTAAGGTTATTAAAAAAGATAGAAAATATATAATTTTAAATTTGAATGAAAAACTGAATAAGACTGTTTTAGATAATTTCTATAATTTGATTGAAAGAAGGAAGAAAAATGAACCAATAGCTTATTTAACTAATAAAAAAGAATTTTGGAAATACGAATTTTTTGTAAATTGTGATGTTTTAATTCCAAGACCTGAATCAGAAATTATTATTGAAGAAGTCTTAAGATTTAGCACAGAAAAGTCAAATTTAAACATTTTAGATATTGGGGTTGGATCAGGATGTATATTATTATCTATTTTAAAAGATCGAAAAAATTTTTATGGGACAGGTATTGATATTTCAAAAAAAAGTCTAAAGGTTAGTAAATTCAATGCTAAAATACTTGGTCTTTTTAATAGAGTTAAATTTTACAATTCAGATGTTGACAATTTTAATATTGGTAAATATGATATTATTGTTTCAAATCCTCCATATATTGAAAGTTTAGATTTAAAATATTTGGAAAAAGATGTTAAGAATTTTGAACCTAGTTTAGCTTTAAATGGTGGATTAGATGGAATTTCAAAAATCAGAAAAGTAATTAATAAATCATCTTATCTGATTAAAAAGAATGGTAAGTTTATTTTAGAAATTGGAGTTGGTCAGAAAAATAAAGTTATTGAATTATTAAGAGAAAAAGGGTTTTATATAAATAAAGTTCTCAAAGATTATGCAAAAAAAGACCGATGTATAATAAGCACTAAAACATAAATATTAGATTATGGTAACATTTAGAAGTAATAATAATAGAAGAGCTAATTTTAGAAGAAATGATAGAAACTTCAAAAATAATGGCGACAGATCAAAATTTAATTCTAATTATTCAAATAACGAAAATTTTCAAAGGAAATCACCAGGAAGAAATAATCATAATGCTGGAAAGCTCATTGAGAAATATAATGATTTAGCGAGAGAAGCTTTATCAGGAGGTGATAAAATTTTGTCAGAAAATTATTTTCAACATGCTGATCATTTTACTCGTATTTTAAATGAACAAGAAAATAACAGATTAACAAAAAATAATCCTCAAGTTGGAGATGTTATAACTCCAATTAAATTGAGTGAAAAAAAAGACGATAAAGATATAAACAATTTGGAAGAAAAAACAAAGTCAAGTTAATTTAAACCCATTATTATCTCAGATTTTAAAACATCTAGTTTAATTTTTTTTGTTTCAAAAAGAATTCTGTTTCTACCAGTTAAAATTTTTCCAGAAGGTAATTTTAATGTTTGCGAATTAATTCTTTTACCATTGTAGATAACTTCATAATGCAAATGTGGCCCGGTAGATTTACCTGTTGAACCCACATAACCAATTGTTTGACCTTGTTTAACTCTAGTTCCAACTTTAATCCCACTTGCAAATTTTGACATATGAGCGTAGACAGTTTGATATGAAGAATTATGTTTTATCTTTATGCAATTTCCTCCACCACCACACCACTTTGCTCTAGTAACTACACCGTCTCCAGATGCCATAATTGGAGTTCCTTTAGGAGCAGCAAAATCTGTTCCTCTATGCATTTTATTAAACCCATCGATTGGATGTTTTCTCATTCCAAATGAAGAAGATAGTCTTGCTCCATTAATAGGAGTTTTCATTAAAGCTTTACGAACGCTTTTACCATTCTCATCATAGTACCCTTCATGATCTTTTTTGTCATAATAATAAAAAGCATTATCTACTCCACTTAATTTCAAACTTGCAAAAATAATATTTCCAGTTTCATAAATTTTACCGTTGTCATCTTCAAAAACTTCATACATAACTTGAAATGTGTCTTTTTTTCTTATGTCTCTTTGAAAATCAACTTGGAAACCATAAATTCTCGCAAATTCAATTATTATATTTGCAGGCATACCAGAGTCAGATGCTGATTTATAAAGACTTTGTAAAATAACATTTTCTTTAAAAAGAATTCTTTTATTTAAGTTAGTAATAATTGTTTTCTTTTTAAAAGAATTGTTTTTAATATCTTGCGTTAATTGAATTTTTTCAGTTTTTTTAATGGGGAATAAAAAATATATAACTTTATTATTAGAAGATTGATCAATAGTAAATTTTATTTTTTGATTAGTTTTTAAATTGTTGATATCAGCTTTTATAGACAACTCTTTTTTTAATTTTGTAATTTCTTCATCGTTTACGTCATAATTCTTCAAAATTTGTTCAAAAGTTTCACCCCTTGATATTCTATGAGATATATTTTTATATTTTGGGGTAAAATTATTAAATAGATGATTAAAACTTTTTTTAAAGTAAATATTGTTTACTAAATTTTTATAATTATTTATTGTTTGACTCTTATTTGAGTTATAAAACTGAGTTATAACTACCGTAATCATAATTAATAGAAATAAAAATGAAATTTCTAAATTTTTTTTAATTTTTGAACTAATTATTTGTAAATTTGTTTTCATTTAGATTTTTACAATTATTAATTTAGTAATATGAAAAAATCAAAAAAAACCTCTAATTTGCTAGCTTTTTTTCATTTTTTTGATCAGTTAAATGCTTGATTTACTTTTATTTTAGCCTATAAGCATCAAACTTTCTCATTAAAATTGTAGAATTTTAATATTTTTGTGAGGATTATTGAGCCTTTTAAGCTCAATTAGCTATTAAAAACGTTAAGAATTTAGAAGAGAAGTGTGGACGGTTTAGGTTACCAAAAATTTGTCGTACACACTTCAACATTATATAAATTTTATTCTTAGAATTTATATAGAAGCTAGTGTGCGCCGTTTTTAAACTTGAGAGTTTGATCATGGCTCAGAACGTACGCTGGCGGCACGCCTAACACATGCAAGTCGAACGAAGTAGCAATACTTAGTGGCAGACGGGTGAGTAACATGTAGGTATCTTCCCTTTGGCCTGGAATAACACGAGGAAACTTGTGCTAATACCGGATAAGTCTTTACGGAGAAAGCTTTATGCACCATTGGATGAGCCTGCACTTGATTAGTTTGTTGGTGGGGTAATGGCCTACCAAGACTGTGATCAATAGCTGATTTGAGAGGATGATCAGCCACATTGGGACTGAGACACGGCCCAAACTCCTACGGGAGGCAGCAGTGGGGAATCTTGCACAATGGAGGAAACTCTGATGCAGCGATGCCGCGTGAGTGAAGAAGGCCCTTGGGTTGTAAAGCTCTTTCGTCGGGGAAGAAAATGACTGTACCCGAATAAGAAGGTCCGGCTAACTTCGTGCCAGCAGCCGCGGTAATACGAAGGGACCTAGCGTAGTTCGGAATTACTGGGCTTAAAGAGTTCGTAGGTGGTTGAAAAAGTTGGTGGTGAAATCCCAGAGCTTAACTCTGGAACTGCCATCAAAACTTTTCAGCTAGAGTATGATAGAGGAAAGCAGAATTTCTAGTGTAGAGGTGAAATTCGTAGATATTAGAAAGAATACCAATTGCGAAGGCAGCTTTCTGGATCATTACTGACACTGAGGAACGAAAGCATGGGTAGCGAAGAGGATTAGATACCCTCGTAGTCCATGCCGTAAACGATGTGTGTTAGACGTTGGAAATTTATTTTCAGTGTCGCAGCGAAAGCGATAAACACACCGCCTGGGGAGTACGACCGCAAGGTTAAAACTCAAATGAATTGACGGGGACCCGCACAAGTAGTGGAGCATGTGGTTTAATTCGAAGATACGCGCAGAACCTTACCAACACTTGACATGTTCGTCGCGACTCTAAGAGATTAGAGTTTTCGGTTCGGCCGGACGAAACACAGGTGCTGCATGGCTGTCGTCAGCTCGTGTCGTGAGATGTTGGGTTAAGTCCCGCAACGAGCGCAACCCTCACTTTTAGTTGCCATCATTAAGTTGGGCACTCTGAAAGAACTGCCAGTGATAAGCTGGAGGAAGGTGGGGATGACGTCAAGTCCTCATGGCCCTTACGTGTTGGGCTACACACGTGCTACAATGGTATCTACAACAGGAAGCGAGACGGCAACGTTAAGCAAATCCCAAAAAGATACCTCAGTTCGGATTGCACTCTGCAACTCGAGTGCATGAAGTTGGAATTACTAGTAATCGTGGATCAGCGTGCCACGGTGAATGCGTTCCCGGGTCTTGTACACACCGCCCGTCACACCATGGGAGTTGGTTCTACCTTAAGGCAAGGTTTAATACCCTTGACTACGGTATAGTCAGCGACTGGGGTGAAGTCGTAACAAGGTAGCCGTAGGGGAACCTGCGGCTGGATTACCTCCTTTCTAAGGATGAATGAAAAACTATTTCATTCTAAAAAATATACATCGGTAATGTGACCGTCCTCATTTCTCTTCTTAACACAGTGTTTCTCTTGCATGGGGGCCGGTAGCTCAGTTGGTTAGAGCACACCCTTGATAAGGGTGGGGTCGAAAGTTCGAGTCTTTCTCGGCCCACCAATCAAAATTATGGGGGGATTAGCTCAGCTGGGAGAGCGCCTGATTTGCATTCAGGAGGTCAGCGGTTCGATCCCGCTATCCTCCACCAGAAACATTTAGTTATTTAAATTGTAAATAAAAAAAATAATATCAATATCTATATCCGAACATTAATTTTATTATTAATTTAATGTTCAAAACAAAAATTTGATTCAACACAGAATTTTTTTCTGTGCATAAATCAAGCGTTTAAGGGCGTGTGGCGGATGCCTTGGCACTGAAAGCCGATGAAGGACGTGATATACTGCGAAAAGTTTCGGGGAGCTGTATGTAAGTTTTGATCCGAAAATTTCCGAATGGGGAAACCCACCACTTTATGTGGTACTTTAAACTGAATTAATAGGTTTAAAGAGATAACCTGGAGAACTGAAACATCTAAGTAACCAGAGGAAAAGAAATCAATTGAGATTCCGTTAGTAGTGGCGAGCGAAAGCGGATTAGGCCAGTAATTTTATTAAAAAAATTTGAATAGTTTGGAAAAACTAACCATAGAGGGTGATAGTCCCGTATGAGTAATGTTTAATAAAATTCATGAGTAAAGCGGGACACGTGAAATCCTGCTCGAATACAGGGGGACCACCCTCTAAGCCTAAATACTCTTCAGTGACCGATAGTGAACAAGTACCGTGAGGGAAAGGTGAAAAGAACCCCTATTAGGGGAGTGAAATAGAACCTGAAACTGCATGCCTACAATCAGTCGAAGCTCTTTTTAGAGTGACGGCGTACCTTTTGTATAATGGGTCAGTGACTTAATTTATTAAGCAAGCTTAAGCCATCAAGGTGTAGGCGAAGCGAAAGCGAGTCTTAATAGGGCGATTAGTTTAATGAATTAGACCCGAAAACGAATGAGCTTACCATGAGCAGGTTGAAAGCAAGGTAACACTTGCCGGAGGACCGAACCAGTTGACGTTGAAAAGTCTTTGGATGACTTGTGGTAAGGGGTGAAAGGCCAACCAAATTCGTAGATAGCTGGTTTTCCGCGAAAACTATTTAGGTAGTGCGTTGAATAAACAGATGTTTAGAGGTAGAGCACTAAATGGGCTAGGGGGAAGAGATTCTTACCAAACCTAATAAAACTCCGAATGCTAAACATTTTTCTTCAACAGACAGACTGTGGGTGCTAAGGTCCATGGTCGAGAGGGAAAGAGCCCAGACCACCAGATAAGGTCCCAAAATTATGATTAAGTGTGAAAGGATGTGGAAATTCCTTAACAGCCGGGAGGTTGGCTTAGAAGCAGCCATCCTTTAAAGATAGCGTAACAGCTCACCGGTCTAATAGAGTTTCTGCGCCGAAGATGTAACGGGGCTAAAATCATATACCGAATCTGTGGGTTTATAAAATTTTCGAATTTTATAAGCGGTAGCGGAACGTTCTGTAAGCCTGTAAAGGGATACCCGTGAGGGATCCTGGAGGTATCAGAAGTGCGAATGCTGACATAAGTAACGATAAACGAAGTGAAAAACTTCGTCGCCGAAAATCCAAGGGTTTCTGCGCAAGGTTAATCCGCGCAGAGTTAGTCGGCACCTAAGGCGAGGGCGAAAGCCGTAGTCGATGGAAATAAGGTTAATATTCCTTAACCAGATGGAAGTGACGGATTTTGTAAGTTGTAAACTCTTAATGGATTGAGTTTGCCGCGAAAAAGTCCCAAGAAATAGCTCCATCATAAGACCGTACCCTAAACCGACACAGGTGGATTAATAGAGTATATTTAGGCGCTTGAGAGAATGATGTTGAAGGAACTCGGCAAAATACTTCCGTAACTTCGGGATAAGGAAGACCTTTTTTTAGGCAACTATTAAAAGGTGGCACAAGCCAGGGAGAAGCGACTGTTTATCAAAAACACAGGGCTCTGCTAACACGTAAGTGGATGTATAGGGTCTGACGCCTGCCCGGTGCTGGAAGGTTAATGCGGTTGGTGCAAGCTAACTTCTGAAGCCCCAGTAAACGGCGGCCGTAACTATAACGGTCCTAAGGTAGCGAAATTCCTTGTCGGGTAAGTTCCGACCTGCATGAATGGCGTAACGATTTCTCCGCTGTCTCCAACATCAACTCAGTGAAATTGAATTCTCCGTGAAGATGCGGAGTTCGCGTAGTTAGACGGAAAGACCCCGTGCACCTTTACTGCAACTTTACATTGGTGTTAGGAAAAACATATTTAGCATAGGAGGGAGACATTGAAGCAAGGGCGTCAGCTTTTGTGGAGTCACCAGTGAAATACCTCTTTTGTTTTTCTTGATATCTAACTGATTGCCGTTATCCGGCATCAAGACATTGTATGGTGGGTAGTTTGACTGGGGCGGTCGCCTCCCAAATAGTAACGGAGGCGTGCGAAGGTAGGCTCAGAACGGTCA
This sequence comes from uncultured Pelagibacteraceae bacterium, assembly GCA_902635545.1. Lineage (GTDB taxonomy): Bacteria > Pseudomonadota > Alphaproteobacteria > Pelagibacterales > Pelagibacteraceae > Pelagibacter. Next base: position 45,345 of record CACPOL010000007.1, read on the forward strand.
GAAATCGTTCGTAGAGTGCAATGGCATAAGCCTGCCTGACTGTGAGACTGACAAGTCGAGCAGAGACGAAAGTCGGTCATAGTGATCCGGTGGTTCTGAGTGGAAGGGCCATCGCTCAACGGATAAAAGGTACGCCGGGGATAACAGGCTGATACTGCCCAAGAGCTCATATCGACGGCAGTGTTTGGCACCTCGATGTCGGCTCATCACATCCTGGGGCTGGAGCAGGTCCCAAGGGTTTGGCTGTTCGCCAATTAAAGTGGTACGTGAGCTGGGTTCAGAACGTCGTGAGACAGTTCGGTCCCTATCTGCTATGCGTGTAGAAGAATTGAGAGGAGTTGACCCTAGTACGAGAGGACCGGGTTGAACATACCACTGGTGGACCGGTTGTAGCGCCAGCTGCAGTGCCGGGTAGCTAAGTATGGACGAGATAACTGCTGAAAGCATCTAAGCGGGAAACTCACCTCAAAACTAGTTCTTCCTATAGAGCCGTGGTAGACCACCACGTTGATAGGCTGGATGTGGAAGCACAGCAATGTGTGTAGCTGACCAGTACTAATAGCTCAATTGGCTTGATTTATGCACTGAAAAAAATTTATTTGTTTCATAATATTAATATTATTTTTAATCTCTATGTTGTTATAATTCATACTTGTTAGTTATTAGATTATGAAAAATTATGCTGCAGTCTTCGGTCTAGGTCCCTATCAAATTTATGGAATTAAAAGACTGTCAAAAAAATATAATTTAATTGGATTTGATAGAAATAATAAAAGCCCAGGAATTAAATATCTCAAAAAATTTTACAATTTAGATAAAATTGATAAATATAAAATTTTACAGGTTTGTAAAAAAAAAAAGATAAAAATTTTTTTTTGTTTCTCATCTGATTTTTCAATTAAATTAATTAATTTTTTAAATAAAAAACTTAATTTAAAAAATCCAAATAATAAAGCAGAAAAGATTTCAACAAATAAATTTTTATTTAGAAAAGCTTTAAAAGAAAAAAAAATATTATCCCCTTTTTTTCAACAGGTAGAGTTAAATAAACTTAATAAGTTAAAATTAAACAAAAAATCGAAATATATTTGTAAGCCACTAAGTTCCTCTGGTTCTAGAGGTGTATTTATTTTCAAAAACAGAAAGCAATTAATATTTAATTTAAAAAAATACTTTAATGAATATTGCAATCAAAAGAAAGTTTTGATTGAGGAATTGTTGCATGGACAAATGTATTCAATTGAAGGTTTTTATTTTAAAAATAATTTTATTCCAATTTGTATTAACAAAAATTTTAAAGAATTAAGATATTCATTAGCTAATAAATCAATTTTGATTAATTTTAAAAACAAAAGAATCTTACGTTTAGGAGAAGATTTAGCAACAAAATGCTGCAGGGCTATAAAAGTAAAATATGCCCCTATTCATTTTGAATTTATAATTTCAAATAAAACGAAAAAAATTTATCCAATAGAAATAGCGCTTAGAGGTGCAGGTACCTATATTTATGGTACTTTTTTAAAAAAGATATTAAAAAAAGATACTGCTGATTTAGAAATAGATCTTAAAGAAAAAAGAGAAATTGTAAAAATTCAAAATAATTTTGAAAAACTTATATATTTGCATTTCATAAATGTTAGAAAAACTTTAGTATTTCGAAAAGTTAATAAAAAATTACTTAAAGAAAAAATTAAGATCCCCTTTGATTTAAAGATTTTAAAAGTTGCTGATAAGAAAGTATATTTAAGAAATAGTGCAGATGATAGAGTTGCAATTGTAATATTTGAATTTAAAAATTATGCTCATTTTAAAAGATATCATTTTAAAATAAATAAAGTTTTTAGAGTAAATAACTTTATTAACTAACTAATAGTTTTTTCAAATTTCCAAAGAGTATATTATTGATTTTTCTTTTACTGACCTTAGATTTTAAAATTAATTTTTTGAGATTTTTATAATAATCTTTTAAATTAATATCTGGAAAGTCCGTTCCAGTAATTAATCTTTTATCAAATTTATTGAATAAAAAAATTATATCTTTCTCTAATGATGTTTTTTTGTAGTGGTAAATAGTATAAGAAAGGTCAAGATAAACATTTTCATTGAAGCGAAATTTTTCATAGTATTTTAGTAATTCTGGTCCACCGCCGTGCATTAAAACAAACTTATTCTTTTTTGCATTATTAATAATTTTTGAGAGAAGATTAAGTTGTTCGTCTGATGATGAAACTTTTTCAAGCCAACTATCAAGAGTGCACCACATGATAATAAAGTTGAATTTTTTTATCTTATTAATTAGTTTTAAATAATAATCCTCTTTTGAAAAATGAACCCCCATATGTCTGGGATGAATTTTTATTAATTTAATCTTATTTTTGTCTATTTCTTTTAATGTTTTTTTTGATATTGTTTTTTTTAACTCTATTGCTGGAGTAAATTCATCGTATTTTTTAATTATTTTTGCAAATTTAGTAATGTTATAGTATTTATTTTGAGAACAAAGTAAGCAAATAGCATTATTTATCCCATAAATTTTTTTTTTAGATTTGAGATTTTTTAAAGACAAATCATAGTTTTTTTTATTAACACGAATGTTAGAGTCAAATATCATCATTTAAAGATAGAATTAAAACTGTTATAAGACAAGCATAATATTATAATAAAAATATTAAAAACAAGCTCCAAAACTTATGCTTATAAAAAATATTTCTTATGTAAAAAATGTAAAAAAAATACTTCAAAGTCATTTTGAAGTTTCAAAATACCAGGACGAAATTAAAAATGGTGGAATAATTGTTATCCAGAATTTATTTGATAAAAAAAAGATTAATCAATTAAAAAAGTATCTCATTGAAATTGGTAAAAATTCTTTACCAGAATACCATCCTGTAAAAGTTGGGGCACCAAACCATCATCGTTTAGTTAATAATGATCCAAGGTCAATTGTGCAATGTGCATTTCATCAGTTTTCATTCTACAGATGGAACCAAGATTTAATGGACGTTTTTTCAATTTTTGAAAAGGGTTTTTGGATAAAAAATATTTTATCTAATAGAAATAAAAATGATTTTTTGAAAATAAATCCTGACTTAAAAGATGATTTTGTTGCGAGAGTATCAATTCAATTTTACCCCTCAGGTATAGGATATCTTAATGAACATTCGGATCCAGTTGGTGAACATCAAATTTCCGCACCATTAGTAATAATGTCTGACAAAGGCCCAAAAAAAGATTTTTCAACAGGTGGTTCGTATTTTTACGGAAAAAATAAAAAAAAAATCTTTGTTGAGGATATAGCAAAAGTTGGAGATTTGGTTATTTATGACTCATCACTTCCTCATGGAGTTGAGTTGGTTGATAAAAAAATAAAAAATAAAAATTGGATTGATTTTAAAGGTAGGTGGACAGCTGTGCTTGCAACTAATAAAGTTGATGGTAGTAAAAGTACTAGAAACTCCATAGATCTACAAAAAAAATAGTGAAAAAAAGAATAGCTATCTTAACTGAAAAAAATCAACTTTCTGGGAATGGTCATTTCATGAGAATGAAAGGACTACAAAGTTTTCTTATAAAAAAAAAAATAAATTGTAAAATTTTTTTATTAAAAAAAAATAAAAATTTTAAATTAATAAAAGAATATAATCCAAGTTTGATTGTATGTGACTTGAAAAATTATAATACACGAAACTATCTATCCCTATTTAGAAATAAAACTTGTACGATAATTGATATAGAAAATT
>CACPOL010000008.1 GCA_902635545.1 uncultured Pelagibacteraceae bacterium
GTCTGTTAATAAAAAAATGAAAATTTATATCAATTTATTTCATAGTATTCTTGATAAAATTCATGATTGGGAAAAAAAATCATTAGAAGAAAAAAGATTAATTTTTAGAGAATTTGTTGATATTAAAGATAATGACGAATATTTAATCGATTATTTTGATTTATATGCATTAAATTTAGCAAAAAAGTCTTTGAATTTTTAAACAAAAAGTGTAATTAATCTAAATTATGGCTGTACCTAAACGAAAACAAACCCCATCGAGAACTGGTATGCGAAGATCTAATACTATGAAATATTCTTCAAAAAATGTAATTGAAGATAAAAAATCAGGTGAATACAGACTATCACATCATCTTGATTTAAAAACAGGCATGTATAAGGGTAGACAAGTTTTAGACCCAAAGGATTAGAGTTCTATTTTTAAATGAACCATTTAATTAAAATTGCAGTTGATGCAATGGGTGGAGATGGATCTCCAAAAAAGATTATTGATGGCATTGTCCATCATCATAAAAAAAATAAAGATACATTTTATCAAATTTTTGGTGACAAGAATCAAATATTTGAATCTATAAAAGATAAAATTGAACAAAGATTTTATGAAATCTCGCATACTGATGAAATTGTTAAAGGCACAGACTCTCCACTAGAAGCTGCTAAAAGAGGAAAAAAAACAAGTATGTGGTTAGCAATAGAAAGTGTAAAAGATAAAAAAACAGATATAGTAATTTCAGCAGGAAATACAGGTGCTCTATTGGTAATTTCAAAACTAAATTTAAAAATGATTGAAAAAATAGATAAACCAGCTCTCTCAGCTTTATGGCCTAATAAAAAAGGAATGAGTGTTGTTTTGGACCTAGGAGCTAATATCGAATGTAGTAGTAAAAATTTGATAGATTTCTCTATTATGGGTGCTTCTCTTTATAAATCACTATATCCGTCTGACGAAGCGAAAGTTGCATTATTAAATATTGGCTCAGAGGAACTTAAAGGAAATGAAATAATTAAAGAAACGTATCAAATAATTAATGAAAATAAAAATTTAGATTTTAATTTTAAAGGCTTTATTGAAGGCAATAATTTAATGAACGGTGATGTTAATGTAATTGTTTCAGATGGATTTACAGGAAACGTGGCTCTTAAAACTGCTGAAGGAACTGCAAATTTTATTACAGATGAATTAAAAAAAGCTATGACAAATAATATAATAGGAAAGATATCATCATTATTAAATATTTCTAATTTGAAAAAATTTAAAAAACGTTTAGATCCTAGACTATATAATGGCGCAATTTTTATTGGATTAGACTCTCCAGTAGTTAAAAGTCATGGTGGAACTGACTATATTGGATTTTCAAATTCTCTTAATGTTTGTTGTAAAATTGTAAAAGGTGATTTAATCAATAAGATCAGAAAAAATATTTAATAATGATCAGAAAAAATCTAGTTAAAAAAGATCTTATAAACGCAATTTATATGCAATTAGGTTTTTCAAAAAAAATTTCTGAAAATCTCGTTGAAGATTTATTTATGTTAATTATTGAGAATATTGAAAAAGAAAAAAAAATAAAAATATCAAAATTTGGAACATTTATTATAAGAAACAAAAAAAGTAGAATTGGTCGAAATCCTTTAACAAAGGAAAGTAAAATTATATCTAAAAGAAATGTAGTTCTATTTAAACCATCAAAAGAATTTAAATTAAGTATAAACTCTTAATTTTATGAATAAATCTGACGAAGCATATAAAACAATAGGGGAAGTTGCTAAAATTCTAAATTTAGTTAATAAAAAAAAAGGAACCTTAAATACATATACAATAAGATTTTGGGAAAAAGAGTTTAAACAAATAAGACCAAAAATTTTAAATGGCAATCGAAGATATTATGATAACACGACTATCGATATTTTAAAAAAAGTTAGATTTTTACTTAAAGAACAAGGTATGACAATAAATGGGGTTAAAAAATTACTTGATTCAAAAAGCTCATTAAAACTTGACGAAATTTCAAATAATTCTATAAGAGGTGATAATTTAAAATTAAAACTAAAAAAAATTTCTAAATTAGTTAAAGAAATAAAAGGTTTAAAATAGATGGCTAAGAAAACTCATGTTAAGGTAAGATTGGTTCCTGAAAAAAAACCAGACAGTCCTTTTTTTTATTATGTAAAAAAGCCAGCTGGTGGTGAAAAGGCAAAAATTAAGTTAAAAGCAAAAAAATATAATCCCGCAACTAGAAAACATGAAGTATTTATCGAAAAGAAACTTCCACCTCACAGTAAATAATTATTTTTTTTTAAAATTTCTTTTTTCGAAGTCAATATAGGACCAAATCATATTTTTCCATATTCGATTAGTAATTTTTGGATCAATGTTATTTTTAAGGGATTTAATTTTTATATTTTTTAATATTGTTTTAATTCTTTTTTGATCAACTATTTGTTTTTTTTTATCTTTAAGTGCTAAAACTTTTTTAACTAAATTTGTTCTCTTTTTAATTATATATATAAGTGAATTATCTAACTTATCTAGTTCAGATCTAATTTTATTTAGTTTCTTTATTTTTAGTGGCGACATTTATATATTTGGATATTCAAAAAATTATTATATTTATTAGAATATGTATACAGTAAATCTAAAAATTTATAATCAATTATCATTTTGGTTAATTTCAATGGTATTAATTATATCCATTATGATAATTGTTGGAGGTTTGACAAGATTAACTGACTCTGGTCTTTCAATTACTGAGTGGCAATTATTTTCAGGTATATTACCTCCTTTAAATCATAGTGACTGGATATTATATTTTAATCTCTATAAAGAAATTCCAGAATTTAAATTACAAAATTACGATATGAATTTACAAGAATTTAAAGTAATTTTTTGGTGGGAATGGGCTCATCGTTTTCTTGGGAGATTAATTGGCGTTGGATATTTGATTCCATTAATTTACTTTTCATTCAAAATTAAACTATCAAAGCTAATAAATTTATATTTGATATTTCTTTTAATATGTTTTCAAGGTTTTATGGGATGGTATATGGTTAAAAGCGGTTTAGTTGAAAAAGTCGATGTTAGTCATTTTAGACTATCGGCTCATCTAATAATCGCTTTCATAATATTATCTTTAATTTTTTGGAACTATTTAAAAATCAAAGTAAGTAACAACGCTTCTAAAAAATTAAATCCATATATTCCTTTTTTATTTATGTTTTTAATTTTCTTTCAAATAATTATTGGTGCTTTTGTATCTGGTATGGATGCGGGTAAGATTTATAATTCTTGGCCTTTTATGGGTAATACATATTTTCCAGATGATAATAATTTAAAAGCTCTATTTAAAATATCAGCTTTTAGTGATCCATCTTTAGTTCAATTCATACATCGAAATTTAGCTTATGTTATTTGTCTTTTTTATTTATTAGTCCTTTTCAATATTTATAAAAATAAAATGTACGAAATGTATAAAACTATAAATATTTTGGGTTGTTTTATTATTTTACAAATAATTTTAGGTATTTTGACTCTTTTATATGGTGCACAAATTTACATTGCATCTATGCACCAAATTAGTTCAATCTTTTTAGTTATTTCGAGTGTTTATTTTTTTTATTTAAACACAAACACTAACTAACTGCTTTCAAAGATCCTTTTGAAGATTTATTTAAGGCTTGATCTAAATCATCAATTATATCGTCTATGTGCTCTAATCCAATACATAATCTGACGTAGCTTTGAGTAACCCCTGTTGCAGCCAATTCTTTTTCATTTAATTGACTATGAGTCGTACTTGCAGGATGTATAGCTAAACTTCTAGCATCTCCAATATTTGCCACATGGTAAAACATTTTTAGAGACTCTATGAATTTCTTTCCTGCTTCAATACCACCTTTAAGTTCAATTCCAACCATTGGTCCATTTCCACCTTTAAGATATTTTTTTGCTCTATCAGCAATAGGTTTATCATGTTCTGTTGAGTAAATAACTTTGGTTACCTCTTTATGATTTTTAAGAAACTTGACAACATGTTCAGCATTAAAACAATGTTGTTTCATCCTTAGTGCAACAGTTTCTAGACCTTGAATTATAGCAAAAGCATTATCAGGTGAACATGCTGAACCCAAATCTCTTAACAAACAAACTCTAGCTCTAACTGCAAAAGGAATATTTGCCCCAGTAAGTTCAGGCACTACTTTGCCCCAAATGGCTCCATTGTAACTGGCATCTGGTTCATTAAATAATGGTTGTCTCTTTGGATCTGCTGTCCAATCAAAATTACCACTATCTACAATACTCCCCGCAATAGCAGTACCATGCCCTCCAATATATTTTGTAAGAGAATGAATTACTACGGCAGCACCATGTTCTATTGGATTACAAATCACTGGTGCGGCTGTGTTATCCATAATAAGCGGTATGTTATATTTTCTTCCAATTTCTGAAACTTCTTTAATTGGAAATACTCGTAAATACGGATTAGGTAAAGTTTCTCCATAAAAAGCTCTAGTTTTATCATCGATTTTTTTTTCAAAGTTTTTTGGATCTTTTGGATCAGCGTATCTTATTTCAATACCCAATTTACTTAAAGTATGAGTAAATAAAGATACCGTTCCTCCGTATAGATCAGTTGAGCTAATAATATTATCTCCAGACTGAGCAACATTTAATACTGAGAATAAAGATGCTGTTTGACCAGATGCAACTGTTAAACAAGCTAAACCTCCTTCTAAAGCTGCTATTCTTTTTTCCAGTACATCGTTAGTTGGATTCATTATTCTTGTGTAAATATTACCAAACTCTTTTAATGCAAATAAGTTTGCAGCATGTTCTACACTTTTGAATTGATAGGATGTAGTTCTATAAATTGGAACTGCGACAGCATTTGTTGCTGGATCACTTCTATAATCGCCTCCATGCAAAGCAATGGTTTCTGGATTATTTCTTTTTTTAGTCATTTTACTCCTTTTTTAGTGCTTCAGCATTATGCTAGGCGCACAATATAGTTCAAATGCCTACCGATTTAAAATGAGAGTTTCCTGTTTAGCTGTTATAGCCCGCAATAGGAACAAATCGGCATATAATTAATAGCATTTATAATGATTATTACAAGAAAAATATAAAATTGACTTTATATTTAATAATAGTATTAATCCTGGCACTATGACAAAATTCTTAAAAAAGAGTGAAACAGAGAGTTCTTGGTATGAGATTGATGCCAAAAATGCAGTAGTTGGAAGATTAGCTACAATTGTTTCAAAAATCATAAGAGGTAAAAATAAATCTACTTATACGCCTCATATGGATCATGGAGATTTTGTTGTTGTTAAAAATATAGAACATATAAAATTTACAGGTAAAAAATTTACTGATAAAAAATATTTTAGACATACAAATCATCCTGGAGGAATTAAAGAAACTTCGCCAGAAAAACTTCATAAAATTAAACCAGGAGAAACTTTAAAACTTGCAGTTAAGAGAATGTTACCGGGGGGCGTTTTGGGTAGAAAACAATTGACAAAATTAAAGATTTATTCAGGAGAAAATCACCCGCACTCAGCTCAAAACCCTAAAATTATCAATATATCAAAGCTTAATAAAAAGAATTTATTAAAACATTAAGATGGAAACAATTCAAACATCATCAAAAACTACTAAAATTAAATTAGATTTTAAAGACAGCAAATATGCGACAGGTAGAAGAAAAAAGTCTATTGCTAAAGTTTGGCTTAAAAAAGGTTCAGGCAAAATTTATGTTAATGGAAAGTTATTTAGCGATTATTTTTCAAGTGATAATCATAAAATGTTAATTACAAGACCTTTTGATATCATTAAACAGTCAACATCTTACGATGTAAAATCGAGTGTTAAAGGGGGAGGGCATACGGGTCAAGCTGGGGCTTTAGTGCATGGAATCTCGAAAGCACTTGTCTTATTGGATGAATCTTATAAAACAATATTAAAGACTGAGAAACTTACTACTAGAGACTCAAGATCTGTTGAAAGAAAAAAACCTGGTAGAAAAAAAGCTAGAAGAAGTTTTCAATTTTCTAAAAGATAATTTTTTTATTAATTTAATCTGTTATAAGATATAATGCAGAAGCTTAAAGTATTAGTCGCTGGATCAACTGGTTATATTGGTTTGCAATTGGTGAAACTGTTAATCAATCATAATAATGTAGAAATAAAATACCTTTGTGGGAATACTTCAATTGGAAAAAAAATTCATACTTTCGATAAATTCTTTAAAAAAAAAAAATTACCAAAAATCATAAAATTTAAAAAAACTCTTTTAAAAGATATAGATATTATTTTTACAGCTTTGCCGAATGGTGGGGCTCAACAAATTTCTAAATATTTGTTAAAGAGAAATGTCCTTATAGATTTAGCTGCTGATTTTAGATTAAATAAAGCAGTTAATTATTTAAAATGGTATAAACAAAAACATAAAGCGGTAAATAATATTAAAAAAAGTTTTTATTCCCTTCCAGAAATTCATGGCGATAAAGTAAAAAATTATAATATTATTTCTTGCCCTGGATGTTATCCAACTTCCATATTGTTACCACTAATTCCTTTGATAAAAAAAAATTTAATAGATTTAAACAATATCATTATTGACTCTAAATCTGGTTATTCTGGCGCAGGACGTTCCGTGCATAAAAAACATAAAAATAAAAATTTATATGAGTCTCTTAGCTCCTATGGAATAGGATTTCACAGACATAATTCAGAAATTGAACAAGAAATTAAGAAAATTACAAAAAAAAAATTTAATCTTAGTTTTACGCCTCATTTAACACCAATGTTTCGTGGTATTTTAAGTACTATTTATGTTGATTTAAAAAAAGATATAAACATAAAAAAAGTTAATATGGAATTAAAAAAAATATATTCAAATAAAAGTTTTGTAAAAATTTGTAAACCAAACACTTTTTTAAGTACAAACGATGTAATAAATACAAATTTTTGTTATATATCGGTTTGTAAATCAAAATATAAAGATAAGATAGTAATCTTATCGGTAATAGATAATCTAATTAAAGGCGGTGCGGGTCAAGCTGTACAAAATATGAATATAAAATTTAACTTTCCTATTACTAGAGGATTATCATGAAAAAGATAATTTTTTTAATTTTTTTAACTTCATGTTCATCTAGTAATTATGAAAATATAAGAAATTTTGATAATATTGACTTTTATAAAAATTTATCTTTCATTGAATTTGAAAACTTATTAAATGAGTATGTTAATGATAGTAGTTATCCAAATATAGATAAATAAAGATGAATAAGAATATTAATATAGCTGTAATTGGTTTAGGACAAGTTGGCAATTATCTATACAATGAATTAAGTATAAAAAAAAAAGAAATTGAAAACAAAACAGGAAAAAGAATTAAAATAGTTGCAATTTCGGCTAAAAATAAGAATAAAAAAAGAAAATTTAAATTAAATAAAAAAATTTTTTATACTAACCCCTTAAAAATATTTAAAGAAAAAAAAATTGATATATTATTTGAATGTATAGGTTTGTCTGATGGAATTTCAAAAAAAATTGTTGAAACAGCTCTTAAAAGAAGAATAAATGTTATAACACCTAATAAAGCTTTAATAGCAAAACATGGTGACTACTTGGCAAAATTAGCAGAGAAACACCATGTTAATTTAGAATTTGAAGCTGCAGTTGCTGGAGGAATACCGATTTTGAGAACTATCAAAGAAGGTTTAGCAACAAATCGAATTAATAAAATTTATGGAATATTAAATGGAACAACTAACTATATTTTGTCTGAAATGGAAAATACTCAAGAAACTTTTGACAAAGTTTTAAAAAAAGCTCAAAAATTAGGTTATGCTGAACCAGGTAATCCTAAGCTTGACTTAAATGGTTTTGATGCATTTGCAAAAGTAAGAATTTTATCAGCTCTTGCATTTAATAATCAAATTTCGAAACATAAATGTATAATGGAAGGTATTGAAAATATTGATCTTAAAGATATTAAAATTGCTAGCCAATTAAACCTTAGAATTAAATTACTAGGAATTAGTGAAATTATAAACAATCATTTATTTGAGACTGTTCATCCATGTTTAGTAAGCAAAAATACTTATATAGGAAATGTTAATGGAGTTATGAATGCAGTTATAACAAAAGGTAAGCCAGTTGGAGAAAGTGTTTTACAAGGGGAGGGCGCTGGTCCAGGTCCTACTTCATCATCTTTATTATCAGACTTATTATCAATTTTAAGAGGAAATATTAAATATCCTTTTGGTATTGCTTCAAATAAAAGAAAATTTATTAAACCTTTCAATAATAATGATTACTCAAATTCTTTATATCTTAGATTTGAAGTAAAAGATAAACAAGGCGTTCTCTCTTCAATAACTAATCGGCTAGCAAAACATAAAATTTCAGTTAAAAGAATAATTCAAACCCCAGATAAAAAAAAAAATATTGCAACAATCGTTATAATTACTCATAAAACCACTGAAATTAACGCAAAAAAATGTTTATCTATATTTAATAAGAATAAGAATATTTTAAAATTTCCAACATTAATCAGATTGTATAATTAATGGAAATTTATATAAAACTTTTTGAAGTTTTGTTTCCAGTGTTTTTTGTTGTTGGGATTGGTTATTATTTAGGTAAAAAAAATCCTAAAATAGATACTACTTTTATCACAAATTTTGCAGCAAATGTAGGTACACCTGCAATGATTATTTACGCTTTAAACCCAGTAAATATTTCATTTGATATTTTTATTAATTACTTTTGGTATTATGCAATAGCTATTTTAGGATTTATGATTATTGGAACAATCATATTATATCTTTTAAATACTAAAGATATTATTAGAGAACTTCCTCCATTAACAATGCCAAATACTGGTAATATGGGATTGCCAATATGTTTATTTGCTTACGGTTCACAAGGTCTTGGAGTTTCTGCAGCCATTTCTGCTTTAATAATTTTATGTCACTTTACATTGGGTGTTTTTTTGGCTGATAGAAGATTTAGCCTGCAAGTTATAATTAAAAGCCCACCATTTTATGCAATTATTGTTGCTGTTTTTTTACTTTATTATGATTTAGAACTTCCTGGTTTCGTTGAAAATACTACCTTTCTTTTAATGTATGCAACGATTTTTTTAATCTTAATGTCTTTAGGAATTGCGTTAACTAGACTAAAGGTTTTTTCGTTAAATAAAGCTATATTTTCCTCAATAGGACGTGTAATTGCAGGACCTATTATAGGATATTTATTAATCTTATATTTTAATTTAGAGGGATTTGCTGCTGGAGTTTTATTAATTCAATGTTCAATGCCTAGCGCTGTTCTTAATTATCTTGTTGCATCAATGTATTCACCAAAAAAGATAGTTGATAGTGTTGCCAGTACAATAGTTGTTTCAACTTTAATGTCCTTTATAACTATTCCAGTTGTTGTATTCTTTGCTTTAAAATACTTCAATTAATCTATATCCTTTAAGTTTATGAAGGCTATAACTTTCAATCTTTTAGCGTGGGTAATGCTTCCTATTATGGATGGATTTGCAAAATATTTGAGTGCAGATCTTCCTGTTCTACAAATTACATGGGCTAGGTATTTTTTTACAGTTGCATTTACTCTTCCAATTATGTTTTTCTTTTTTAGAAAAAATCTTGTTTGGACAGATAAACCAAAATTACAATTTATAAGAGGTCTAATTCTTTTAACAGCTAATATCTGTTTTTTTTATTCAATTTCAGTAATTTCTTTAGCAAAAGCATTAACTTTAGCTTTTGTTGCACCTTTAATTGTTACAGCTTTCTCTCCAATTTTTTTGGGAGAAAAGGTCGGTTTTAGAAGATGGTCTGCTGTAATTTTTGGATTTATAGGTTCATTGGTGGTTATAAGACCTGGGTTTGTAGAAATTAACTTAGCAAGTATAGCTGCTCTTGGTACTGGAATAATGTATGGATTTTATTTAATTATTACCCGTAAATTAAGTACTTCAGACAACCCTTTGTTAACTTTGTTATTAACTGGTATAGTAGGGGCCATAATAGTTTCCACAATAATGCCATTTGTTTGGGTTACGCCTACTTTAAATCAGTGGTCTATGATGGCAGCAATAGGTATATTCGCTTGTATTGGGCATTTATTTTTAATATTATCTCTTAAATATGCAGATGCATCGAAATTAGCACCATTTAGCTACTTCGAAATAATTACCAACATAATTATTGGTTATTATTTCTTCAGTGATTTTCCTGATAATTGGACTTTCTTAGGTTTATTTATTATTGTATTAAGCGGTATCTATATTTCAAGAAGAGAGAACTTGGTTAAAAAGATTAAATAATAGGTAATATTTATTTACTAATACTTAAAGTATTACATTAATTATAATATGTAAACTATTGTAATTATTAGACATTTATTTAATATTAATTTTTTATAAAACTTAATTAAAATTGATTTTATTTGATTAAAAGAAAATTGCTCAAGATTAATTTAGTAAAATTTTTAATAAAATTTGCAATTATCAAATTATCGTTAAAAATCAAGGCTTTTTACACATTAGAAAATATAAAATCATGAATAAATAGGGTGGTCTAAAAGCGTTGATATAGTTGATTAGTAGAGCGATGCACTAACCGAATATACCATTTAAACGCCCATATAGGGGTCTATTTTAGGCATAGGCTAATATTTAGTACAACTGAAGGGTGAATTATACTATTTGAAGGAAAATTTTGTAAAAACTTCAAAAAACGTTGATTTTACTAGTTTTTTTACATAAAAAAAGCTTTAAAATAGAGCTAAATCACCACTTTTTCAGATCTTAGAAGTCTAAGCTTTTGCTTAATTCCACCTCTACCTGAGTAGCCTCCAAGAGCTCCATCAGACCTGATTACCCTATGACAGGGTATTTTTGGAGCATATGGGTTTTTAGCACAAGCATTAGCCACAGCACGAGCTGATTTAGGACTTTTTATGCCAATAGCTACCTCTTTATAGGTTTTTACCTTACCTTTGGGTATTGTTTTAAGATAATTCCAGACTTTTAATTGAAAATTGGTACCTGTAAGCTTTTTCATAAAAAAAAATTCTGTATCTTTATACTTTACAGCATAAAGACCAGAATTTTTATGGCTCGTCGTTGTAGTCGCTACCGCCGAACCGACCACCCAGCATGTTTAGCGCTGCTTTGCTGGGTTTTCTGCCCTCCAGGCTTGGGCCTCTCGGCTTTTCCCTGGCTGGCCAGTTAAGAGTTGCCTCTTAAGTTATTTTCATAATATATTATCAGTGCGGTTGTAAGTATCACTAATTAGTTGATTCTAAAAAAATGTTATTTTACCTGTGAATTATGGGGAAAACTTAACTAAAATTTAAGTAGAAATACTATAACAATTATGACAAAAATTATTATAAAAGTGAGGTATTTAAGCAATTTATTTCTTTTATCTGCCTCAAGTTTAGGCCAGAAATTCATTACTAAAAAAGAGCTAATAATGATTAATAGTCCAAGAAATATTAGTAATTTAGCCATATATAACTAACCCCAAATAACTTATTAAGAATAAAGCAGCTAAAATTGACAAAAAAATTGTCTCCAAACTTTTACCGGTATTTTTATATTGAATTATGCTTAAAAAAATAAACCCAAAAAATGTTATCAAAAAAAATATTGCTGGAATTTCACCGTCGACATATGTCATAAATTTAATTTAAACTATTGACATCATAAATCACTTGTTATATTACTAATGATAATTAATTGTTATCAATAGTAATTGTATGAGTGAACTGACAACAGACCTAAAATCGCTTCATGAGGCAACTTTAAATAACCTCAAAAGCTCAAAAGCGAATAATACTTTAAGAGCATATAAGTCAGACTTCAAAGATTTTGGAGCTTTTTGTGCTAAGCATGGTTTGAATTCTTTGCCATCAGAGCCAAAAATAGTTTCATTATACCTTACACATCTTTCTAAAAATTCGAAAATAAGCACTTTAAGAAGACGTTTAGTATCAATTAGCATGGTTCATAAACTAAAAGGGCATTATCTAGACACCAAACATCCAATCATTGTTGAAAACTTATTGGGAATAAAAAGAGTGAAAGGAAGCATTCAAAAAGGAAAAAAACCTATATTAATCAGTCATTTAAAATCTATAATTAATGTAATAGATCAACAAAAAATTGATAATATTAAGAAATTTAGAGATAAGTCAATAATTTTAATTGGCTTTGGAGGTGGATTTAGACGAACTGAGCTTATTTCAATTGATTATGAGGATTTAGAATTTGTACCTGAGGGTCTTAAAATCACTATTAAAAGATCAAAAACAGATCAATTTGGTGAAGGAATGATCAAAGGACTGCCCTACTTTACCAATGAAAACTATTGCCCTGTTGTTAATCTTAAAAAGTGGCTAGAAATTTCTAAAATCAAATCTGGACCTATTTTTAGAAGATTTTCTAAAGGTTTATCTCTAACAGAAAAAAGATTAACCGACCAATCAGTGGTTTTATTAATGAAAGAATATCTAAATTTAGCTGGTATTGAAAATAAAAATTTCGCAGGTCATAGTTTAAGATCAGGTTTTGCAACCGTTGCTGCTGAATCTGGTGCTGATGAACGTAGTATTATGGCAATGACTGGTCACAAAACAACACAAATGGTCAGAAGATATATTAGAGAGGCAAATATATTCAAAAATAATGCTTTAAATAAAGTTAAATTATGATTAAAAAATTTATAAAAAAAATAGAATTTAATTTTTCAAGAGATGAGCAGAAATAATTTTTGCCGCCCATTTATTGCCTTTAGGTGACCAATGACCATCACACTCCAAATAAAGATCCTCCAAATTAGGTATTGGATATTTTATTAAATCAATAAAAGTAAAATTTTTGTTATTTTTACTGATATCATTTAAAGATTTAATCCAATAAACATCGTTTAAATTTTTACCTTTATTCAATTTATCAAAATCTTGAAGTCTTGGAATACTAACTAAATATGTATCGATATTAGCCTCTTTTATTATTTTTTTAATAAAATAAATTGTAGCTTTTTGTTGATCTATTTTAGAGTCAAAATAACCTGAAAATGTATCTTTACCGTGCTTTTTCTTAGCTCTATAAATTTTGTAGTTGTAATTTAGATTTATAAATAAACCAGATGTCCAAAAATAGTCTTTAAATATTTTTTTAATTTTTTTAGTCTTGGATTTATAATTTTTAATTGAATCTGAAGGTATAAAGATTTCATAATTATTATCTTCATTTTCTTTATAATACGGACGATATCTTTTTGAACCTTGCCAGTTGTTGTAATCGTTTTCACCAAAATCATTACTTGGTAAAAAAAAGATAAGCAGTTTATTGTGATTATAATTATTAGCAAAATTTTTATAAATTACATAATATTGAACCACACCAAAATTATTAGAAACACCAAAATTAAGTACATTTAAACCTGTTAAATCTTCAATATATTTTTGAGAAGTATTGTTAAGATTTACACCATAACCTTCAGCAAATGAATCACCAATCAAAATGATGTCATTCAAATTATTTAATGAAAAAGAACTATCTCTGGCCCCTACTTCATTTGAAATATACGTAGCGTCATAACAACTTCTTTTTTGTCGGGTTTTACCATTTTTAATATGCCAGGCACCCCATAAATTTTCTTCAGTCCACCATTCATCATTGGGTACTTCGTCTTTGGATAGATATATTTTAGGTTTATGAGATATTTCAAGTAGATTAAGCTTATAAAAACCATAACTAATTATCTCGAATATAAAGAATAAAAAAAAAATATAAAAAAATTTGATTAAATTATTCATTTATTTCTATCCAGTTTTTGGGCCAAAAATCGAGATTGTTAACTTTGAATAATGAAAAAAAATTAGGATTTGGTCTTAAAATTATAGAATCTTTATTTTCTCCAAGCCATGCACCCCACCAGCTAAAAGTAGATGGGGTTACAATGAAGTGCTTACATTTTGAGAGTAAAAAAAGATTTAAAGCCCTTATATCAAGATTGTTTTCATATTTTGATGTATCAACAAAATTAACTTCAAAATTAAAATTTTCATTTTTTATATTAGAATAGTCATTTGACCATAAATAAAATTTAGAATTTGGTACTTTATTTTTTATGAAATCAACTGATTTATTAATATATCTAATTTGTTCTTTTGAATAATTTTCAGATTTATTTATATTTTCATCACTATCTCTTCCGATTCCTTCATTGAAGCGATTTTGTCTAATACAAATTCCAATAGATTTTGAGTTGTTTATTTGTTCATAGATAGGTATTTGATTAAAATCAGCTTCTTTAATAAACCTAAATTGCTGTTTTATTTCTTCAGTATACATATCAAAATATTTAGGGCTTTCATAATGACCCTCCAAATATAAATTTTCATCAAATGATTTATTTATAAAATTTTCATCAAATTTAGTAATTTTATTTTTATCTTTTTTTTCAATATAAAATCTTTTTTTAGTTCTAAGAAAATCAGTTTTTAAGATTATTTTACGTCTCAAATAACCATTTAAATTTTTAAACTTAAATTTGTCCTCAACAATAGAAGAAGATATTTCAAAATTATCTAGACCATACTTGCTAATATTTTGTTTTTGTAAAAATGCAGTTTCATTATCTAAAAATAATTCTCTATTCATTTTTTTTGCTAAAGAATAAGCTGATGCATACATAAACATTTGATTGCCTATTTCATTAGAAAGTCTTAGGATAATTTTTTTTTTCATTTTTAAATAAAGTTAGATAATTTTTTTATTGTCTTATCTATTTGTTTGCTTGGAATTATAAAATTATACCCATCATATTTAGGTTTAAATTCATAAAAAGCATTTCTATAATTTTTATAGTCATTAAAATTTTTGATATCACAAAACCACATATCAATAACTTTTTTTTTACTTATAGAAGCTAGGTTAGTCATCATTCCATGAAAAGCTATAACTTTTGAGGAATTGATAATTGTTTTGTATAAGTCTTCCCCCTCTATATTATCATATAAAATTATTTTTGAATTTAAATTTTTATTTAATATTTCTTTTAAAAAATCTTCTTTATTGTTAACTTCAATATCTCTTGTAAAAATAACATTTTCATAATTATCTAAAAAAAAATTGAATAACTTAAATAAATCATCAGTATTCCAATTTAATTTGTCTGTAATATTTTTCTTCAAGTGGAAATAAGCATAATTAGTAGGTAGATTTTCTTTTAAAATATCCGAATATTTAAATTTTATCTCAATATCATTATGCATTTTTCGAACATTTTCTTTTGTGAGATCGTATTGTAATTTAGTAGTATGAGATCTCTTGTAAGTAGCTCCTCTATCATTTATTACATATTTAAATAAGTATTTTCTTAAAAATAGTGATGGTCTCTTATAATTATCATGTCCATCAATGCATAATCCAAAAAATTTAATTTTTCTAAATAATAACGGTAAATAAAAATAGAAGTTTTTAGGTGTTAAAATATATATATATCTAATATTATTTTTAATTAGATGATAAATAAGTTTTAATTTTTCAACTATACTTAAATTGTAATTAAGTTTTTTAAATATAACATTGTTATTACTGATTAAAAAATTAAATTTTTCACTTCTTTCAGATAAATAGATTTCGATAATTTTGTTTTGATGTGAATTTATAATGTTATTGATTGCTTTTAAACTTTGAGTTAAATCGCCTACTGCATCATTTTTCAATACGATAACTTTTTCACCATTAGAATTCATTTAAAGTTTTTACTATATAATTAAGTTCTTTTTTTGAAAGATTTGGATCGATTGGTAAACTGATGGAGTTTCTAGCTAAAATTTCAGCATTTTTATAACGTTTATTTTTGAACCTTTTCTTAAAAACATTTAATTGATGAATTGCATATGGATAATGAAATCCATATTGAATTTTATTATTTTCTAATAATTTAATTAAACTATTTCTATTATTAACCAATATTACATATTGATGATATACACTGTATTTTGAATAATTAAGTTTTGAAATTTTTTTATTATTTATATTTTGATTATAAAATTTAGCAATTTTTTGCCTTTTTTTATTATGAGATGAAAGATTTTTAAGTTTTTCATTTAAAATAATTGCTTGAATAGTATCTAACCTACTATTTAACCCTACTTCATCATGAATAAACTTTTTTTCAGATCCTAAATTTCTTAATTTTCTTAACTTATTATAAAAATTTAGATTATTAGTTGTAATTATTCCTGCGTCACCATAGGCTCCTAAATTTTTTCCAGGATAAAGACTAAAACAAGAAATATCAGTAGTTGACCCAATTTTTTTTTTATAATTATCTGTGTCGTCATAGGCTCCATGAGCTTGTGCACAATCATCAATTAAAAATATTTTTTTGTTTTTAATTATCTTTTTGATAGCTTTTAGATTAGCAACTGATCCATATAAATGAACTGGTATTATTACTTTTGTTTTTTTGGTTATCTTTTTTTTTAAATCTTCAATATTTATTGTCGAACCTAATTCTTCTGTATCAACTAGAACAGGTTTTAAGTTAGCCTCAATAATAGAAAAAGCTGTTGAGCAGTAAGTCATAGCTGGCATAATTACCTCAGAATTATATGGCAAATTTAGAGATTTAAGTGCTAAAGTGAGAGCATCAGTCCCATTTGCACAGCTTATCGCATATTTAGTATTACAAAATTTACCAAAATTTTTTTCAAATATTTTAACTTCTTTACCAAGAATAAAATCTCCTTTTTTAAAAAGTTTATTAATCTTATTAATAATCTTTTTATGTAATTTTTTATCTTGTTGATATAAATCTAAAAATTTAATCATGTTATATTTTTTCTAATATTTTTGTAATATCTGCATTGAAGTTGTTTTTAAAAATTGGATTTTTGTTATCTTGTATACTTTTTCCAATATATTCAATAAGATTGAAAAGAGGTTCACTCAAATCAATTTCAGGTAATTCAAGTTTATAATTTGGTTTAGAATGATTGTTTCTGCTGTATATTTTTAATTTATAAATAGGTTCATTTTCATCGCAAATAACAATCGCCTTTTCAAACTTGAATTTTATAATTCTTATTTTAATTGGAGAAATCCAAGAATTTTTTATAAATACTTTTAAATCATTTTTAAATTTTAAATTTATATATGCAGTATCTTTTTTAGAAGTTTTGATAGTATTATATTTTAATGATTGGATTTTGATAGGTTTAGATTTTAACAGATATCTTAATATTGAAATATCATGTACACCAAGGTCCCATACAACATCAGCATCTTTTCTTACAGGTGCTTGTTCTCTAAAACTCTCAATTTCTAAAAGTTTACCATACTTTCTACTATTAATTAAATTTTCTATATATTTAATAGATCCAGAAAAAATAAATGGATAATCAACAAATAATTTTTTTTTTGATTTAACAGCTTTTTTTTCTAATAATAAAACATCTCTTAAATTTAAT
This sequence comes from uncultured Pelagibacteraceae bacterium, assembly GCA_902635545.1. GTDB lineage: Bacteria > Pseudomonadota > Alphaproteobacteria > Pelagibacterales > Pelagibacteraceae > Pelagibacter. Next base: position 17,522 of record CACPOL010000008.1, read on the forward strand.
GCTAGAGGTTTTTCTACTAAAACGTTAGTGAAATTTAAAAAATAATCAGCAATTTTAAAATGAAATTTTGTTGGTGTTGAAATAATAGCTAAATCAATTTTATCATTATTAATTTTTTGATAATCTCTATATAATTTTGATAAAGGAAAATTTTTTTTTGCAATTTCTAGGTTTTTTTTTGAAGTATCAACAATTGAATGAATTCTAAATTTATTTGAATTTTGAATATTTCTAGCTAGTTTAGGTCCCCAATAACCATATCCAACTAACACGACATTATAAATCATTTTGTATATAAAAGTTTGATTTTTTTATTTTTAAAAAATGTTTTTTTGATTTTATTACCATTATACATAGGTAATTGAAATGGTTGAAATATCAATGATCTTATTTTGTTATGTGTAACTAAATTATTATCAATTTTTTTAAAATTACATATTTTTTTATAATTTACACTTTTTCTACTAAAATAGCTTCCCTTTTTAAGATTTTGTTTTTTTGTTATATATTTTTTTTTAAGAATTTTATTAATATTCTTTTTAAATAAAAAAATTGAGTTATCTAACAATTTTAAATAATTTTCATAAGCAGTAGAATTTAAAAAAACTTTAAAACTTTTCTTATCAACTATATCACCAGTATCTATTCCACTGTCAATTTTATGAAGTGTAACACCTATTCTTTTTTCTCCATTTTTAATTTGATAATAAGTTGTATGACATCCTCTATACTTTGGAAGTAAACTAAAATGAATATTAAATAATTCTTTCGATTTAAATTTGTTTATATTTAATAATTCCTCATATTCCAAAGAAAAAAAAATAAGATTCTTTATTTTATAAAGTTTTTTTAAACTGGTTATCTGTATCTTATTTTTTTTAGAATATTTTTTGAATGATTGTTGCCAATTATCTACACCAGTATCTGATTTATTTGGTAGTGCTAAAATTTTATACCCTATAAATTTTTTTATAACATATGATAAACAACTTATTGCACATTTATTTTTTCCTGCAATGCAAATTGTTTTATTTTTCCCATGCATATTTGTATTTTGGATCTATTGATAATGTTTTTGATAATATTGAGTCTGAAATTATTAAATTATTAAAAATTTTAAAATATTTATCTTTACCATTTTTTGAAATTTTATTTATTGTTGAAATATCATCTTTTAAATCTAATATTTTTGCAATTAAATCATTTTCATCTTTATAAAAAACCATTTCTTTTTTTGAAAATAGTTCCTGAAATTTTACTTTTTCGTTAATAAAAGTTAATATTCCGTTTCCTACATATGAAGCAATCCTGTTACTTGAAGCGTATTTAAGTGGTTTGCCTCTACTTAAATTTAAAGACATTTTACAAATCATTATTTCTTTGAAAAAGTCATAATTCCATTTTGGTTTATCATTATTAATTCCAAGAATATGAAAATTTATGCCTTTACCTTTTTCAAGTAGTTTCTTTAAAAATATTTCTCTTTCATCGTTTGAAGAATTTCTTAATCCACCAAAATTTACACCATGACTAAGTGCAAAAAAAAGATCCTTATATCGATATTTATTTTCATATATTTTTAAATTCTCTATATTTTTATCAACAGGTATGGGTAAAAAGTGTATCTTATCTTTTTTAATAACAGATTTAATGACGCTTGGATGAGTAGTAATAAAATATTTATCAATAAAAAAATGGTTTTTCTCTATTAAATTTAAGTTTGATTTCCAATTAGGTCCATAATTTGCTACATGGTCTTCATACCATAATGCAATTTTAGTTTTTTTATTGTTTAAAATTTCCATAGTTTTAGTTTTAAGAATGTTGTTATGGCCTAATAAAATCATATCTGGTTTGTAATTCTTAGCAATATCCAAGATATCATTATCTAAATTTGAAAAAACTTTTTGTGATAAATAATTTCTGTAGCTAAAGTTTATTACATCGCAATTATTTCTTATTAAACCATTTGTTAATTTTGATGCTATTGAAATATTAAACAATCTTTGATTGTTTTTTTCATTAAAATTCGAAATGTGTAGTATTTTAGGTCCAAGAGATTTGTTTATATTAATTTTTTTTTCTAATAAGTTTAATTTTACAGAGTCTAGAAAATTTACTAAATTATTAATTAGATGTATTGGGTTTTTAAAATTTTTAATTTGATAAAATTTTAATTTATTTGGATTTTTAATCAAAAATTCAATTTTCTTAAAAATCTCAGAAGATTTTAATTCTTTTAAAAATAAATCATTATTGAAAGTTTCCAGTAAACCACCCTTCTGGGAAGTAATTGTGGCACAACCATTTGCGGCAGACTCCATGGAAGTTCTACCAAAAGGTTCTTCCCATCGAGATGGAACAACAGATATTGCTGAGTCATTGTATAAATCTAAAATCTTTTTGTGAGGTAGCCAAGGATAAATCTTTAAATTTTTATGTTTAAAATTAAATTTTTCTCTGGGTTCATTTCCCGCAACAATTGCTTTCCAATTATCATATTTTTTTAAAATCTTAATTATAGCTTCTCCAAATAAGTCATAACCCTTTGATGAATTTAATTTACCTGTAAAAATAATTTGTTTTTTTTTATTGAAGTTAAATTTTTTTAATTTTTGGATAGATGGATATAATATTTCACAATTCGATTTAGTTTTAAATGGCAACCCTTCAAAAAATTTATTCTTTGTCCACGCACTCACAAAAAAAACCTTATGTGTTTTTTCGAGAATATTTAACCTTTCTTTAACTGTTCTAGAACCTCTAATATCTAAAGGATTGTTATGAAAAAAAAATATAAGTTTAGAATCTATATTCTTATTAATCAAAAAATTTAGATATTCTGGTCTGTTATGTATTTCTATAATTTCAAATTTATTTTTTAAATAGTCATTATAAAAAAAATTTATATATTGTTTTGTTTTTGAAAATGTAGTGTTTGTGATTTTTATATTTCTAAAATTTTTTGTTATTGGTTTTAAATTTTTATCAAGATTACCATATATTAGTGTTTGATTTGATAAATTTGATAAAGCATCATAATCCTTTAACCATATTGAGGCAGCTCCAGCATAATTTTGTGAAAAAATTTCTTTATATGGTAGAATGATAGCAATTTTTTTTTTCATTTTTTTATTTTTTCTAAAATTTTTTTCTTAAGATTTCTATTTTTTTTAAGTTTATATTCATATGACATAGCTTTTGATTTTGACATAAATTTTTTTTTATAAATTAATTGCCATTTATGTCCTTTTGTTGATTTTGCCCCTTTATTATTATTGTGATTAAATATTCTTTTTTCTATATTATTGGTATATCCAACGTAAGTTTTATTTATTTTTGAAGATATTGTTTTTATTATATATACATAAAAAATCATTTAATAATGGCGGTCCCTAGGGGAATCGAACCCCTCTTTCGAGGATGAAAACCACGTGTCCTAACCGATAGACGAAGGGACCAAATTTTGATCTTTTATTGCAAAAGTTTGTATATATCAAGTTTATTAAATTAAGCTATCAAATCTTTAATCAAAAATTGTAAAGAATTTTTCAATTTCCAATTATTTTGTCTAAAATGTCCTATCACATTAATTTTTTTTTTATAATTAAGTAGATATTTACCTAAATTATTTTCAGCACAGTTAAAACAAACAGACTTAATAGAATTACCTGATTTTGATTTTAAAATACAAAATACATGTTTAGAATTTAAAATTTTTGGTTTAATAATTAAAAGATTTTCAACTAGAAAGATTGGCTCTGAATTAAAATTTCCATAAGGTTCAATTTGTTTTAAATCATTCAAAAAATTTTGACTTACTTTAAAGTTAAAAATTTTTGAATCATAAAATGATTTTTTTTTTATGTTGTTTTTATTTTTAAGAAAAATTGAATTTGAAAATTTTATAAAGCTATTAATTTTATCTTTTTTTAGAACAAAACCTGCTGCCATTTCATGTCCGCCACCACTTATAATTAAATTTTTATCTTTTGCATTTTTAAGCATTAATCCTAAATTAAATCCCTCTACTGATCTTGCAGAACCTTTTAAATAATTTCCAGAATTAGTTATTACAAATGCTGGCAGATTAAAATATTCTTTTAATTTTGAGGCAATTATTCCAATAATACCCTCATTAATATTTAACTTATTTAAAATAATTATTTCATTATTTTTATTTAATTGATCTAAATCAATATCATCTAAGGTTTTTTTTTCGATTAATTTTCTTTTCTCATTAAGATCAAATAATTCTTTAGCTCTCCTTTTTATCAATTTAGTATCGTTAGAAGATAATAGTTCTGTTGCATATTGTGATTTGTTTAATCTTCCACCTGAATTTAGAATTGGTCCAATTAAATAACCAATATCATCAGTATTAATCTTATTTTTTTTTTTACATAAATTATAAATTTCTTTTAAAGCTTTATTTTTATTTAAATCAAAATTTTTTATTATATCGATTGCTATAAATCTATTTAAATTACGTAAAGGCATAACATCACAAATGGTTGCTAAAAGAACATAAACAAAATATTTTTCTAAATTGATATTTAATTTCATTTTTTGTTTTACGATATCCAAAAAAAAATAAGTTAATGTTGTTGCACAAAGATATCTATTTTGATTATCATGATCATTTTTTTTGGGGTTAATTATGCAGTTAGCTTTAGGAAATGGTTGTGATATTTCATGATGGTCAATTATAATAGATTTTATTTTATTTTTGTTTAAAAAATTAATTGCAATATTTGCACTTGACCCACAATCTACCATCACAACTAATTTAGGTTTCGATTTTAGTAACTTTTCAAATATTTTTACTGTTGCTCCATAACCATCTTTTTCTCTGTCAGGAATATAAAAAAAATGTGGATGCTTTACTTCATTTAAAAATCTTACAAATAAAGCAGTTGAAGATGATCCATCTACATCGTAATCACCCAAAATGCATATTTTTTCTCTGTTATTTATTGAATTAATTAAAAGATCTGATGCGTTTTTAAAATCTTGGTTTCTTATAAAAACATTATGTATTTTGAATTTATTATTTAAAAAATTTATTTCATCATCATTAAATTTTCTAGCAATTATTAGTTTAGCTAAAATATCTGAAAAATTATAGTCCTGTTTTATTTTATTAACAGAATTTATATTTAATTTTGTTTCTTCCCAGTATTTACCGGAAACTGATTTCATTATATTAGTTGTTTTTTTGAAATTATTTTTTTTAATCCAGTTGATTTATGGGTAATTAATGTTTCAGAAAAAAATTCATTGTTTTTTTGTTCTATTCCTGAAACAAGGTCACCATTTGTGACTCCTGTTGCACAAAAAATTGAATCTCCCGATACAATTTCTTTTAAACTATATTTCTTTTCTAAATCTGTAACACCCATATTTTTTGCTCTTTGTTTCTCATCTTCACTTTTAAACAAAAATCTACCTTGAAAAAAGCAATTATATGCATCAAGAGCTGAGGCTGCTAACACACCCTCAGGCCCCCCTCCTATTCCTAAAAAAATATCTATCTTATATTTTTTGTCTGTTACTAAAATTGCTCCTGAAATGTCACCATCAGTTATAAGTTTCAAATTTACTTTTAATTTTTTTAATTCATCTATAATATATTTATGTCTTGGACGATCTAAAATACATGCTGTTAATTCGTTAGGTTTTTTGTTTTTATATTCTGAAAGATTAAAAATATTTTTTTTTACTGAAAAATCTAAATCTACTATTTTATCGTCTGGAACATCTGCTGATATTTTGGCCATATAGGTTTCTGGGGCATGAAATAGATTATTCTTTTCTGCAATAGCTATCACTGACAAAGCTCCAGGTAAATTATTAGCTGCAAAATTGGTTCCCTCTAAAGGATCTACTGCTATATCTATTTCAGGACCATTAAGTGTCCCAAGTTTTTCACCAATATAAAGCATTGGTGCTTCATCTAGTTCTCCTTCACCAATCACAATTTTACCCTTCATATTAATTTTGTTTAATTCTGATCTCATTGTATCTACGGCTGCTTTATCAGCTTTTTTTTTGTCTTTTTTTCCAATTAAATAATAAGACGATAATGCTGCTCTACTGGACACATTTAATATCAAATCTTCAAAATTTTTATCTAAAGACATCAGCTCGAAACTTTAATTTCTTTGTTTATAATTAATTTTGATTCAAATTCTCTTAATCTTTTCCATACAGAAATAAGTTCAACAATAATTGGCCAACTTCTTACTAAATATTGAAGAGAAGTTTCAACTCTTCCAAAAGCTCTAATAATTTGTTGAACAAAACCTAAAGTAATACCACCTGCTACAATAGTTGGGGCTAAAGCTAAATAAGGAACAATAACCATACCTTGCAGATAACTCCATTTAACAGCATTAAAGTAAAGATAATGAAAATACATTTTGTAATGAATTTTTCTAACTCCACCATATAAATCAGTTATTTTTTCTGGTTTTGCACTTTCTTTAAAATCTTCTCCTAAGACTAATTCTTTTCTGTAGGCTGCCTCTTCTTTTTGAATGTCATACTCTATTCCTGGGAGTTTAATACCGACACTAGCTAATAAAACGGTACCACCTAAAGCAGAAATAATAGCAACCCAAACTAAAGCATGGTCAACTTCACCAATCCATGGAAGTACGGTTATACTTTTTGATAAACTCCACAAAATGGGTGTAAAAGCTATTAATGTCATTAAACTTCTTAATAATTCAGCTCCAAGCCCTTCCATAATTCTTGCAAATTTTAAGGTATCCTCCTGGACTCTTTGTGACGCTCCTTCAATAGATGAAGCATCATCCCATTTGTCGTGATAAAAGTCTGCCATTGCTGTTCTCCATCTAAAAGTCCAGTGACTAGTAAAATAATCACTAAAAATTACAACTAGAATATAAACAGCTGCTATTTTTGCAAAAGTAAAAAGATAAGCTATAAATTCTTTTTCTGTTACAGAGTTAGGTTCTGATAAAGCTTTTTGAAGTGTATCATAAAATTCTCCAAACCATTCATTTATTCTAACGTCTAGTTGAACTTGATACCAGGTTGCAGCTAATATTAATAGTGTCCCTCCTATACTCCATAAAAACCATTTTTTTTGTGTAAAAAATTTAAACATAAAATTATTTTATAAAGTTATCGGCATACGATTTCTTAATAACTTTTCTTTTATGTTGGTCTATTAATTCAAAATCGATTTTATTTTTTTTTGCATAGTCTATTGCAAGTTCTTTCGATGAAAATTCAAGTTTAACTTCTGATAGAGTGTCTGATGAGCTTTCCCAACCCATTAATGGATTAATGCCAGTATTTTTTACTTCAAATTCGATTACCCATTTATCAGATTTACCAAGTCCTGATTGCATTGCACTTTTAGTAGGTAGATAAATTTTTGCTTTTTTCATAATAAAGTGGTCGGAGTGGCAGGATTTGAACCTGCGACCCTCTGGTCCCAAACCAGATGCGCTACCAGGCTGCGCTACACTCCGAATGATGTACTAATACAGTAGATATTAATATTTTCAAAGGATAAAGATATTCAAAAAAAAGGCTTTTTATAAAGAATCTGTTATAAAAGATATATGATTATTAACTGTATTAAATGTAATAAAAAATTTGAAATTGACTCACATTTAATTCCTGAAAATGGAAGATTATTGCAGTGTGGGTCATGTAATCATCAATGGCACTTTATACCAAATATTGTGAAATTAGAGGAAAAGGAAGAAAAACTCAAATCAGACAAAAAGAATGATTTTTTAACAGTTAATGAAGATTTTACCATAGCAAAAAAAGAAAAAAAATTTAAAGAAATTAAGTCTAAAAATAAAATATTTAAAAAAAATAGAACAAATTTTTTGAATATTTTAATAGTTTTTTTAATTTCGTTTATAGCATTAATTCTGATTCTTGATACTTTTCAACCATTAATAAGTATATATATTCCGAATATAGATATTGTGCTTGAAAATTTTTATGAAACCTTGAAAGATATTAATTTGTTTATTAAAGATCTTATAAAAAATTAAATGATAAATTATATATCTAAGCCTTTTAGATGGTTCTTTAAGTTAGAAGCTGCTAGTGGATTAGTATTATTATTCGCAGCAGTGATTGCGCTAATTATAAGCAATTCTAATTTATCAGAATTATATTTTTCATCTTTGAAAAAATATATATTTTTAGGGATTAATAACTTTGGTTTAAAACTTTCTGTTTTGCATTGGATTAATGATGCATTGATGGCAATTTTTTTCTTTTTTGTAACACTTGAAATCAAAAGAGAGTTTTTACAAGGTGAACTTTCAAATATTAAACAAGCCTTATTGCCCATTATTGCTGCTGTGGGAGGAATGGTGGTTCCTGCTTTATTATATGTTTTTATAAATTTTGGTGATGGAGAAACATTAAAAGGTTGGGCAATACCATCTGCAACAGATATTGCTTTTTCACTTGGAGTTTTATCTTTATTGGGAAAAAGAGTCCCTTTGTCACTTAAAGTTTTTTTAACTGCTTTAGCAATAATTGATGACTTAGGAGCAATTGTAATTATTGCCTTATTCTATTCTGGTGACCTTAATATAAAATATTTATCATTAATGTTAATTTCATTTATAATATTGCTAGTTATAAATAAATTAAACATAAAGAAATTTTTACCATATTTATTTGTTGGTATATTTCTTTGGGATTTTACTCATAATTCAGGGATACATGCTACAATAGCTGGTGTTTTACTTGCATTGACTATACCTCATAGAAAAAAAGAAAAAGATTTTTCGTTACTAATTAAAATTGAACATGCAATAAGTCCATATGTTGCTTTTGGAATTATGCCATTATTTGCTTTTGCAAACGCTGGAGTTTCATTAGAAGGATTATCTTTTAATTCTCTTTTAAACAAAGTTCCGTTAGGAATTGTTTTGGGATTATTTGTTGGAAAACAATTAGGTGTATTTATATTCTCTTACATATCTATAAAACTTAAAATAGCTCAGATGCCAAATAATTCTAATTGGTATAATTTTTATGGTGTTGGTGTATTAACTGGAATAGGATTTACAATGAGTTTATTTGTTGGAAATTTAGCATTTGTGGATAGTCTACAATATATGGATGGTGTAAAGATTGGTGTTTTGACTGGGTCACTTTTGTCCACTTTAACAGGATACTTTTTGATATTACTTACTCCTAACAAATAAGTTTTAATGAAAAAAAAATTTCAAATAGGGTTATGTATAATTATGTTTTTTTTTAAGAGTCCAGCAATAGCAAATTATGAAAAAGTTTTTTTTGATTTTAAAATAGAAAGTATTACTGGAGAGGTTATAGATCTTAAAGATTTTAGCAATAAAGTTATTCTTCTAGTAAATACAGCCAGTTATTGTGGATTTACAAATCAATATGCTGAACTACAAAATTTGTGGGATAATTATAAATCAAAAGGTTTAGTCGTAATTGGTGTTCCATCAAATTCATTTAATCAAGAAAAAAAAGAAAATAAAGATGTAAAAAAATTTTGTGAAGTAAATTTTAATATAAATTTTCCCTTAACAGCAATTACAGAAGTAAAAGGTAAAAATTCTCATGAAATTTTTGAATGGGCAAAAAATAATTATGGTTCTTCTGCTATTCCAAAATGGAATTTTCATAAAATTTTGATAAATAGAGATGGGAAAATAGTTGATACTTTCAATTCTTTTACAAAACCTACATCAAAAAAAATATTAGACAAAATTGAAAAAATTCTTTGATTAATTAATTGTTATTTATAAAGTTTTTTATATAATTTTTTAAACTAATTTTACCAAAATATTTGTATACTTTATTTGAAAGATTCATATTCGTTAAAGCTGAAGCATACCTTTCACCAGGTCTTTTTTTTAAAAAAATTATTTTTGAATTAAACATTTTTGCCACCTCAATTATAGAGTAGCTTTTATGATTTGATATACTGTAATGCCTACAAAGGTTTTTTTTCCAAGCTATAAAGCATATTTCAATAGTGTCTTGAATATGCGTAAATCGTCTTTTTTGACTACCAGGTTTTACTACTGGTAAATGTCTTTTATTTTTATAAGCATTTTCAAAAATCCCAATAACTGTTGACATTTTACCTTTAGAAATTTGATATGGACCATATACGTTATAAAAATAAATCACTTCATATTTAAATTGGAACCATTTTTTTAAATTTTCTAATAATTCCAGATTTTTAGATTTTGTGAAAGCATATGGAGATAGATTTTTATCTTGACCCTTATTTCCCAATGATGCTGATGTTGCAGAATAGATTAATCTTATTTTATTTTTCAAACAATAATTAAAGACAGCATTTGTTCCAATTGTATTAGATTCAATACACTCATTCATGTTTAAAAAACTTTGATAAATTCTTGAAAATTCACCAAAATGAAAAATTGAGTTAATTTCTTTGGGTTTTTTTAAAATCTTAAAAATATCAGATGTAGAAGCATCGATATAATTTATACGATTATTTTTTATATGATTTTTTTTAGACCCTGATGAATAATTGTCGATACTTATAATTTTAAATTTTGTTTTTTTTAATAAAAGAACAATAAGATTAGTTCCCACAAATCCTGCACCACCCGTAATAACAATTATATTTTTTTTCATTTTAAATATTTAAAGTTAAACCATCAAAACCTGGTTCTATATTTTTTGGTAAAATTTTCAATAATTGATTATAGTCTAAATCAGAGTGCATATTTGTTAAAATAGTTTTTTTGGGTTTTAAATATGTTGTAAGTTTTAAAACATCATCTAAATTAAAATGAGATGGATGTTTAGTGATTCTCAAACAATCTATCACTAAATATTTTAGGTTTTTAAAATTATGTAAATCTTTATTGTAAATTTCATTCACATCTGGTGCGTAAGCAAGTTTTTTATTGACTATAAATGACATGCAATTAATTTTACCATGTCTAACTGCTATCGATTTAATATTTAGGGTATCATTAAATTTTATATTTTTTTTCAATTTTTTTAAATCAAGTATTGGAGGATAAGATGATTTTTTTTGAAAACAATAAGAAAAACTACCTTTTAAATATATTGATGTTTTTTCATCAGCATATACTGGTATTTTTTTACCTTTTTTAAGATAAAAAGTTCTTAATTCATTTATACCATGAGTTTGATCAGCATGTTGATGAGTATATAAAACTTTATCTATATTTTTTATATTTAAGCTTAATAATTGAGATTTTAAATCGGGACTTGTATCAATTAATATATTATTTTTTTTTTGAACAATAATTGCAGAGCATCTAGTTCTGTAATTTTTTATATTTTTAGGATCACATTTTCCAAAATAACCATCAATTCTTGGTACTCCCATTGAACTTCCTGATCCAAGTAAAATAAATTTTATAGTCATTTACTAGAAAATAAAGAATTAAAATTTCTTGATGTAATATCAATTAATTTTTCAAATTTTATACTATTTAATTCTGCAAGTTTTTCTGCTGTATATTTTATGTAGCTAGGTTCATTTTTTTTTCCTCTCATCGGTACAGGTGCTAGATATGGACTGTCAGTTTCAATTAAAATTTTATCTAAAGGTATATTACTAAAAGTTTTTCTTAAATCTTCACTTTTATTAAAAGTAATTATTCCACTTGCTGAAAAAAAGGCATCTAAAGAATTTAATTTTTTTGCAAAATCTAAAGAACCTGTAAAACAATGCATCAATATTTTTGGATTTGAGTTTTTATAATCGTTAATAATATTAAAAGTGTCAATTTCAGCATTTCTGGAATGGACAATCAAAGGAATATTTAATTCTATTGATGCTTCGATATGCTCTCTAAAGCTAGATATTTGTCTTTTTTTATTACTGTGATTATAATAAAAATCTAATCCAGTTTCACCTACCCCGATAATTTTTTTTTTACCTTTTATATTATTTGTAATTTGCCTCTTACTAATAATATCTTTTTCTGTTTCATGTGGATGTATGCCAAAAGTACCATAAATGATTTCATCATAATTTACTAAATCTTCAATTTTCTGAAAACTGTTAAGAGTAGTGCAAATTGTTAATAATTTTGTAATACCAATATCTTTTGATCTTTTTAAAATATCTTCCAGATTATTTATTAAATTTTCATGATCTAAGTGACAATGTGAATCAATCATTTTTTTCTATTTTCTTAAATAATATTTCTATTTTATTAATTTTATCACCTGGTTTTAGTTTATTATGATCAGTAATCGATGAAAATATAATATCGTTTTCTTTTAAATCAAAAATTTTAAGTGCCCTCAATGATGATTCTGGAATTATGGGATATAACATAATGCAAATTTTTCTAATAACTTCAAAAGTTGTATAAACAATTGTATTTAATCTTTTTAAATCATTTTTTCTATTCCAAGGTTCTTCATCATTGAAATACTTATTTGCGTCAAATAAAGCATTTACTATAAAATCTATATAGAAATTAATATTTTGGTTATTAATTTCATTTCTAATATTACCGACATTTTTTGAAAAGTTATCTAATAATTTAAGATCATTCGAATTGAATTCAATATTGTTAGGAATTTTACCATTACAATTTTTTTCACAAAAAGCAGTAACTCTTTGACAAAGATTTCCAAAATTATTTGCTAGATCGCTATTGATACAATTTTCAAGTTGTTTTTTTGATATACTACCATCGTTACCAAATGAAATTTCTTTTATTAAATAGTATCTAAGCGGATCAATTCCATAATTCTTAACAATCTCAATTGGATCCAAAATATTGCCTTTTGATTTTGACATTTTTTCATCTCCTGAAAGTATCCATCCATGACCATAGATTTTTTGGGGTAAATTAAGATTTGCAGCCATTAAAAAAGCTGGCCAGTAAACTGCGTGAAATCTCAATATATCTTTTCCTATTAAATGTATATTTGCAGGCCAGAATTTTTTGTAAAGCTTATTATTTACATTTGGAAAATTTAGTGCACTAATATAATTGGTTAAAGCGTCAAGCCAAACATAAATAACATGATTAGGGTCATTAGGTACTTTAATTCCCCAAGAAAAAGATTTTCTACTAATTGATAAATCTTTTAAACCACTTTTAACAAAACTTATTACCTCATTTCTTTTTGATTGAGGTGAAATAAAATCTGGATTCTTTTCATAATGTTCTAATAATTTATCTTGCCATTTTGATAAATTAAAAAAATAAGACTCTTCTTCAATCCACTCTACTTTTGATTTTGATTGTTTAGCTATTTTTTCACCATTAGAATTTTCTATTTCATCTTCATTATAAAATGCTTCATCGGATATTGAATACCAGCCTGAATATTTAGATAGATATATACTTTTATTTTTTTCTAAAATTTTCCAAATTTCTTTAACAGAATCAATATGTCTTTTTTCAGTAGTTCTTATAAAATCTGTATTAGATAAATTAAGAGTTGTGGAAAGATTTTTAAAAGTTTTACTTATTTCGTCACAAAATTTTTGAACTTCAATTTTTTTACTTTCAGCAGATCTTTGTATTTTTAAACCGTGTTCATCAGTTCCTGTTAAAAAATGAACTTCATATCCGTCTATTCTTTTAAAGCGTGCAAAAAAATCTGCTATAATACTTGAATAGGCGTGGCCCATATGTGGTTTTGCCGAAGGATAATAAATAGGTGTTGTGATATAAAAATGTTTATCCATTTAAGACTTTTGATTTAAATTCTAAAAAAAGAGTCTCTTCGTCAAGATTAAATTTTTTTGAATTATCTATTTTGTGAACGAATTTATTATATAAATT
>CACPOL010000009.1 GCA_902635545.1 uncultured Pelagibacteraceae bacterium
GATAAAATGAAAATTTTAAAAAAAATTTTTGCAATAATTTTGATGGTAGCATTTAATGCTAACACTGTACTATCAGCAGAGAAATGGGATATGGCTTTAGCGTATGGAGCTGGTAATTTTCATTCTGCTAACGCAGCCGAATTTGCAAAAAATGTAACTGATAAAAGTGGTGGTAAACTTCAAATTGTAACCCACCCAGGAGGATCATTGTTTAAAGGGGGTGAAATCTTTAGAGCTGTTAGAACTGGACAAGCTCAAATAGGTGAAAGATTTATGTCAGCTTTAGGAAAAGAGGATCCATTATTAGAGGTGGACTCGCAGCCATTTTTAGCTACATCTTATTCTGATGCTATGAAATTGTATAAAGCATCAAAAGCTGAGATTGTTAAGGAATTGGATAAAAAAGGTTTAATATTTTTGTATGCTGTGCCGTGGCCAGCTCAAGGTTTATACAGTAAAAAAGAAATAAATTCTGTTAGTGATCTAAAAGGTTTAAAGTTTAGAGCATATAATTCAGCAACAATTAGAATAGCAGAACTAACCGGGATGGCTCCTACAAAAATAGAAGCTGCTGAGATAAGTCAAGCATTTTCTACTGGAGCTGTTGAGAGCATGATCACATCACCAACAACTGGAAAAAATTCTAAAATTTGGGAAAATGGTGTGAAGTACTTCTATGATATTGCGGCTTGGTTTCCAAAAAATATGATAATTGTAAATAAAGATGCTTGGAATAAATTAGATAAAGCGACTCAAGATTTAGTAATGAAACAAGCAGCTTTGGCAGAAAGAAAAGGATGGCAATTATCTAAACAAGGTAATGTTGGAGATAAAAAAGCTTTAGCTGAAGCTGGAATGGTTGTGGGAAAAGTTAATTCATCCCTACAAGCTCATTTTGAGAAAGTTGGAGAGACTATGGCTAGTGAATGGTCTCAAAAGGCTGGATCAAGAGGAGCGGCAGTTTTATCAGCTTATAAATAAAAAGCTCAATTTTTTATAAAGGCCACTTAAATATAAGTGGCCTTTTATCTTTATGTTAAAATCTTTAGATAGAAATTTGAACAAGCTTTATAGATTTTCAGGATATATTGCGGCTATTTTTTTAATTTTAATAGCAGTTTTTATTCTCATAGGTATTTCGTCTAGAATATTTGGTTTTTATATAAGAGGTTTAGCAGAATATTCTGGATACTGTATGGCATCAGCATCTTTTTTTGCATTAGCTTACACATTTGTTGAAGGAGGTCATATAAGAATTACACTTTTTTTTGAAAAATTATCAGGTTTCAAAAAGAAAATTGTAGAAATTTGGTGCTTAGGTGTGGCTAGTTTTTTTTCAAGTTATTTAGCATTTTATTTTATTAAAATGTTAATTGTTTCATATAAATTTCAGGAACGCAGCGAGGGGGCAGATGAAATTCTAATTTGGATACCTCAATCAAGTGTAGCATTAGGATCTTCTATTTTTTTTATATCTGTTTTTCATCAATTAATTAAAGCAATTAATAAGTAAGTTTAGATGACTGAAATATTTTTAACTATTTTTTTTATAAGTGTATTATTATTTTTTTTAGGTTCAGGAATTTGGGTAGCTTTAAGCATGATTGGTGTTTCAGCTATTGGGATGATGTTATTTACCTCAAGACCAGTTGGTGATGCAATGGCCACAACAATATGGGGAACATCATCATCTTGGACCTTAACTGCTTTGCCACTATTTGTTTGGATGGGCGAAATCTTATTTAGGACAAGGTTGTCTGAAAATTTATTTAAAGGCTTGTCACCTTGGATGCAAAAATTACCTGGTGGTTTAATTCATGTAAATGTTGTTGGATGTGCGCTATTCGCAGCTATCTCAGGGTCCTCAGCAGCTACTGTTGCGACAGTAGGAAAAATGTCAATTCCCGAGCTTAGAAAAAGAAATTATCCTGAAAAAATCCTTTTAGGAAGCCTTGCAGGATCTGGTACATTAGGTCTATTAATACCACCATCAATTATCCTCATAATTTATGGTGTTGCTGTCCAAGAGTCTATCGCAAAATTATTCATAGCAGGAATAATTCCTGGAATTATGATTGCATTAATATTTATGTCATATGTTGTTTTTTGGTCATTAAGAAATAAAAAAAAAATGCCAAAAAATCTTGAGGAATATTCATTTTTTGAAAAATTGAGAAGATCCAAACAATTGATACCAGTAATACTTTTAATTTTAGCTGTAATAGGTTCAATATATACAGGAATAGCCACAGCCACTGAGGCAGCTTCTTTAGGGGTTGTTGGTGCTTTAGTTTTATCTTTTTTTCAAAAAAGTTTAAACGTAGAAACTTTTAAATCATCTTTAATGGGTGCTACAAAGACGTCTTGCATGATCGCTTTTATATTAGCTGGCTCAACATTCTTATCTTTAGCAATGGGATTTACAGGTTTACCAAGAAATTTGGCGATGTGGATACAAAATATGGATCTCTCACCTTATGTTTTAATTTTTGTTCTAATGATTTTTTATATCATTTTAGGAATGTTTCTTGATGGCATATCAGCAGTAGTATTAACAATGGCAATCATAGAGCCAATGATAAGACAAGCAGGCTTCGACATGATTTGGTTCGGTATTTTTTTAGTTATCGTGGTTGAAATGGCTCAGATAACACCTCCTGTTGGATTTAATTTATTTGTTTTACAAGGAATGGCAAATAAAGATATGGGATATATTGCAAGAAGTGCCTTCCCATTATTTTTATTAATGGTTTTAGCAGTAATACTTGTAGTAATCTTTCCAGAGATAGCTTTATGGATGCCTGAACAGATGGTAAAAAATATAAATTAATATTTAGAAACTTTCTCTCCAGCTATTATAGCCTTTAAATCTTCATATTCTTTACAATTACAATTTTTTAAAACTTCAAGTCTTTCAACTGCAAGATTATGTCTATTGGTTGCAACATATAGTTCACCTAAATACTCATTAATACCTTTGTGTTTAGGATCAATTGCTAATCCTTGTAAGTAATATTTCTCGCCGTTTTCATAATCTCCAAGTTTCCTTGTAGTGAAACCTAAGTAATTTAAAGTATCAGCTTTATTCGGGAATTTTTTATTTGATTGAATTAGTAATTTTTGGGCTTTTTGATATCTTTTTTGTGCTTTTTTTAATTTGTCATTTTCTTCAAACTTTTTTGCTGCATTAATATGTGAAACTGCCATATCGTATTGAGTTTTGGTTTTAGATGAACCACTATCACTTGAACCTGCCGCAAAGACATTAAATGTTAATAGCATTGATAAAAATAGTGAAATTAGTAAGTTATTTTTCATTGTTTAAATTTCTTCATATTATTTAAATTTGTTAATTTTAATCCATTCTCAAGCAAGTTTTCTTTTATTGATTTAGCAGTTGCTAAAGAACTTAGATTATCGCCATGTATACATACAGAGTCTATTTCACAAGGTATTTGTTTCCCGCTGTGACAATTAAGTGACTGAGTTTTTACCATTTTTAACACATGTTTTTTTGCTTGTTCAGGATCAGTAATTAAAGCATGCGATTTTTTTCTAGATACAAGATTTCCATCATCTTCATAATTTCTGTCAGCGAATATTTCACATGCAATTTTCATATCTAACTTTTTTGCAGCTTCTTCCATTTTTGATCCAGTTGGAACTAAATATATGAGATCTTTATTAATTGCTTTAACAGTTTTAGCTAGTGTTGTAGCTAAATCTAAGTCTTCACACGCCATGTTATTTAAAGCCCCATGAGGTTTTATATGAGTTACGTTTTCACTATGTTTAGAAGCAATCCCTTGTAATATATAGTATTGATCAAATACCAATTTTTCTATTTCTTTTGAAGACAAGTTCATTCTTTCTCTACCAAAATTTTCAGGATCATTGAATGATGGATGTGCTCCAATACTTACACCATTCTTTTTTGAAATTATAATAACTTGATTCATAGTTTCTTCGTCTCCAGCATGATACCCACATGCTATATTGGCTGAATTTACTATTTCTAGTAAATCAGGATCATATTTATTTGAGTGATGTTTTGATTTTTCACCTAAATCACAATTTATATTAATTTCCATAGACACAATAGTTAAGTATAACATGACATGATAAAAAATATATCAAATCTTGGTGACGCAGCTTTGTATTGTGACTTTGGCAAAGATGTAAATAAAGATACTAATACCAAAGTAATAAAGTATTTCAAAAGCATTAAAAAAGAAAATATTTTAGGAATTGATAACCTAACCCCTTCTTATAATAAACTTATTGTTTCATTTGATCTAAAAAAAACTAACTACCAAAACATAAAAAAGTTAATTGAAAACCTTAATATTGATATAAATGATGATTTAAAAAATAAAAAGATAGAAGTTCCCATATGTATTGATGACGATTTTTCTTTAGATATAAAAAGATTAGAACAACATCTAAAAATCAGTAGAGAAAAAATTTATGAAAATTTTTTTAGTAAAGAATTTTTTTGTTATATGACTGGCTTTATAGCTGGTATGCCATTTCTCGGCGACCTTGACTTCAATATGAGAGCAAAGCGTCTTGAAACACCTCGAGTGAAAGTGCCAAAAGGATCTGTTGGATTAACAGAACAATTTGCAAATATTTATACTTTTGAAAGTCCAGGCGGATGGAATATTATTGGCAATACTCCTTTAAATATATTTAATAACTCAAAAGAAACAGAACCAAACTTAATAAATCCTGGAGATTTAGTAACTTTTAAAGAAATAACGATAAACGAATATAGAAATTATAATGTATAAAAATTTTTTTCAAATTATTAGAGCTGGCATTAATACAACATTTCAAGATCAAGGTCGAAAAAATCTTAACCATATTGGAATTCCATTTAGTGGTGCAATGGATAATAGAAATTATTTGATAGCAAATAAATTAGTTGGAAATGATCTTAATTCCCCGGTGTTAGAATTTGCATATCAAGGTCCATTGTTAAAATATTCGGGAAAAAGAATAAATATTGCAATAACAGGAGATGTAAACTTTACAATTAAAAATAATAATACTTTGATTAATGGAAATTGTTATCAAACATATTTGCTAGAACATGGCGATGAATTGGATATCATATCTACTAATAAATCTGTTTATGGTTATTTATCAATAAGTGGAAAATTTGATTTGAAATATCAATGGTTAAGTTGTTCAGTTAATACTAAAGCAAATATTGGAGCTAATGAGGGCAAAAAATTAGAAATAAATCAAAAAATAAATCTTTTGAATATTAATCAAATTTTAAATAATAAAACATTAAATTATTTGAATACAAAAATAGAAAACATTAGAGTTATTAAAGGAACTAATTTTGATTATTTTTCAGAAGCAGGAAAAAAAACTTTTTTTGAAAATGAATTTATCATTTCTAAATTAACAGATCGTATGGGTATGAGATTAGAAGGTAGCAAGATTGAAAATTTGGTTGATACTAATATTAAATCTGAAGGTCTTATAAAGGGAGTTATACAAGTACCAGCAGACGGAAACCCAATTATCATGCTTTCTGATCATGGTACGATAGGAGGTTATCCAAAAATAGGTGTAGTTATAAGTGCCGATTATGACAAATTAGTACAATTAACACCTGGTTCAAAAATAAAATTTAAAGAAGTCGAATTATCTAGTGCAGAAACTTTATTTAAATTGTATGAATTAGAAACTCAAAATTTAATTTCACAAATTTAATGACTATTATAACAAAGCTACCTGGTCCATTATTAATCTTTTTAGGAGCTTTAAGTTTAAGTTTTGGTGGATTAATAGTTAAGTCCTTTGAAGGAGCAACATTATGGCAAATATTATTTTGGAGATCATTATTTTTTTCTCTCACAGTATTAGCTTTTCTAATTATTAGCTATAAAAGAAAAACTTTTGAGTCCTTCTATAAGTCTGGACTACCTGGTTTTTTAGGGGGAATTATCTTATCTTTTGGTTTTTGTGGATATGTATTCGCTATGTATAACACAACTGTTGCAAATACTAACTTTATAATTTCACTTCAAATATTATTTCTAGCAGTATTTGGATATTTTTTTCTTAAAGAAAAAATTAATTTTATTACATTGTTTTCAATCTTTATTGCAATGACAGGAGTTTTATTGATGGTTGGAAACTCATTATCACCTGGAGAGTTATCTGGAAACCTTGCAGCTTTTACAATGCCTATTACTTTTGCTGTTTTAATAATGATAGTTAGAAAATTTCCCTCAGTAGATATGGTACCTGCTCAGTTTGTTGCTGGCGTGAGCTCATGTTTAATAGGTTTTTTATTTTCATCACAGATAATGATTTCTCCTCATGATATCTTTTTAGGTTTTCTGGCAGGTTTTTTTCAAGTTGGTTTTGGTTTTATATTTATAACAATTGGTGCAAGAACAACCCCATCAGCAATGGTAGGAATTATAATGTTATCCGAATCTGTTTTAGGTCCGATATGGGCATTTCTTTTTGTGAGCGAAAGACCTTCTATGTATGGATTAATTGGAGGGATAACTATACTTTTTGCGGTATTATTACAGTTTTATTCACTTTTAAATAAGTCAAAAAAAATTGTTTCTGATTGACTTTTTCAGATACATGTAAGATTATTCATTTACGGGAGAGACTACAAAATAACGTAGCGCCGAAGGAGCAACTACCCAGGAATCTCTCAGGCAAAAAGGACCGTGCATATTAACTCTGGAAAGAGATTAAATTCTCGCCGAAGGAGTAATACTCTCAGGCAAATATACAGATGGGTAATAAGAGTTAATATGGAAACAAAAAAAACATCTTTATATAAATTACATCAAGATAATAAGGCTAAGTTTGTCGAATTTGCTGGCTATCAAATGCCTATTCAATATCCTGAAGGAATCGTAGAAGAACATAAGTTCACAAGGAATCATTCAGGTATCTTTGATGTTTCACATATGGGTCAATTATTTATTTATGGAGATGATAATTTAATTAAAGATTTAGAAAAAATTTTTCCACTGGACTTAAAGAATTTAAAATTAAATCATTCAAAATATAGTTTTTTAATGAACGATGAAGCTGGAATATATGATGATTTGATAGTAACAAAAATTGATACGGGTTTTTTAATTATTCTTAATGCTGCCTGCAAGCAAAATGATTTTGAAATTTTAAGCAAATTATTAAAAAATAAATACAAAATGGTTTTAGATGAAAAAAGATCTTTGATAGCAATTCAAGGACCCAAATCAGTGAAAATATTAGATAATTTTATTAGTGGAGTAAAAGATCTGTCTTTTATGTCTGGAAATTGGTTTTTGTTTCAAGAGCAAAAGATATACATCACGCGATCAGGTTATACAGGTGAAGATGGGTTTGAAGTCTCAGTTCCTAACGAACACGCAGAAAAATTTACAAAAAAATTAATTGAAAAAGGAGCAAAATTAATTGGCCTTGGCGCAAGAGACACTCTTAGGTTAGAAGCAGGCTTATGTTTATATGGCCATGAACTAGATAAAGATAAAACGCCTGTTGAGGCAAATTTAAAATGGGCAATTTCTAAAGAGAGAGTTTCAAAAGGAAATTTCATTGGTTCAGATAAAATAAATAAACAATTGGTTAATGGGGTAAATAAAATTAGAGTTGGAATTAAGCCTGAAGGGAGAGTGATTGCAAGAGAAAAAACGAAGATATTTAATCAATCAGATTTACATATAGGAGAAATTACAAGTGGAACATTTGGTCCAAGTGTAAATGGTCCAGTTGCAATGGGTTATGTAGAGAATGAATTTTCTAAAAAAGACACAAAAATTTTTTTAGAAGTAAGAGGAAAAAAACATCCAGCAAGTATTTGTGGACTACCATTTTATAAAAAAAGCTATGTGAAAGGAGCAAATAAATGAGTGACGTGAAATATTCAAAAGAACATGAATGGATAAAATTAGAAGGCGAAATAGCTACAATTGGTATTACAAAACACGCAACAGAAATGTTAGGTGATATAGTATTTACAGAACTCCCAGAAAAAGGTTCTAATGTAGAAAAAGATGGAACAGCAGGAGTTGTAGAGTCAACAAAAGCTGCTAGCGATGTTTACACCCCAGTTAGTGGAGAAGTAGTAGACACTAACCAAGCAATTGTAGATGATCCATCAAAAATAAATCAAGATCCTGAAAATACTGCTTGGTTTTTTAAGTTAAAAGTTAAAGATAAATCAGAAATTAGTTCTCTAATGAATAAAGAAGATTATGATAAATTTGCAAAGGAGAGCTCTTCATAATGTTACACAATTCAGAAAAAGATTTTTTAAAAAGACATATTGGCCCATCAGAGGAGGATCAATCAAAGATGTTAAAAAAATTAAATTATCAATCACTTGATGATTTAATAGATAATACTGTTCCAGAAAAAATACAGTTTAAAGGTGAACTTAATATTGGTGGGCCGAACTCAGAATATGAAGCATTAAGAAAATTAAAAGTAATTTCAAAAAAAAATCATATTTACTCAAATTTTATTGGAATGGGTTATTATGGAACCTATACACCACATGTGATTTTGAGAAATATTTTAGAAAATCCAGGTTGGTATACATCTTATACACCTTATCAGCCAGAAGTGGCCCAAGGTAGACTAGAAATGCTATTAAACTTTCAACAAATGATCGTTGACTTTACAGGTATGGATATTGCAAATGCATCTTTACTAGACGAAGGTACAGCGGCAGCAGAGGCTATGGGTTTAAGTCATAGACTTAATAAAAGTAATAGTAATATAGTTTTTGTCTCAGAAAATAGTCATCCACAAACAATTGATGTTATAAAAACTAGAGCGGAGCCTATGGGTCTAAAAGTTCTTGTTGGAAATGAGGATAAAGTTTTAGATCAGTTAAAAGAAGATATTGTTTGTGGAATTTTACAGTACCCAGGAACTTTAGGTGATATTAAAGATCCTAGCGAGGCAATAAGTAAAATTCATAAAAAAAATGGTAAAGCAATTTTAGCATGTGATCTTCTTGCACTTGCTAAGTTAAAAACACCAAGAGAGCTCGGAGCTGATATTGCTGTTGGTAGTTCCCAAAGATTTGGTATTCCAATGGGTTATGGAGGACCCCACGCAGCATTTTTTGCAACAAAAGATGAATATAAAAGATCTATGCCTGGTAGAATAGTTGGTGTGTCAGTTGATAGACATGGCAATAAGGCATACAGATTATCCTTACAAACTAGGGAGCAACACATTAGAAGAGATAAGGCGACGAGTAATATTTGTACTGCACAAGCTTTACTAGCTATAGTTTCAGCAGCATATGCTATTTATCATGGTCCAGAGGCAATTAAAAATATCTCTGAGAGAGTGTCTCAATTAGCAAAAAATTTTGCTGATAAAATAAAACAATCTGGATATGAGTTATATTCAGATTATTTTTTTGACACTGTAACAATTGTTACAAAAGAAAAAACTGACCAAATTTTCAAAAATGCTTTAAGCCAAAAAGTGAATATACGAAAAGTAAATTCTGAAATGCTTGCTGTATCTTTTGATGAGAAAAAAAATGTTTATAGAGTAAATCAACTATTAAAAATTTTTAATGCAGCAGAATCAATTAAAAAAGAAGATCCCACAGTAAGTTTACCCAATCTACCAAAAAATTTATTAAGAACTTCAAAATATTTACAACATCCTGTTTTTAATTCATATCATTCAGAGACTGAAATGCTTAGATATCTTAAAAAACTTGAGGATAAGGATATAGCTCTTAATAGAACTATGATTGCATTAGGTTCATGCACTATGAAATTAAATGCAACAGCAGAAATGATACCTATTTCGTGGAGAGAATTAGCTGAACCTCATCCCTTCGTGCCTATTGAGCAGATGGAAGGATATAGAACACTGTTCACAGATCTAAAAAATTGGCTTAGATCAATTACTGGTTTTTCCGGAGTTTCACTTCAGCCAAATGCTGGCGCCCAAGGAGAATACGCAGGATTAATGGTAATTAGAAAATATCATTTAGATAGAGGTGATAAAAATAGAAATATATGCTTAATACCAAGTTCAGCACATGGAACGAATCCTGCCAGTGCTCAGATGGTTGGGATGAAAGTTGTGGTTGTTGATTGTGATAAAGAAGGAAATGTTGATTTTAAAGATTTAAAGAAAAAAGTAGAAATTCACTCTGAAAATCTTGGAGCTTTAATGGTTACATATCCGTCTACACATGGCGTATTTGAGGAAAAAATATCAGATATCTGTGATTTAATTCATAAACATGGAGGTCAAGTTTACATGGATGGTGCAAATTTAAACGCATTAGTTGGAATTGCTAAACCAGGAAATTTTGGTCCAGACGTTTGTCATATAAATTTACATAAAACATTTTGCATACCTCATGGTGGAGGTGGACCTGGAATGGGACCAATAGCATGTAAAAGACATTTACAAGTTTATCTGCCTAACCATCCAGTTGTCAAAGATTGTGGACCAGCCACAGGAATCGGTGCGGTGTCAGCTGCACCTTGGGGAAGCTCAAGTATTTTATCAATTTCTTGGATGTATATTAAAATGATGGGTTCTGAGGGATTAAAACTCGCAACAAAAATTGCAATATTAAATGCTAATTACATTGCCAATCGTCTTCAGGATCATTACCCAATTTTATATAAGGGTTCTAATGGTAATGTTGCTCACGAGTGTATTATTGATATTAGACCAATCAAATCAGAAACAGGAATTTCAGAAGAAGATATTGCAAAACGATTAATTGATTTCGGTTTTCATGCTCCAACTATGTCATGGCCTGTTTCTGGAACTATGATGATTGAACCCACTGAAAGTGAAAGCTTAACAGAACTTGATAGATTTTGTGATACATTAATTAAGATTAAGCAAGAAATAGATCAGATTAAATCTGGTAGATTTGATAAAGTTGATAATCCAATCAAAAATGCTCCACATACTGATACAGAACTTGCTTCAGACAACTGGATACATAAGTATTCTAGAGAGGAAGCAGCATATCCAGCTAAATTTTTAAAATCAAATAAATTTTGGCCTCCTGTTGCAAGAGTGGACAATGTGTATGGAGATAAAAATATTTTTTGTACATGCCCAAGCATGGATGAATTTAAAGAAGATGCAGCTTAGAAATTAATGAAAATTGCTGTGGTCGGTTCAGGTATTTCAGGACTAAGCGCAGCATATTATTTATCAAAAAAACATCACGTAGATCTTTTTGAAAAAGAAGATCATTTTGGAGGTCACTCTCACACTATTGATTTGATGCTTGGATCAAAGAAAATTCCTATTGATATTGGTTTTATTGTTTTTAATTTCAAAACATATCCTAATTTAATTAAGTTTTTTGAAGAAAATAAAATCAAAATAGAGAAAAGTGATATGTCATTTTCTGTCTTAGTTCAAAATACAAAGTTTGAATACTGTGGTAAGGGATTAAATGGAATCTTTTCTAATAAATTAAATTTATTTAACTTTAAATTCTTAAGAATGTTTTTTGAAATAATCAAGTTTTATAAGAGATGCAACGATCTAAATCAGTTTAATGAAGATATGACACTTGGAGAATATTTACATAAAGAAAAACTCTCTAAAGAATTTATGAACTTCCATATAATACCTATGGTTTCTGCTATATGGTCAATGCCACCATATGAGGCAAATCAAATGCCAATGAAATTTTTTTTAAAGTTTTTTCAAAATCATGGTTTATTTAAATTGAAAAATAGACCTCAATGGTACACAGTCTCAAATCGAAGCAGAACATATGTGCAAAATATTTTATCAAAAATAAGTGGAGAACATTTTAAAAATTATAAGGTTAATAAGATTAAAACTAAAAATTCAGGTATAGATTTATATTATGGAGGTGAAAATGAATTTTTTGATTATGATAAAGTTATTTTAGCAACACATGCAGATGAAGCATTATCCATAATAGAAAATCCAACTGAGGAAGAGAAAAAAATTTTATCAAAATTTAGTTATAAAGAAAATATTGCTTACATCCATACAGATGAATCAATAATGCCAAAAAACAAGAATGCTTGGTGTTCATGGAATTCCTCAATTAAAAAAGATGAACTTGAAAAAAATTCAATTACCTATTGGTTAAATTTGTTACAAAACTTGAAATGTGATGAAAATATATTTCTAAGTCTAAATCCTTATTTTGAAATTGACCAATCAAAAATATTAAAGAAAGTAAAATTTACTCATCCATATTTTGATCAATCAGCTTTAGACAATCAAAGAGAGTTAAAAAATTTACAAAATAAGAGGAATATTCTTTTTTGTGGCAGTTATTTTGGTTACGGTTTTCATGAAGATGGAATAAAATCATCAATTGAAATGCTAAAAAACCTTAATGATTAATTCAATTTATAACGGTACTGTAATTCACAAAAGATTCAAACCAAAGATGCATATTTTCAAATATAAAGTTTTTTCGTTACTTATAGATCTTTCTGAATTAAAAAATTTAGGAAAAGATATAATTTTTTTTTCATATAATCGATTTAATTTGATAAGTTTTTTTGATAGAGATCATGGCGATCGAGATGGTTCATCATTATTGGAATGGGTAAAAAAAAATTTAAAAGCGAATAAAATTAATACTGATGAAATTAAAATAAAATTATTATGTTACCCTAGGATTTTAGGATATGTATTTAACCCTTTAAGTGTTTTTTATGTTTATGATAAGAATGATTTCTTAATTTCAATATTATATGAGGTTAAAAATACCTTTGGAGAACAACATACTTATATTTTTAAAGTAGAAAATAATAATCTTTTACATCACAATTGTTCAAAAAAATTTCATGTTTCCCCTTTCATTGAAATGAATTGTAATTACTTTTTTAGAATTTTAAAACCTGGTGAGAAAATATCTATTATAATTGATCAATATCAGCTTGATGAAAAAATATTATATGCTTCTCAAGATGGAAAAAGAGTAGATTTTACAAGTAAAGAATTACTAAAATCATACTTAAAACACCCTTTAATGACATTTAAGATTATTTCAGCGATACATTTTGAAGCGTTTAAATTATGGGCCAAAGGAATAAAATTTATTAAAAAAAAATTAAAAATTAGAAATAATATTACATTTGAGAAATAATGAATTTATATAAATTATCAGATAAAATTGTATTTAATATTTTAAAAGATATAGATTCTGGATATTTGGAGATAACAAACTACTGGGGAGAAAATTTTAAATTTGGAAAAAAAAATGACTCTTTAAAAGCTTATCTTAAAATTAAAAAACCAAATTTTACATATAATTTAATTAAAGGTGGTAGTATTGGATTTGCAGAAACATATATGAGAGATGAATTTGAAACAGATAATTTGTCGAATTTAATTGAAATTACAGCCAGAAATATAAAAATTATTTATAGATTTTCTGGATTGCTTGATCTACCAATAATTAACTTTATTAAAAATGTTTTTATTAAAAATACAAAAAATAGAAGTAAAGAGAATATTGCAAAACATTATGATTTAGGTAATGATTTTTTTTCTCTTTGGCTAGATAAAACATTAACTTATTCAAGTGCAATTTTTAAAGAGAAAACCCAGGATTTATCAGCAGCTCAAAAAAATAAATACCAAAAACTAATTGATTTAATTAAACCAAAAAATGGTGATAAAGTTTTAGAGATTGGATGTGGATGGGGAGGTTTCGCTGAATATTTAGGTAAAAAATATGATGTAAAATTAGATTGTATTACAATTTCAAAAAAACAATATGAGTATGCAAAAGAGAGAATTCATAAATGTGGTTTAAATGAAAAAGTTAATATTCAAATAAAAGATTACAGAGACTTAAAGGATAGATATAATTCAATAGCTTCAATTGAAATGATAGAAGCAGTAGGTCAAAATTATTTAGAGAGTTATTTTAAAAAAATAAAAGAAAATTTATCATACAGTGGTACAGCTGCAATTCAAGCAATCACAATAGATGACAGTCTATTTGATAGGTATAAAAGAAAACAAGATTTTATACAAAAATATATTTTTCCGGGAGGTTTTTTGCCAAGTAAAAATAGTTTAAATAAATATGTGTCTGACAATGGTTTAACTATCAAATCATACGACTCTTATGCAGATCATTATTCTAATACATTAGCTTTATGGAAAAATGAATTTAATAAAAAATGGGACTTAATAAAAAACCAAGGATTTGATTCAACGTTCAAAAGAATGTGGGAGTTCTACCTTTCTTATTGTGAAGCCGGGTTTAAATCAAAAAATATTGATCTAATTCAATTTTCACTTCAAAATAAATAATTAAAAGGAGAGATATGAACAAATTAAAAAATATTAAATCAATTTTATTGATAATCTCTTTATTCTTGATTACAAACTGTTCAAATAAAAGTGCCATGATACCTGAAGATTTTAAAAATAAAGAGCCAAGATTAATTATAGAGGAATATTTGTCTGGAAATGTTAAAGCTTGGGGAGTTCTTCAAAACAGATCTGGAAAAGTAACAAGACAATTTTCAGCAGATCTAAATGGAAAATGGGATGGGAAGCAATTAATACTTGATGAAAAATTTAATTGGGACGATGGAGAAATCCAAACTAGACAGTGGCAAATCAATAAGATTGATGACAATAATTATATAGGAACAGCAGGAGATGTTGTTGGAGAGGCAAAAGGATATTCATATGGTCCAGCATTCAAATTTGAATATGTGTTATTAGTTCCTATTAAAGGAAGAGAAATAAAAATAACATTTGATGATTGGATTTTTAAACAAGATGATCGTGTAGCAATTAATAGGGCTACTATGACGAAATTTGGAATTAAAGTTGCTGAACTAACAGTTGTATTTGTTAAAGATTAATTTTTTTTTTGATATTTTGTCATTTTACTCAACAAACCAAAATATAATTTACTTGGTAAAAAGCTAAAAAATTTAAGAATAAGTGTTAAAGATTTTGGAAAATGAATTTCAAATACTTTCTTATTAATCAATCCATCATAAATTTTTTCTGCTGCATATTCTGTGGTTTTCAAAAATGGCATTTTAAAATCATTTTTATCTGTCATTGGTGTTTTTATGAATCCAGGAGATACTAAACATACTCGGACATTAGATCTTTTAAAATCAAAATATAAACTCTCTGCCAAATTATTAAGGGCAGATTTAGAAGGTCCATAACCAGTAGAATTTGGCAACCCTCTATATCCAGCTATAGATGAAACAATGGTTATAATACCTTCCTTTCTATTTTTAAAATATTCTTCAACAGCTTTGATACTATTTAATGTTCCAAAAAAATTAACTTTAAATACATCTTCTATTTGTTCAACATCAATATTCTTTTCTTTTTTGGGATTCCAAGTACCAGTTGAAAAAAAACATATATCAATATTTTGAAATTTATTCTTAATTTGTTGAAAAACTTCTTTGCATTTTGACTTATCTGTTACATCTAAAGGAAATCCATAAATATTTTCATTATTATTAGAAATTTCATTAAGAAGACTTTCTCTCCTTGCAGAAATTGCAACGTTCCAGCCTGAGCTAGCAAATTTAATTGCTAAAGCTTTACCAATACCAGTACTTCCACCTGTTATCCAAATAGTTTTTTTATTCATTCTATAGTGATGTATAATACTTTAATGTTAAAAAATAAATTTATATCATTTATTTTATTTTTCATAATTACATTTTCTGCGTCATTTATTGGGAGTATAGTGACAATTAGCTTTAAAGAACCTTGGTATTCACAGCTCATTAAATCAAACTATAACCCACCTGACTGGGTTTTTGCTCCAGTATGGACTTCTCTGTATTTAATGATGACATTAGCTATCTGGTTATATTGGCATAGTAAAAACAGAGAGATTAATACAATCTATATCTATTTTATTCATATAGTATTCAATACAACTTGGAGTATTGTTTTTTTCGGATTACATCAAATTTTGTTAGCTCTAATAGTATTAGTGATTCTAATTATTTTGATAATTATTCTTATTTTTAAATTTAAACGTGTCAATTATGTAAGTGCTTACTTAATGATTCCATATTTACTTTGGAGTTGCTATGCATTATTTTTAAATTTTAACTTATACATTTTAAATTAATATGGATGATGTTGTAATAGTTGGTGGTGGAATTATTGGTACAGCTACAGCTTATTTTATGTCTAAAGAAGGCAGAAAAGTTAAAGTTATAGAAAGAGACCCCACATATAAAACAGCTTCATTTCCATTATCACTAGGCGGATTTAGACGACAATTTTTTCAAACAGAAAATATTTTATTAGGTAAATTTGCAAGAGAATTTATTTTTCAAATACCTGAGTTATTAAAAACAGAAAAAAATCCCAAACCAACAGCAAGCATGGTCACTAATGGATACTTATTAATGTTTGGACCTGAACATGCTGAAGAACAATATAAAGCCTTAGAAAATCATAAAGCCTGTGAGGCGGGTACAAAAAATATTAAAGGTTCAGAACTAACAAATTTTTTTCCATATATTAATAGTGAAGGAATAGAGACTGCAACATTTACAGATAACCAAAGCGAAGGATGGATTGATCCATTCATGTTTCATGGTGCGCTTAAAAGTAAAGCGATGGAACTTGGTGCTGAATTCGTTAAAGGTGAGGTTAAAACACTCTCTGAAATTAAAGCCAAAACAATTATTTCAGCAGCAGGATGTTGGACAAAAGAACTTTTAGAAGATATTCCAGTAGAGCCACAAAAGCACACAGTATTTAGAGTAAAATGTCCTAAACATATTCCTGAAATGCCATTAACAGGTGATTTAACTTCAGGGGTTTATTGGAGACCTGAAGGGAAAGAATATTTAGCAGGTTCTCCAAAATCTGTTTTTGATGCGAAAGATCTTGAACCAGCATGGGGTGATTTTGAAGAGCTTGTTTGGCCTGCACTTGCTCATAGAATTCCTGCTATGGAGGAACTTAAGCTGACAGGTGGTTGGGCAGGGTACTACGACTGTAATAGATTAGATAATAATGCTGTTGTTGGAAAACATCCAAAATTCGACAATGTTTATTTAGCTACTGGATTTACAGGAAGAGGCTTAATGCAAGCACCTGGAATAGGTAGGGCACTTACTGAATTAATTACGACTGGCGCATATCAATCAATTGACATCTCAAACATGGCAGTTGAAAGAGTTTTAGGAAAAAAGGCTAGACCAGAGCCTTATGTTCTTTAATTAAAGTTAAGTTCCACAAAAAGTTTGATATTTTTCTTTTGAAGAAGAGGGTTTCTGATAGTGAATTATATTTTTTTGTTCAAAATATGGATTATTGAGAATTTCTAATAGTTTAATTAAAGGCTTTATATTATTTTTATTTGCTTCATCTAAAACTTCTTCAACTTTATGATTTCTTGGTATTATCAGAGGGTTAACGCTCTTCATTAATTTTATATATTTCTCAGGAGAATTATTGTTTGTTTTCAATCTTTCTTGCCACCTTTTTTTCCAATTTTGAAAATCATTATCTTTAAAATTTTTATTTTTTTCTATTTCAAAATTCATCAAATAACAAAAGGTGTTTGTATAATCTAACTTTTCTTTATGCATCCATGTAAGTAAATCCAGGATTAAAATTTTGTCTTTATCTTCAGCACCAAATAATCCTAATTTATCTCTCATCATATTAAGCCATTTTTCTTCATATATTTTTTCAAAAGAATTAATTATTTCAGTTGCCATCTCAATAGATTTATTTTGATCTTTATCTATTAACGGAATTAAACACTCCGCAAATCTCGATAAATTCCACTTTGTAATTACTGGTTGGTTACAATAAGCATACCTACCCATTTGATCTATTGAACTAAATACAGTTTTTGGATCGTAAATATCCATGAAAGCGCAAGGTCCATAATCAATCGTTTCACCTGAAATACTCATATTGTCAGTATTCATTACTCCATGAATAAAACCAACTCTCATCCAATTAATTACAAGATCAATTTGTTTTTCCATTACTACTTTTAAAAGATCTAATGCTTTGTTTTTTGAATTTTGAATATTTGGATAATGTCTTTGAATTACATAATTTAATAATATTTCTAATTCATCTTTTTTATCTCTTGCAGCAATATATTGAAAAGTTCCAACTCTTATATGGCTTAAGGCTACTCTTGTAAGAATTGCTCCTTGCAAAGATGTCTCTCTAATCACATCTTCTCCCGATTTGACAACAGCTAAACTTCTTGTTGTGGGAATATTTAGATTATGCATTGCCTCACTGATTATATATTCCCTTAACATTGGACCTAGTGCAGCTCTTCCATCACCATTTCTTGAAAATGAAGTTTTTCCGGAACCTTTAAATTGAATATCGTATCTGTCTTTTTTTTTTGATAAATGCTCTCCAATTAAAACTGCTCTTCCATCTCCCAACATAGTAAAGTGACCAAATTGATGACCTGCATAGGCTTGAGCAATGCTACTACTACCTGGTGGAAGTGAATTACCTGAGAACAATTCAGAAATTTTTTTATTATCTAAATTTGAAAAATCAAGATTCAATTCTTTAGAAAGATTTTTATTTAAAATAACTAATTCAGGGTTTTTAACTGGTACAGGGCCTATTTCTTCTTTAAATGGATCTGGTAATTTAGAATAAGTATTATCAAAGCACCATCCAATGGTCATTAGATCTAACTTACTTCTGCTTGATGTTCTTTAGGTTTTACTTCAGTTTTAAATTGATTTGAAATTTTTTGAACTTGAACTGATGAAACTTTATATTCTGCGCACATTGTTTCTTCATCTTTTCCATGTCCAGTTACCATATTCACCATGTGTTCTGGGAAATGGAAAGTTGTGAAAACAATACCTTCTTTCACTTTATCTGTAACTTCTACTTTTAGAGCAACTTCACCTCTACCTGAGTATAATCTTCCAATATCCCCAGTATTCAAGTCTCTATCAGCTGCATCTTTAGGGTGAATTAAAAGTACATCTTCATCAACTATATTAATGTTATTAGTTCTTCTCGTCATTGTTGCAGCGTTATAATGTTGTAAAACACGGCTTGTTGTTAATATAAGCGGATAATCTTTTTGATTATTTGTTATTTCTGCGGACTCTTTCCAATCAAAGCTTTTTAAACGACCTTTTCCTAATTTAAATTGATCTGTATGTAGAATCTTGGTATCTGTCCCATCTTCTTTAACAGGCCATTGTAATCCAAATCTTCCCAATCTTTCTCTTGTTATACCTTTGAAAAAAGGGACTATGTCAGCAATTTCTGATAGCACTTGATCTGCATCATAGTCTGGTTGATTAAATCCAAGTTTTTGCATCATATCAGTTACAATTACTCCATCAGGTTTTGTTCCTGGTAATGGAGGAACAGCCCTGTTAACTCTTTGTACTCTTCTTTCAGTGTTAGTAAAAGTTCCATCTTTTTCTAAGAATGTAGTTCCTGGTAAAACAACTGTTGCAAGTTTTGCTGTTTCACTCATAAATATTTCTTGTACCACTAATAATTCTAATGAATTCATTGCATCCACAACATGAGCGCTATTAGGATCAGTTTGAACAATATCCTCACCAATAATCCAAATTCCTTTAATATCTTTTTTGATCGCTGCATCGAACATTTGAGGAATTTTTAAACCTGCTTTTGTTGGATGAGCAACACCATATTTTTCTGAATAAAATTTTTGATTTTTTTTATCTGATACTTCAAAATAACCAGCACCTTGATGTGGTTGACAACCCATATCAGCAGCTCCTTGTACATTGTTTTGGCCTCTTAAAGGATTTACACCAACTCCTTTTCTTCCTATATTTCCAGTTATCATTGCAAGGTCAGCAATTAACATTACAGTTTTAGAACCCTGCTCATGTTCTGTTACCCCTAGACCATGAAACTCCATTGAATTTTTAGCAGTTGCATAAGCAATAGCTGCTTCTTTTACCAATTGTTTATCAACACCAGCAACTTTTGCTAAATGATCTACATCTTGTCTTTCAATTTCTTTTAAAAAATTATCAAAACCTTCTGTTCTATCTCTTACAAAATCAGCGTTATATAGTTTCGATTTAATGATAAAGTGTAACATCATATTGAGCACTGCCACATTAGTTCCAGGTCTTAACTTAATGTGATAATCAGCTAATTTTGCTAATTCAGTTGTAATTGGATCTAAAACAATAAGTTTTTTACCTTTCATGACTTGTTGTTTTATTTTAGCACCTGTTACAGGGTGAGCATTTGTTGGATTTGCTCCAATAACTAAAAATAAATCTGCATAATAAATATCTTCAGTCGAATTAGTTGCGGCGCCAGTTCCAAAAGTTTGCTGCATTCCCCAGGCAGTAGGCGAGTGACAAATTCTAGCACAACAATCTACACTATTTGTTCCAACAGCTGCTCTTATCATTTTTTGAAAAACGTAATTTTCTTCATTTGTACATCTAGCTGATGATATTCCAGCAAATGCATCAGGACCGTGATCTTTAATAATTCTTTGCATTTCTTTTTTGATAAAATCATATGCCTCGTCCCAAGATGCTTCTTCAAATTTACCATTTCTTTTTATTAAAGGTGTTTTTAGCCTATCTGGATGATCATAAAAACCGAAAGCATACCTTCCTTTAATACAAGTGTGTCCTGCGTTCACTTCAGTTTGTTTTGGGGTATCTATCGCAACAACTTTTTCATTTTTGATTGATGCTTCTAAATTACATCCAACACCACAATAAGAACATGTAGTTCTTACTTTTTTATCTACTGCTGCTGATTTGGATTGGAAAACGTCAGAAATAGCATCAGTAGGACATGTATGTGCACAAGCACCACATGATACACACGACGAGTCACCAAACATCATATCGTTATCTGTTGTAATTCTAGACTCAAAACCTCTACCTGACATTGTAAGTACAAATGATCCTTGAATTTCGTCACAGGCTCTTACACATCTTCCGCAATTTATACAGTTGTCTAAATTCATTCTCATATAATCATGAGAAGTGTCCCTTGGAATTCCTTTGTGTTGTTTAGGACTGTTATATCTATGATCAGAAATGCCTAAATCATTTGCAACATTTTGAAGTTCACAGTTATTGTTTACTTCGCAAGTATTACATTGCATAGGATGATCAGTTAACACTAATTCAACAATATTTTTTCTTAAACTTTGGAGATTTTCATTTGACGTAAAAATATGTTGATTTTCAGCTACTGGAGTATGACATGAGGCAACTACTTTTGTAGGACCATCTTTTTCTAGTGCAACTTCAACAGAGCAAACTCTGCATGCGCCATATGGAGCAAGATTTGGGTCATCGCAAAGAGTTGGAACCTTTTTTTCTCCAACATAACTTTTAACAAATTTTAAAATAGATGTGTGATTGGACCCAATTTCGTATGGTTTGCCATCTATATATGCAATTTTTCTTTTTTCTGAACTCATTAATTATCTTTTACCATATCACTTTTTATTTCATCACCAAAATACTTTAAGATGTTCATAATTGGAGTTGGTATAGCACCACAAAGAGCACATAAACAGCCTTTTTGCATAGTAACTAGTAATTCATTTAATAATTTTAGTGGAATTTTAGCTGTCTTTTTCTTTAATTGATCGAACATTTCCTTACCTCTATATGATCCAAGTCTTCCAGGAAAACATTTGCCACATGATTCTTCTGCTGAGAATTCAAACAAGTGATGAATATATTCAGTCATTGGGAAATCTTTTGGAATACTTACAACACTCGCATGACCTAACATGAACCCTTTTTTTGTAAATTCTTGAAAGTCTAAATTTAAATTTTCAATTTCAGCTATTGGCACGACACCCCCTAAAGGTCCACCAATTTGAAAAGCTTTGATTTCTTCTTTATATCCACAACCAATTTCATTAAATATTTTTTTCATTGGAGTACCCATGTCGATCTCATAAACACCAGGATTATTAAAAAAACTGTCTAAACAAACTAATTTAGTACCTGCTGATTTTTTATTTCCTATCGATGAAAACTTATTCGCTCCATTGATTAATATTCCAGTTGCTGCAGCTAAAGTTTCTACGTTATTCACTACTGTAGGTTTTTTATAAAGACCTTCTGTAACTGGGAAGGGTGGTCTTACATCTACTTCAGCTCTTCTTCCTTCAATAGATGCAATTAACGCTGTTTCTTCTCCACAGATATATGCTCCTTGTCCAATACAAATTCCTAAATCAAATGAAAAATCTGTTCCTAAAATTTTTTCGCCTAAAAGTCCTAATTTTTTAAGTTCATTTATACTTCCGTTAATCGCCTCAATAGATTTAGGATATTCTCCTCGAATATATAAAACACCTTCATCACTTCCTATTACATGGCCACAAATCATCATTCCAAAAATAACTTTTAAAGGTTGATCCTCCAGCAAGTATCTATCAGAGAATGCGCCTGAGTCCCCTTCATCTGCATTACAGATTACATACTTTTTATCTCCTTTTGCTTTACTGCAAAAATCCCATTTCATTCCAGTAGGAAAACCAGCACCACCTCTTCCAGTTAAATTTGAGTCCAATAATGATTTTATAATTTCTTTTTTATCCATTTTTAGAAATTTATTTAATTGATCTTTGAACTGGTCAGTAGAAGAAAGCTTATCGTCCATTAAGAAACTTGTTGTTGCATAACTTTTTGAAAAAAATTTTTCTTGTTTAATATCTTCACCTTTTAGAATTTGATCAATTTTATCAATATCTTTTCCAGCATAATTTTCTCCATCATAGTGAAATGCATGGTTTTCATAACAATGTCCTAGACAAAACATTTCTCCAACTTTGTCATCACCTAATTTTTCTTTAAGCTTATTTTTTAACTTTTCTTGAGTTCCAGCACACATACAAGCACTTCCATTACAAACAAAAGCTTTTTTTTTTCTGTGAGAAGGTCTTAAAAATTCATAAAAACTTTCAGCACCATGTATAGTAGAAACACCCAAATTATATTCTTTTGCAATTTCTTTAATATCTTTTGGAGAATCTTTTAAAACATTTTCAGACAATTTTTTAAATAGATTATTCTTTAAACCAATTCTTCCAGATAAATTACTTATATTTTTAGACACTTCAAAATTCCTTTTTTTTAAGTCACAATAACTTTTTGGTTATTTGTATAAATATTAAAACTATCTTCTTTTACGAAACCTATCAAGGTCATGTCAAACCTATTCGCAAGATCAATTGCTAGACTAGTTGGCGCACCTACACCAATCATTAAGCCAATATTAGTCATTAAAACTTTTTGAACTAATTCAAAATTTAAGCGCCCAGAACAAGTAATAAATTGCTCACTTGGCTTAATGTAACCGCTAAATATCGAGTCACCTATCATTTTATCCATAGCATTATGTCTACCAACATCTTCTCTTATAGAGATTAAACTACCATCCGATTTAAAGAGTCCACTAGCATGTATGCTACCAGTTTTTGCAAATTCAGATTGGTTTTGTCTAAGAATTGTTGGTGAA
>CACPOL010000010.1 GCA_902635545.1 uncultured Pelagibacteraceae bacterium
TAGTATGAAATAAAATTTGACCACCATCAGTCGAATACATGGTAAATCCACTAATTATACCTAAGAGAAGAATTAATAATAAAAGAATATAATCTAATTCTTTTATTTTATCAAAAATTGTAAATGAAGTATCAAATCTTTTTCGTTCTAACATTTTAATCTAAGCTTTTTTATTGATAATTTTTTTTCTTTCCTCATGTCTATCTATGATTAATTTAAATAATTTTTTTGCTATCGGTGCCGCGGTTGAACTTCCAGAGCCGCCATGTTCAACCACAATGCTTAACGCATACCTTGGATTTTTATAAGGACCAAAAGCTACAAATAAAGCATGGTCTCTCTCTTCATAAGGTATTTCAGATGTTTTTAACTCAAGCTCTCTTTGTCTTTCTGTTATTCTTTTTACTTGTGAAGTTCCTGTTTTTCCTGCAAATTGATATTTACTATCTTTAATCCTAGAGGAATATGCTGTTCCTCTCACTTCATTAGTTGAACTAAACATAGCATCTAAGACAATGTTTATATTTTTTTTTTCCTCAAATAAAGGTTCATATGTCATATTTGTAATAGCATTTTCAATTTCATACTTAATATTTTCAGCAGTTTTTTGATTGTCATCTACAACTATTTTTGGAAATATTTTATGTCCTCCATTAGCTAGTTGTGCTGTCATCATGCATAATTGCAAAGGTGTAGTTTGGATATAACCTTGTCCTATTCCAGTAATCATTGTTTCACCTAACACCCAACCAGATCCTAGGTTATTTTTTTTCCAAATAGTTGTTGGTACCAAACCTCTTTTTTCAATTTGAAAAACATCACCGAGTACTTTATTTCCTAAACCAAATTTAGATGCTGTTTTTTCCAAGCGATCAACACCTAGTTTTCTAGCCACTTCATAGAAATATGTATCACACGATTGTTTAATTGCATTTCTCAAATTCATATATCCATGCCCTTTTTTTTTCCAACAATGGTATGTATGTCCATACATTTCTGTCTTTCCTTTACATAAAACTGTAAAATTGGGAGAGATAATTTTGTTTTCTAATGCTGAGAGAGCTACAATTGGTTTTATAGTAGATCCAGGAGAATATAATCCTGATAAAGATTTATTTGTTAAAGGTTTTAATGGATTATTTCTAATTAATTGCCAATCATCCTCATTAATTCCAAATAAAAATAAATTTGGATCAAACGAAGGTGAAGAGTACATAGCAATTATCTCTCCAGTATAAATATCCATAACATTAATTGAGCCAGCTTTATCAATTAAAAGTTCATTACACATTTTTTGTATCTCAGTATCGACTGTCAATTTGATAGTCTTTCCTTTAACGCCTTTTTGATAATCAAGTTGACTTATTCTTTTGCCATAAGCATTTACCTCATACCTCTGAACATCATTTGTTCCTATTAAATCATTTTCAAATGTTTTTTCTAATCCAATTTTTCCAACTTTTATTCCAGGAACAAATTTATCCTTTATTGATTTATTTTCGAGTAAATCTGACTCACTAGCTTGACTAACATAGCCTAAGACATGAGTGTAATTTTCAGCAAATGGATAATGTCTAGAAATCGATAAAACAGGTTTAACACCAACAAGTTCATATAGATAGCTATTAACTTTTATAAACTGCTCCCATGATAAATTTTCAGATACAATTAAAGTCTGCCACGGTTTTTGACTGTTCTTTTTTTTTACAATTTTTGAAAATTCTTTATCACTGAGACTTAAAATTTCTTTAAGTCTTATCATTACATATTTGAAATCCTCTACTTGTTCAGGAACTATATGAAGTTGATAAACATCTAAATTACCTGCGATAACATTTCCAAAATAATCTACAAATTCACCTCTAATTGGTGGTAACTTCCATTCTCTTATTCTATTTTTATCTGAAAGTGTAAGATATGTTTTATTCTCATTAATCTGTAATGAAAATAAACGAAATAGAATTCCACTAAAAACTATTATTTTTGCACTCCCGATAATAAACATTCTACGGTTTATTATTTGAATTTTTTTTAGTCCAAAGTCTTTTCTAATCATTAGTTTTTAATATAAAAAGTTTTTTATAAATGTTAAAAATATAAGAAAAAATTGGATATAACAAAAAAGTCATTCCAGAATTTACTAAATAATGTAAATATGAAAGTTCAACCGCATAAATAATATTTATAGCTACAAATGAAATTGAGTTAATAATTAAGATTATTACTAAGAAAAATGCCCAATCGTTCATTGCGTTAGGTCTTAAAGTTATATTTCTAAGATATGCTGTTACACCACATATTAGTAAATAATTAAAACTACTTAGTCCAATCGGTAAGTTTAAAACAACGTCATTAATTAAACCCGCAAGAAAAACAGCACCATATCTAAGGCTTTTTGGATCTTTTAAGGTCCAGTAAAAAATTAAGATATAAACAAAGTTAAATGAAAAGAATTGAAGGCCAAGATAATTAAAATCAATTTTATTTAATACAGAAATAAAAAGAACAATCACAGGCCCATACGATATAATCTTTCTAAAAAAACCTTCGTTAGTTATTCTTTCCATTACAAATCTTTCCTTTGATAAGAAGTTATTTTTACAAAATCAAGTTGTGTGAAATCTGAAAAAAATTCTACTTTATTTTTTTTAAGATCATCATCCCAAGTTAAATTTCCAACAGGAATACCAGGTTTAAATAATTGTCCATATCCGGATGTATAAACTTTTTTATCGAAAGTACCTTTTTCTAAATTTTTTCTAGTAAATTCAACAACACCATAGGATTTACCACTGCCTGAAACAATAGCTTGTACACCATTAGGTTCAATAAAAACTGGAATTTTACTATTCAAATCTGATAAAAGTATTACTCGTGATGTTGTAAAATTTACCTCAACAATTTTGCCTACTAAATAATCCCTGTCTAAAACTACCATTCCCATATTAATCCCATCTTTTGAGCCTTTGTTTATAACGATAGATCTTAAAAATGGGCTTTGTTTGTCAGAAAGTACTTTAGCAAGAATTTTTTCTGAGGATAAATAAAAATCATCAACTACTTCTTTTAATCTTTTATTTTCCGAAATTATAAATTCATCTAATAATTTCTTTTTTTTTAAATTCTCTAATTCTAATTTTATTTTTTCATTTTCTGAGTAAAGATTAAAATGACTCTTTATTACAAGATAAGTATTTTTAATATAGCTTTCTGGTGTAGATACAATAAAAGAGGATCTATAAACAATTTCATTTATAACTATTTTTAAATAATTTATAGGTTTAAAATTTAAACTTCCTAAAGCAATTAGTATTAAAGATAAAAATATAAGAGAAATTAATGAGAATCTTTGCTGTGTACCTTTTTTTAAAAAGGCTGAACGAATAGCAATTACAAAATCATCTCTTCCAGAAGCCATTTCATTTAATATTCAGATAACATGGCATTAAATATTTCTTCTTGATCTAGAGCTTTTCCAGTGCCTATTGCAACACAAGATAATGGGTCATCAGCTATATGCACTGGTAATCCAGTTTCCTTTGAAAATCTTTTATCAATATTTTTTAATAAAGCTCCCCCACCAGTTAATGTTAAACCCATATCCACTAAATCAGCTGATAATTCTGGAGGAGTATTTTCCAAGGCATCTTTTATACCATTTACCATTTCTTTTAAGATATCATTAAGTGCTTCAGCAGTATCCTCTTCCGTAATATTTACTTCTTTTGGAGTACCTGATCTTAAATCCCGACCTTTTACAGGATAAGTGTTATTATTTGATGGAATAGCAGTGCCAATTTCTTTTTTAATTTTTTCTGCCGTACTATCACCTATCATCAAATTATATTCTTTTCGCATATAATTAATTAATGCATTATCCATCGCATCTCCAGCAACTCTTAATGATTTTGAATAAACTAAGCCTCCAAGAGACATCACGGCAATTTCACTTGTACCTCCCCCTATGTCAACTACCATTGACCCTGTTGCCTCTGAGATAGGTAATCCTGCTCCTATCGCTGCTGCTATTGGTTCTTCAATCAATTGAACTCTTCTCGCTCCTGCTGCAAGTGCACTATCTTGAATAGCTTTCCTCTCAACTGGAGTTGATCCAGTAGGAACACAAATTAATATTCTTGGATTTGCAAAAGTTCTGCCTTTGTGTACTTTTTTAATAAAATGCTTAATCATTTCCTCGGTAACTATGAAATCAGCAATAACACCATCTCTTAGAGGTCTAATTGCGCTTATATTACCTGGTGTTCTTCCAAGCATAGTTTTTGCCTCATCCCCAACTGCTAATACTGTTTTTTTTCCTACACTATTATCAACAATTGCAACTACCGAAGGTTCATTAAGTAC
Source organism: uncultured Pelagibacteraceae bacterium (assembly GCA_902635545.1). Lineage (GTDB taxonomy): Bacteria > Pseudomonadota > Alphaproteobacteria > Pelagibacterales > Pelagibacteraceae > Pelagibacter. The sequence continues at coordinate 4,363 of CACPOL010000010.1, forward strand.
AACACCTTGACCTTTTAAAACTACAAGTGTGTTAGCTGTTCCTAAATCTATTGCCATATCTTGGCTCCAAATTTTTTTAACTTTATCAAATATACCCATTTAGACTCCTCCTTTTACTTTCTGGTGTTCAATATTTTTATATAATGATTTTTTTTCTCTTTTTATCAGCATCTTATTTAAAGCATTTAAATAAGCATTTGCTGATGCAACTAAGGTATCTGTATCAGCAGACTGACCAACCGTTGTTCTATCGTTTTCCTCAATTTTTACACTAACTGTTGCTTGAGCATCAGTGCCCTCAGTTACCGCATGTACTTGATAAAGAGATAGTTTTACATCATGTGGATAAAGCTCTTTAATACATTTAAAAATAGCGTCAACAGGTCCATCACCTGATTGCGAAGTTTTTTTAATATCACCAAATACATCTAATGTCATATCTGCTCTCTGAGGTTCACCAGTACCGGCAAAAACTTTTAAAGATTTTAAATTTATAGCATTAATTTTATTATCAATAATTAAACTATCATCGACTAAAGCAACAATATCCTCATCATAAACATGTTTTTTTTTATCAGCTAAAATTTTAAATTTACCGAACGCAGCTTGAACAACATCATCAGTCACATCGGTGTATCCTAAATCACTTAATTTATCTTTAAATGCATGTCTTCCAGAATGTTTACCCATTACTAAGGATGTTTTTTTAACCCCAACACTTTCTGGTGTCATTATTTCATATGTCTCTCTATTTTTAAGCATACCATCTTGATGTATACCTGACTCATGTGCAAAAGCATTCTTTCCCACAATTGCTTTATTAAATTGAACGGGGAAACCAGTTGCATTAGATACGATTTTAGAGGCTTTGCTTATTAGCTCAGTTTTAATTCCTGTCTCATAAGGAAGTAAATCATCTCTTGTTTTAATTGCCATCACAATTTCTTCTAAAGCTGCATTACCAGCTCTTTCACCTATACCATTAATTGTACATTCAATTTGTCTTACCCCGGCAGATAAACCTGAAAGAGCATTAGCCACAGCTAATCCTAGATCATTATGACAATGAGCAGAAATAATAGCCTTATCAATATTTGGTACATTGTTTTTAATTAAATTTATAGTTTTTGCAAACTCTTCTGGTATCGAATAACCAACTGTATCGGGAATATTTATCGTTTTAGCACCACAATTAATTGCAAGTTCAATTGTTTTATACATGAATTCTAAATCTGTTCTTGTTCCATCTTCACATGACCATTCAACATCATCTGTAAATTTTCTTGCATAAGTAACACTTTCTTTTATAGCTGCTAAAACCTGATCGTTAGTCATATTAAGTTTATGTTTCATGTGTACAGGACTAGTAGAAATAAATGTATGAATACGAAATCTTTTTGCAAATTTTAGGGACTCGTGACAAGCATCGATATCTTTTTTGGTTGCTCTTGCTAACCCACACGGAATTGAATTTTTTAAACTTTTACTAATTGCACTTACTGCTTCAAAATCTCCAGGAGAAGATATAGGAAAACCAGCTTCAATTATATCAATCCCCATCTCATCAAAAACTCGAGATATTTGAATTTTTTCTTCAACACTCATGGAAGCACCTGGTGACTGCTCACCATCTCTCATAGTTGTATCAAAAATATATACTTTGTCTTTTTCAGCCATATAAAAATTTATGTTTAAAGAATATACAACCTCTCGTTTAGATTGCAAAAAAAAAGAGCAATTTAGACCCAATATGGAAGTATTTTACTTTTTGTCACTATCAACTAATTTCTTTTTGCCAATCCAAGGCATCATAGCTCTTAAACTTGCTCCAACTTTTTCAACTGGATGCTCAGCTAATTTAGCCCTTGTTGCAAGAAAGTTTTTTTGTCCATTTTTACATTCATCCATCCATTCTTTTGTAAATTTACCAGATTGAATATCGGCCAAAACTTCTTTCATTCTTTTTTTAGTTTCCTCTTTTTGAATTACTCTTGGCCCAGACTTATATTCACCATATTCAGCAGTATTCGAAATTGAATAATTCATATTAGCGATCCCACCTTCATAAATTAAATCAACAATCAATTTTACTTCATGGACGGTTTCAAAATAAGCCATTTCAGGTTCATAACCTGCCTCAACTAAAGTCTCATAACCATTTTTTATCAATTCAACTAATCCACCACAAAGAACAGTCTGTTCACCAAATAAATCTGTTTCTACTTCATCTTTAAATGTTGTTTCAATTATTCCAGATCTTCCTCCCCCAACTGCTGAAGCATAGGACATTGCAAGTTCTCTTGCTTTCCCTGAACCATTCTGATGCACTGCAAATAAACATGGAACTCCTCCACCTTTCTCATACTCACTTCTAACTAGATGACCAGGTCCTTTGGGAGCTACCATAAATACATCTAAATCTTTTCTAGCTTTAATAAGATCATAATGAATATTTAAACCATGTGCGAAAGCTATCGAGGTTCCTTCCTTTACTCTTTGCTCTATATGATTTTTATAAATTGATGCTTGTAGCTCATCTGGAGTTAAAATCATTACAACGTCTGCCCACTCTGCTGCATCTGAAAGATTCATTACTTTTAAACCTTTAGACTCAGCTTTTATAATACTTGATGACCCCTCTCTTAAGGCAACCACAACTTCTTTTACACCACTATCTTTTAAATTAAGTGCATGCGCATGTCCTTGGCTTCCGTAGCCAAAAATTGCAATTTTTTTATCTTTTATTAAATTTACATCAGTATCTTTTTCATAAAACATCTTCATTTTATTCCCCTCTTTTTTTTATTTAATTTATTTAAAAACTTCAGCACCTCTTGTCATTGCAATAGCTCCTGTTCTTGAAGTGCTTGAAAGACCAAGAGGTTTTAATTTTTTACTCATTTTATCAATTTCTCTTCTTAAAGCAGTTATCTGAATTACGATAGAAAGTTTAGTTTTATCAAGTATTACAGGGTTAAAATTTTTACAAGCTCTAAGACACTTATCAATTTTTTTCTTATTTCCTACGACTTTAAGCAATGCCATTTCCTTAAAAATAACTTTTTTATCCTCTCTTTTAAAATCAGCAACCTTGTGAACTGGTACTAATTTTTTTAGTTGAAGTTTAATTTGATCTATAACTTGCGGTGTCCCTGTTGTAACAATAGTAATTCTAGAAATATTTTTTGTTGCATCAACTTCTGCAACGGCCAATGACTCAATATTATAACCTCTTCCCGAAAATAATCCCACTACTCTTGCTAATACACCTGCCTCATTATCTACCCATACAACGATAATATGAGTGTCTGATTTACCCTTTTTTGTTGGTATACTGTATGCTGATTTTGGATTTACCATTAAACTAAAGCTTTTCCTTTTCCTGTAATTTTGTTTTCTTTTTTATCACTAGGGCCTAAAATCATTTGGTTATGTGGTTTTCCTGAAGGGATCATTGGAAAACAATTTTCATTAGGATCTACCTGGCAATCAAATATTACCGGACCATTATGATCGATCATTTCTTTAATCTTAATATCTAATTCATTAGGATTATTTGCTTTAATTCCTTTACATCCATATGCTTCAGCTAATTTTACAAAATCTGGTAATGCTTCAGAGTAGCTCTCCGAGTAATTTTTTTCATGAAGTAATTCCTGCCATTGTCTCACCATTCCCATATACTGATTGTTTAAAACAAAAATTTTAATAGGTAAATTGTATTGAACCGCAGTTGACATTTCTTGCATTGTCATCAGAACTGAAGCTTCTCCAGCTATATCTATTACAAGCTTATCTGGATGTGCTATCTGAACACCTACTGCTGCTGGAAGGCCGTACCCCATCGTTCCAAGTCCTCCAGAAGTCATCCATCTATTTGGTTTATTAAATTTATAATGTTGTGCAGCCCACATCTGATGTTGGCCAACTTCTGTTGTAATAAAAGTATCTTGGTTTTTTGTTAATTCATACAATCTCTTTACAGCATGCTGAGGTTTAATTGTTTTATCACTATTAATAAATCCTAAAGAGTTTTTTGTTCTCCATTTTTGGATTTGCTCCCACCATTTTGAAATATTTTGTTTATTTGATTGTTTTAATCCATTTTTTTTATCATTTATTTTTTTGATGATCGCTTTAAGAACTTCATTAACATCCCCTACAATAGCTAAATCAACTTTTATAATTTTATTGATTGATGATGGGTCAATATCAATATGAATTTTTTTTGATCTAGGTGAAAATTCATCTATCTTACCTGTTATCCTATCATCAAACCTTGCTCCAATATTAATTAATAAATCACAATCATGCATTGCGTTGTTAGCTTCGTAAGTACCGTGCATTCCTAGCATGCCAATAAACTGATTATCATCTCCTGGGAATGCGCCCAACCCTTGCAAAGTTGATGTGATAGGAAAACCTACTAATCTTACAAATTCTCTCAATGTATCACTTGCCTTTGGTCCAGAATTAATTACTCCACCACCAGTATAAATTACTGGTTTTTTAGCTTGAGCAATTAAATTAATTAACTGACTAATCTCACTTTGAGAAAATTTATTATTCATCTTACCATTAGATTTTTTTTCTTTCTTTGGTTTTGAATAATTAATCTTTGCAAATTGAATATCCTTAGGTATATCAACTAATACTGGTCCAGGCCTACCTGTTGTCGCAACCCGAAATGCTTCGTGCAAAGTTTTTGATAAATCTTTAATATCTTTCACTAACCAATTATGTTTTGTGCATGGTCTAGTTATTCCAGTCGTATCACACTCCTGAAAAGCATCAGTACCAATTAGATGAGTTGGTACTTGACCCGAGATACATACTAAAGGAACTGAATCCATATATGCATCAGTTAAAGCTGTTACGACATTTGTAGCTCCTGGTCCAGACGTGACCAAAACAACACCTGGTTTACCAGATGATCTTGCGTAACCTTCTGCTGCATGTCCAGCTCCTTGTTCATGTCTTACTAAAATATGTTTTATTGATGAATGATTTTTTAACTCATCATAAATTGGTAATACTGCTCCACCAGGATAACCAAATATGAAATCAACATTTTGGTCCTCAAGACATTTAAACACGATCTCTGCGCCTGTATATAATTTAGACATAAATGCAATCTAGCTGAAGTTGTGCTAATTGGTCAAGACTAAGTAATCGATATCTAAATTTTTTTTAAAAACTTATTTAGGTCTTTTGGATTTATTTTGTTCCAATCTGACATATTACCTCTTCCCCAAGTATTCTGTCTTTTAGCATATTGCCTTGTCTTTATTGAGATTTTTTCAATTACCTCATTAATTTTAATTTTTTTTTGTAAATATTCTTTAATTTCATTGATGCCAATAGCTCTACAAGGACTTTTGCTGTTTGGAACTTTTAATTTGGCAAATCTTTTTACTTCTTGAATTGCTCCTTTTTTTATCATTTCTTGTACTCTAGCAGTTATTCTCTTTAATAACTCCTCCCTAGGAAAATCCAGATAAATTTTGTAAAAATCTTTTTTTTCATAATCTGACTTAGTATTTTTAAACCATTCGTATAAAGATTTTTTTGTATAATATTTTACTTCATAAGCTCTTATAGATCTTTGACTGTCTAATGGATTAATATATTTTTTTGATAAAGGATCTATTTTTATAAGTTCTAAAAAGAATTTTTTTGGTCCTATTTTTTTATGGAGAGATCTTATTTTTTTTCTAAATTTGTCAGGAATATTTGGAATATCAACTAAACCATCGGTTAACGCTTTAAAGTAAAGGCCTGTACCACCAACTAAAATTGGAATCTTTTTTTTTTTCTTACAATAAAAAATTTTTTGATTAGCGTGTTTTAACCAATCTCCTGTTGAAAAATTTTTTTTTACATTTTGGAAACCGTATAAATGATGTTTTATTTTTTGGTAATCTTTTAAAGTTGGTCTCGCTGTTAGTATCTTTAGTTCTTTGTAAACCTGCATACTATCTGCATTAATAATTTCTCCATTAATTTTTTTAGCAAGTTGAATAGCAAATTTAGTTTTACCAGAGGCAGTAGGGCCATAAATTAAAATTATTTTGGACTGTATGTCCATATTACTAGTCGAGTTTTACGCCAATATATCTTATTTGGTTTTGATTGTTATATACAACTAGTAAAATTGTTTTTTGATTTGATTTTAAAGTTTGTTTAACAACTAAATTAAGATCACCAATTGACTTTATTTTTTTCTTTTGAGCCTCAATAATTATACTATTTACTGTTACATAGTTTAATAAAGGACTATCACTCTCAATTTTTTTTATTAATAATCCTGTTGTGCCTTCAGGAAGTTTTCGATCTTGTATATCTTTAGGAGTTAAAACTCTAACAGAAATTTTAAGATCTTCTATGTCAGAAACTGAAGGTTGTTCAGTTTTTTTTGAAGGTTTGAAATCCTCAGAAGTTTCAAGTCTCCCTAACTTAATTTTTTTAATAATCTCTTTCTTATTTCTCCAAATTTTTACATCAACAATTTTTCCAACCTTAGTTTGTGCAACAATTTTTGGTAATTCTTTCATCTGATTAATCTTTATTCCATTAAATTCTAAAATAATATCACCAGCTTTAATTCCTGCTTTTTCAGACGGACTATTTTCTGCAACACTAGCTACTAATGCACCTCTTGGCTCTTTTAATTTTTCAACTTCTGCTATTTCTTTGGTTACATCTTGAATTCTAACACCTAACCAACCTCTTTTTGTTTCTCCAAACTTTATAAGTTGATCAATTACTTTTTTTGCGCTGTTTGAAGGAATAGAAAAACCTATTCCAATTGAACCTCCTCTGCCCAATATTGCAGTATTAATACCTATCACATCCCCTTTCATATCAAATAATGGTCCTCCTGAATTACCTGAATTTATAGATGCATCAGTTTGGATATAATCCTCATATCTTGCCAATCCAATAGATCTATTTCTGGCAGAAATAATTCCTGAAGTAACAGTACCTCCTAAACCAAAAGGATTTCCAATAGCAATCACCCAATCCCCAATTCGTGCTTTATCAGAGTCTCCAAATTCAACTGGAGTAAATTTTTCTAGGGATTCTATTTGAAGTACTGCAATATCTGATAGCGGATCGGCACCTATTACTTTTGCTTTAAATTCTTTATCTCCATCCACTCTAACAATTATATCTTCAGCATCCTGTATTACATGATTATTTGTAACCACAATACCTTTTGAGTCTATTATAAATCCAGATCCTAAAGCAGTTGCTTGTCTTTTTTGAGGTGTTCCAAAATCTTTAAACATGTCCTCAAATGGTGAACCTGGAGGAAATTCTAGTCCAGGGAATGGATTACTTCTTGTAACAACTGTTTGTGTAGTTGATATATTTACTACTGAAGGCATTAATTTTTCAGCTAAGTCAGCAAATGAGCTAGGGACATTGTCAGATTTAGAACTTAGATTAAAACTTAGCGAAAAAATAAAGATATAAATAAATAATTTAATTCTTTTCATGTTAATTCTTTACAAACCAAATAATTAAAAAACCGATTATTACAAATATAAAACCACCAAACCTAAGTTGTGAGTCTTTTATTATTTCCATCTTTTTTAATATATTTTTCATTTTTGATGGAAATAAGGCGTATAAAATACCCTCAATAAATAGAAAGAGGCCAAAAGCTATTATCAGCTCTTTCATTCAACTATTACTCAGTTTTAGGTTTTATATTTCCAAAGAACTTAAAAAATTCACTGTCAGGTGACAAAATTAGTGATGTATCACCACCAATTAATGCTGTTTCATAAGCTTGCATTGCCCTGTAAAACGCAAAAAATTCAGGATCTCTTCCAAAGGCATCAGCAAAAATTTTATTTCTTAAACCATCTCCTTCACCCTTCATAATCTCAGATTTTTTTTGTGCGTCGGCTAAAATAACAGTGACTTCTTTATCGGCAGTAGATGTTATTGTTACTGCCATCTCAGCACCTTTTGCTCTAAATTCTTTGGCCTCTCTCTCTCTTTCTGTTTGCATTCTTCTGTAAATAGCGTCACTATTTGCGGGCGGTAAATCAGCTCTTTTAATTCTTACGTCAACAATTTTTATACCAAATTTTTCTGCCTCATTATTTACCCCATCTTGTATTAATGACATTTGTTTTGTTCTGTCCTCCGATAATAATGTTTGAAGTCTTTGAGTACCCAAAACACTTCGAATTCTTGAATTAATTATCGTAGACAATCTAGATCTCGCAACTCTTTCATTACCAACAGAAATATAAAATTTTAGTGGATCAATTATTTGAAATCTTGCAAATGCATCTACTATCAATCTTTTCTGATCAGAAGCAATTACCTCTTCCGGTGGAGCATCTAAATTTAGTATTCTTTTATCTAAATAAACAACGTTTTGAATGAATGGTATTTTAAAGTTCAAACCTGGATTAGTAATTATTCTTTTTGGATCACCAAACTGTAAAACGATAGCCTGATTTACCTCTTTAACTATAAAAACCGAAAAGAAAACAGCTGCTCCAATTATACCAACCAAAGGTAAAATAATTTTTTTCATTTAGCTACCTGTTCCTTTCTTCTTAAGTTCAGGTAAAGGCAAATAAGGAACAACCCCTGACCCAGCATTTTTCTCAATAATCACTTTTTCAATATCCGCTAAAACTTTTTCCATAGTTTCTAAGTACATTCTTTCTTGTGTAACAGATTTAGCTTTTGCATACTCAGTGTAAATTGAAACAAATCTGCTAGCCTCACCCTCTGCCTTTGCAACTACCTCTTTTTTGTATGCCTCAGCTGCTTGTAAAATTTTTGCTGCCTCTCCCCTTGCTCTCGGTATAACGTCATTAGCATATGCCTGTGCTTCATTCTTAGATCTTTCCATATCCGCTCTTGCAGCTTGAACATCTCTGAATGCATCAATTACTTGATCTGGTGGGTCTGCTTTTTGAGTTTGTACCTGTGTAATTTGTATTCCTGAATTATATTCGTCTAAAATATTTTGAATTATATTTTGCGTATCAATCTCTATTTTTGATCTTCCTTCGGTTAATATAGGCTGTATATCACTTCTAGCAATTACTTCTCTCATTGCAGTTTCTGCTGCTGCTTTAACCGTACCCTCTGGATCCTGTATCTTAAATAAAAATTTTCCAGCATCTTTAATTACCCAAAAAACTGAAAAATCTATATTCACAATATTTTCATCACCAGTTAACATTAAACTTTCTTGAGGAACATCTGCAACGCCACCACCAGATGAAAATCCGCTATCTCTTTCGGATCTAAATCCAATATCCATCCTGTTTACTTTTGTTACCTTTGGAGTTTTTACTGTCTCTATTGGGAAAGGTATATGATAATTTAACCCTGGCTGAGTTGTTTTTACAAATTTTCCAAATCTTAAAACGACACCTTGCTCATCTGGTAATACTCTATAAAGACCACTCGCAAGCCAAATAAAACCTAACACAATTAAAATTAAGCTAATTTGTTTAGCTCCAGATCCACCACCACCTGGCATAAATCGGTTTATTTTATTTTGAATATCTCTTATTATTGCGTCTATATCTGGAGGTGTTGGTCTTCTTCCAGAACCATTTCCTCCACCTCCTGGGGGAGATCCCCATGGACTACCACCTCTGCTACCAAAATCGTCTGACATATGTCAATCTATATAATGTCTTTATTAATAAAAACAAGTTAAGATAAGTGTATGTCAGAAAAAAAGACTGAATTAAGTGACGCAACGGCAGGCAGGCTTAAACCAAAGGTTTTCAAAAAAAACCCAATTATAGGAACGAAATATACAATTGCAATATCTAGTGCAAAAGGTGGTGTTGGAAAATCAACTTTTGCATCCAATCTAGCAATTGCTCTTAAAAAAATTGATTGTAAAGTAGGTTTATTAGATGCAGATATTTATGGTCCCTCTATTCCAAAAATGTTTAATATTAATGAAAAACCAAAAAGCAATGGTCAATTATTAGAACCAATAGTTAAATATGATATTCAATGTATGTCAATTGGATTTTTAACAGATCAAGAAACACCTATGATATGGCGTGGCCCAATGGTTACAAGTGCAATCAAAACTTTTACTCAAAAAGTTTCCTGGAAAAATTTAGATTTTATAATAGTCGATATGCCCCCGGGTACAGGAGATACTCAATTAACTTTTTCTCAAGAAATTAAAGTAGATGGAGCAATTATAGTATCAACACCTCAGGAAGTAGCCTTGATAGATGTTAAAAGAGGTATAAAGATGTTTGATAAGCTTGGAGTAAAAATTTTAGGTTTAGTTGATAATATGAGTTATTTTACAGGAGAAGATAAAAAAAGATATAATATTTTTGGAGAAGGTGGAGTTAAAAAAACTGCAGAACAATTTAAAAAAGAATTTTTAGGTGAAATTCCAATTGATATTGATATTGGTAAATATGGTGATAAAGGAAAACCATTAGTTGAGGTTGATCCAAATCACAAAATTTCTAAAATTTATATAAATTTTGCTAAAAAGATTAAATCTTCATATTTTTAAATTGAACTTCTTTAAGCAATCATTCTGATGTATTAAGAGTAAAATGCAAATGGAAAATTTAACATTAATAATACCAGCAAAAAATGAGGCAATATCATTACCAAGAGTGTTACAAGAAATTAAAGATTATAGTTGTAGGGTAATAGTAATTTTAGAGTCTTCTGATATTGAAACAATTGAGTCAATTAAGAATTTTGATTGTAAAATAGTCAATCAATTAGGCAAAGGCTACGGTAATGCTTTAATTGAAGGAATAAATAAAGTTGAAACAGAATTTTTATGTATATTTAATGCAGATGGATCATTTGATCCAAAATATTTAAACAAAATGTTAAATTTATGTAAAGACAAAGACTTTGTTTTTGCCTCGAGATATTTAAAAGAAGGAGGTAGTGATGATGATACTTTTTTAACATTAATTGGAAATTTTATTTTTTCATCAATTGGAAACATCTTTTTTTCTCTAAAACTATCTGATATTTTATTTACTTTTTTACTTGGAAGAACAAAATCATTTAAAAAACTTGAATTAAAATCAAATGATTTTTGTTTGTGTGTTGAAATGCCAATCAAAGCAAAAAGGCTAAATATGAAATTTATTGATACCCCAAGTTTCGAGAGAAAAAGATTTGGTGGAAAAAAAAAAGTAAATGAATTCGTTGATGGTTTAAAAATCTTGATCTTTATGATTAAAAGTTTTTTTAAATTTAAATAATCTTGTCCTCCAAATTAAAAGCTATCATTAACTCATTCCATTCTCTCTTTGATAAGCCTGAGTCATCTGGACTAACTTTTTCTCCTTTAATCAATTTCTGAATGACTAATTTTCCTTTAGCAGAAACTTCAGTGCCACCAACTCTATAATCCATAAATGCTTCATATGTTGTAGGAACCCATTTTTTTACACTATCCAACATAATATCAGCATAAACTCTTATCTCATATTGCGCATGACTATCGGCACGAAGCCTTAAAAAATTCATTAAATTTAATAAGTCTGTTTTCCAGTACCATTGAGTATATGTATTAAGTGTCAAATTCATTCTAGCTAATTCTCTCGCCAAACCTTTTTTATTTTTATCTATTGTTGAGCCATCAAACCTTTCATTAAGCATTGTTTCATAATTTTCATATGTTCTTTCAGCATCATTTTTTAATAATTCGAGTACTTCTCTAGCTTGGTCTCCATCAATTAATTCACCTCTTCCTTGTCTATTGCTTATTGATTGAGCGGCTAAGTTTTCTTTAGATGGTAAATAAAATTCTTTATCTAAAATTGAATATCTTGCTGAATATTCGTTTACATTTGCAGTTCTATGTCTAATCCATTGACGAGCGATAAAAATAGGAAGTTTAATATGATATTTGATTTCACACATTTCGAATGGAGTGCTATGCCAATGTCTCATCAAATATTTTATTAGACCACTATCTGTTGAAACTTTTTTTGTACCTTTTCCATAAGAGACTCTTGCTGATTGAACTATTGAACTATCATCGCCCATATAATCTATAACTCTAACAAATCCATGATCTAAGGCTGGCACTGCCTCATATAAAATTTTTTCTAAAGCTGGCACTGTTACACGTTTGGTTTTTTGTTCAAGAGACTGTTGATCTTTTATTTCTTGTTGCTGCTCTTTTGTTAATTTCATGATAAACAATTTAGGTGTTAAACAAATTTTAAAAATTCAAACTAACGTGTTTTTAAAAATTTTAAAGAAATTTTATTTGAAGTTTACAACTTATGATAGAGACTAGATTATTAAAAAAAGCCATTTTTATTATTTCTATCATTTTGATATTTTATACTTCTTATATATTTAAAAATTTTCAATTATTTTTAATATCAATTACTTTTTTTATATCAATTGGTTTTTTATTTAAAAAATTAAATAAAAACTATGTATTATTTATTTTTTCATTTTTTTTTATAATTTCAATTTTAGAAACATCTTTATTTTATTTTAATAATAAGATGATAACAAAATTAGAAAAAACTAGTAAAACTTCGAAAAAAATAAAATATAAAAAAACATTTTTAGGTTTTCAGCCAGTTTCTGGAATTCAAAATATATATTCTATTGGAAATAATAATTATAGAATTACTCCAAAAATTAATAATAAAAAAAAAGATAAGAGTATGAATTTTTTTGGTGGATCTTTTGTATTTGGTTCAGGTCTGAATGATGATGAAACATTACCTTATCTAAGCCAAAAGTATTTTAAAAATTGGAACATAGAAAATTATGGAATAAATGGATATGGAGTTCATCAAATGTTGACTCAAATTATTAATGATCCAAAAAAAATACAAGATATTAATATTTTAATAACTCATAAATTTCATGTACCAAGATCCTCTTGTAAAAGAGACTACTCTTTTGGCACTCCAAGATATATTTTAAAAAATAACAAAATTGTAAGAAAAGGATATTGTAATAATTATTTTTTCAAGGCTTTCCAATTACCCAAAATATTTGGAAGTATTATAAATAGATCTGAAATAAAAAAATTAATTGATAAACTATATTTTAAAAAAGATGACTTTAACAATAACGATGTAGAACTTTATTTATCAATTATTTTAGAAATTGACAAAATAATAAAGCAAAATCAAAAATTATTTACAATAGGTTACATAGTTAATGATAAACATCATATTGATAAAATCATTCTTGAAAAATTAAATCAAAACAATATTAATATAATTGATCTTTCTTTAGATCCTAATAACAAAAAAAACTTTTTACCAGATAGACACCCTAGTAAAGAGGCAAATGAAAAAAGATCTTTGATTTTATGGAATAATTTAAAAAATTTATAAAATAATCAATTTTAAAAATTAAATAATATTGTATAAATAAGTGTTGGTTTTCCAACTATAACGATAAATGAATTTCGTAATAACCATTACGGACGTGGGGGCAGTACCCACCACCTCCACCATTAACTAAAAATTAAAGGGGGTGAACCAGATTCGACGGATGACTAAAAGTTATTCTTTCGTTCGGAATTGTTCCACCGTAACGGGCAAATTTATAATTGCTAACGAAAGTTACGCACTTGCTGCTTAATTAACATTGTTAATTAAGTAAACGGGGTTTGGGGCACCTGGCAACAGAACGCCCCTTTTAATAATAAAAAAATTAATCTTTAGTAAAATTATAAATAACTTCAGCAACTTTTTTATATCCTTGAATATTATAATGACCACTTAATTCAAAAGGAAAGAGTTTTTTTGGATTTTTTTCATTTTCAAATACTTCCTTATGAATATTGATAAATTTAATATCCAGTTTATTAACAATTGATATTATTTCATCAAAATACAGTGATTTATCTGGGAAAGTTTCATCTTTAAAATAATACTTAGGTGATGGTAAATATACAAAATAAAAATCTGATTTATTTTTTTCGGCTAATTTTTTTGTCAAAAATAAAATTTGCTCAAATTCTTTTAAATTATCCTCATTACTTAAATCTAAATTATTCTTAGGATATATTATACTTTTTATTGCTGATCTTACTTTAGTAAGTCTTAAAAATTTAAATTTTTCACCTTTTGATCTTATTAAAATATTTTTTCTCTTTTCAGCATCAATAAATTTTTGTTTTTCTTTTAGATTTTGAAAAAAATTTTCATCCATTAAATATTTTATAAGAATCTTATTTCTTAATTCATCTTTCAGATCTGATAAATCATTCCCTTCATAGTACATAAAAATAATTTTTTTTGCATTTTTTGGCAAATACTCTTTCAACGTTGCATATTCTATTAATGGTCCATTTCTTCCATATCCTAAATTTAAAACTTTTTTATTATGTATTTTTCTGATAACTGATGAAATATCATGAGGTCTATTAACACAATAGCCATGAGTAAAAGAATCTCCAACAAAGACATAATCGATTTCATTATTATCCCATTCATCGTCAGGATTATTGAAACCATATCTATCGCTTAAATTGATTGAATAATAACCATTTTCATTACAAAAAATTGTTAAAGAATTTGATACACCGCTTAATGAATGAATTTTAATTTTTGATTTTAAATTTAATTCACTTGGATAAAAATAAGGCACTGTATTTGGCTGAGATTCTTTTAAATCTCTATAAACTTGATATTGGCTTCGCTCATCCCAATCATCCCCAGATAATATTTTATATTTTTCTTTTTTAGCGTTTAAATTAAAATTTTTATTTTCTTGTTGATTTATCAAATATATTTCAAATAAAAATGAAAAAATTATTATCAAAATAATTGTTAAATTAAAAATAACATTAAAAGTTTTACTTATTTTAAAAGCAAGAAATGAAACAAATAAGAATAGAAAACAAAAAATATAATACTTTAAGTAATGCCCTCTAATAGTGCCCTCAAAAATAATTTCAGACTTATAAACCAAATAAATTAAAAATAATAATGAAATTAAAATACTAAAATAATCAAATTTCTTTTTTAGAAAATTCATTAGGAAGTCAAAATTATATTAATACTTGCGGTCTTTTTTTTGTTGTTGGTCAGCATTATAAACTTTACTTTTTTTTCCTATCCAATATTCCCATTTATGTTTATTTGAATTAAGCCATTTATTAGCTGCATCTTTATAAGACATACCATCTACATCAGTATATGCTGCCATAGTACCAATATCTAGGGTCGTAAAATTTATTTTTTGGAAAGCTTTAAATGCCTTTGGGTATTTTTCTACAAACTGTGTACTTGCTATTTTTTTTAATGAACCTTTGGGTGATCCACAACGTCCATCACCTCCCTCTACTATTGAACAACCATCATTATATTCAGGAAAATTAATCATTGTAAAACCCTCCCTATCAGTGAAATTTGGAGTCCAATTAAAAATAATTACTCCGCGTCCTTGATTCTTAGCAATAGAAAGTTCAGACCAAAGAGCTTTCTCATCACCTGCGAATTCAACTTTCCATAAATTATTTAGTTCAAGAGCCTCTAAACGTTCTGAATAAGTATTACCATGCCAAGTTATATGACCATCTAACATGAGCCCCTTATTTCCAGAGCTTTTAAAATTTTTTACACACTCAGGGTTTTTTAGAGCGTTCCAGTCTGGTAAACCAGGGCATAAGTTTTTTTCAATTACCCAAGTTGGTACTCCCATTTCCTCTTGAGTATACGCTGCGTGTTGACCAGCATCGACTGCCCCACCACTTTTTAAAGCATCGCTATAAGGTTTTCCAAAAACATTATCCCAGACTTCATGAGATAGCGAAACATCTCCATTACTTATCTTTTTATAAACACCCTGACTATCCTCAGAAGCATAGTTAACTGGATAACCCATATTCTCAAATATTCCACCAATTACATAGGCCATTACTATTTGAGTTGTCCAACTATGTAGTGGAATTACTATTTTTGCTAAACCAATATTGCACCATAAAAAGTTTACAAATATAATTAGTAAAATTTTCCTCATGATAGAAAATCATAACACAAAAAATTTGTTTGGACTATTGTATATTATCTATTTTAGCAATCATGCCAACCTGATAATGTCCAGGAACGTTACAAGCAACTTCAAGCTCTGCGTCTGTATTAAACTTCCAAATTAATTCTCCGCTCTGGTTAGGCTCTAATAAAAGACTATTTGAATGAGAATGACTCATTGAATGATCTTTTTTTGATAATTCCTTCATTTTTTTTCTATCAATTTTATCTGCTAATAAAATTTCATTTTCTACCATTTTTATCATTTCTGGTTGATGCTTCAGATGCATCTTTTTTGTAGCTATATTAAATTCGTGAACTAATTGACCAAAATTATAAACGATAAATTTAATTGTTTGATTTTTTTTTATATTAAATTGACTTGGCTCATAATAATTGTCGTACATTTTCACTTCAATTACTTTTGAAACATCATTGAGATTTCCTTTTTCACCTATCATTTTCATTGAACTAGCAAACGAAATAGTTGGAATTAACATTATTAAAAAAATAAATTTTTTCATAATCCATTCATATAATTTAAATTTTGTATTTAAATTATCTTTTTGACACAGCGTCATGTTGTAATATTATATTATTAAAAATAAACAGCATTACCAGAGAAATAAAGTCCTCTTAAATATTTGCTAAATCTTTTAGGAATAAATTTCGATTTTTTTATAAGTTCAGATGCAATTAAATAATTTTTTGGATCAAATTTAATTTCAATTACATTCATATAATCATTAGAATTTAAGTTTTTGACATTAAATTTGTTTATCAACTTATAATTTATTTTTCTATCATAAGTAATTCTCACAATATTTTTAAATTCATAATAAGACCTAATATAGGAAACTTGTATTTTTGGTTCTAAATCAAAATAATTTATATATTCTAAAAAATGTTTTTTATTTTTATCATGAAGTAATTTATTCCTATAAGAAAATATATCTTTTAAATCAGCTTTGTGTCTATCAGCATTAATGATTATTTTTGAACCTAAATTATTTTTTTTTGATTTAATCTCATAAAATATATTTTCTGAATCCTGATTATACCAACGAATTCTATATTTCTTTCTATTAGAAATTCCACTCAAATTATCTCTTGCTAAATTAAAATCAGGAGTATCAAAATATATACTGTTTACAACTCTATCATCAAAAGTTTTGACTATATTTTGAGAGTTATCTTTCCAGCTTGAAAAATTCAAATCAAATTTGTTGTTTAAAGGAATTTTGATTTCACTCCTCACTGCTTAACTCCACTATATAACTTTTTGACATTAAATTTTTTAGTTGGCATTTTATTGCCATTATAAACAAAATTACTTTCTTTTTGAACTATGCTCATATCACATCCGGTAGAGTCTACTATATTCAATTTTGCACCATCAAAATAAGATTTTTTTTTATAAACAGCAAAATCGTACCATTCACAATTTTCGACGTTTACATTATTACCCTTAACTTCACTTGAGTCTTTGCTTGCAACTCCAATTTTAGAATTTTTTACAAAAATATCTTTGATAAAAATTTTACTTTCTTCACCAGCAGAAATTGCTTTGTCACCTATCTTATTAAAACTTAAATTTAGAAGATCAACACTTGATCCCGAAAAATCTACTCCGTCACCACCTATACTTTTAAAGTTACCTTTATAAATTTTTCCGTTACTAAAATCAAAATCAATTGCATCGGATAATATATTGTTCATTTGTATACCGTTTATATCAAAGTATGAATTAACTATATTTAAACCATCTTCAGAAATTGCTCCAAAAATTTTAATATCTTTTAATTCAATTTTTGAATTTATGATATTTATTCCTCCAGTTAATTGAATTAATTGATTATTAAAATAATCTACGTTGTAAAATTCAGTATAGGTAATTTTTGAACTTTGAGAATAATCATTATTAGAATTTAAATATAAACCTTTCCAATATTTTGTTGAATTCATTGGTTGTAAAATTATTGGTTTACCCTCTTTTCCTTCAAAATTAATTTTTCCATTTTCTATTTGAATAAAAGAATTATCAGCAAATGAGATAATTGTGTCCTCCTCAATTTTCAAGTTGTATCCTGATGGAATTATCAAAGGTTTATAGAATTTGTATGAACCCTTACGTAAAATATATTCATTATCTTTTAATGTGAGCCTATTC
>CACPOL010000011.1 GCA_902635545.1 uncultured Pelagibacteraceae bacterium
TAAGAAATTATAGCTCTAACAGTTCCCAATTTTTGAATTTTTCCAGAGTATAAACCTTTTTTAATAATAGGAACAACTCCAACAGTAGAGCCTGTAAAAACATAAAAATCTTTATTTAAATTAATCTTATCTTTTTTAATTTTGTTAAGAACAAATTTCAAAGAATTTAAAGGATTAATGTAAACTGTGTTTGTATTTCCATTAACTACTTGTTTAGCTTTTTCATTGATGATTGATGTTTTTAAATTATCCACATTCATTGTTCTTATTTTTTTTTTTCGACCAATTAAAAATTTAACATTTGCCCCAAAATCACTGCACAAATCTCCAAAAGATTTAATACCCTTTTTTCTTTGTCTATATCCAACTACTTCAATGCATGGTGCTATATATGAAATATATTTTGAAATATTTTTTAATGAAATATTTTTTTTAGATGAAAAAAAATTTTTTTTGATAATATAGCAAACTTCTAATTCGATACCCAAGGTGTATTTATTGATTTTTACTTTCTTTCCACTTTTAAGTAAATTTCTTTTATACACTGAAGCATAAAAAGGTTCTTTTTCTTTTAATTTTTTTATTACAGGTATGCCAGTGCCAGCAGCCTTAAATCCAATTATTGGTTCATTAATTTTACTTTCACATAATCTTCTTATCTTTTGAGCTTCACTAAGTTTTTTGGTGAATTTTTTGGGTATAGGGGTAATTAACTTTCCTTTTAAAAAGGCTTTAACTAATTTATTTGCAATTTTTTCAGATAAATTCATATAAATTTATTTAGTTTTAAATATATAGTTATTAAAAAGATTTAAGTCATCTAAATTATTTATATTTTTTAATTCATTATTTTCATAGAAAAAAGAATTATAACCTAAAGATTCAATAAATTTTATTGTTGTAGATACCTTTTTTTTATTATGTTTTTCTTCAATTTCAACCAAAAGATTAGGTCTAAAATTTTTGATAATATTTTTTGCACCCTGTATTACTTCAACTTCATGACCCTCAACATCTATTTTTATAAATGAAATTTCATTATAAAAATTAATACTATCTAATCTTTTTGAATTAACTTCAAAGCTCTCATATTCTTTGAACTCATTGGTGCTATGAATTGTAGCTCTTCCCATTTGAAAATATTCTTCATAATTTTTTTTATCATAGCTTCTATTTCTCACAGGGACTTTTAAAGTTATAATTTCATCTTTATTTGACAAAGCAAAATTATATAATTTAATATTTTTTATTATTTTTGATAAATTTTTGTTAATATCCTCAAATATAATTGGGTTAGGTTCAAATGAGTGTACTAAATTGGAATATTTTGACATCTCATACGAATACACTCCTCTATAAACACCTACATCAATCGAGTCAGTGCCTGGTTTAACTAAATTTTTTACTAAATTAATTTCATTTTCATCTTTATTTTTGATCGATCTTTCTATTCTTTTTTTATATAAAATTTTTTGTGGTAAAAATTTTTTTAAAAAAAATTCAATTTCTTTATTAAATTTAAATCTCATTTAATTTTGAGTACGGAGGCTGGATCTAGTCTTACGTCATACCAATTTAGTCTTATATCCAAATGCGGGCCAGTGGCTCTTCCAGACTCTCCAACAGTTCCGACTAAGTCACCTTTTTTTACATGATCACCAACTTTTACAAAAATTTCATCCAAATGCATGTATAATGTAGATATTCCGTGACCATGATCAAATATAAGTGTTGCTCCTGTATAATAAAGATCTTCTTCAGCCAACGTTACGATTCCATTATTCATAGCTTTTATTGGGGTACCTTTTTTTTGGGCAAAATCTAATCCGTAATGTGGCCATTTCGGAATCCCGTTTAAAATTCTTTGACTGCCATACACTCCTGTTATGATTGAGTTTTCAACAGGTATAATAAAATTTTCTTTAAAGAAAGGTAAATCACTATCTATCGCTCTTGCTTTACCTATTAATCTATTTTCTTTTTTTATTCTTGCATAAAATTCTTCCGGAGGTGTAACTTTTTTTTCAGGTAACCCGTCTATTCTTTGAATATTGTATTTTCTTTTTTTAACTTTCTTAATTATTTTCTCATTGTTCCCTTTATTTTCTTTCGTAATAACAACATCATATTTTCTATCTTTTCCAATACCGAAAGCAAAAAAACCATCTTTTGAAACTTTAATTTTTTTTTTATCAATGAAGATTGTTGAACCAGGCTCTGTTTTACCAAGAATGAAATGACCTTGAATAAATTTGCCATTAAATTCAACCGCAGATGCTTTAACTGAAAAAATAAACAAAATTAAGAAAAAATATTTAATTATTTTGCTGTCCATCCACCATCAACTAATAAAGAGGTTCCTGTAATCATAGATGCAGCATCTGAAGCCAGAAAGACAGTAGCTGTTGCTATATCTGATAGTTCTGCAAATCTTCCAAGTGGTATATTTCCTAAAACTTCTTTTTTAAATCTTTTGCTTTTTAAAAATTTTGCTGTCATTGGTGTTACTACAAAGGTAGGACAAACAGTGTTTACTCTAATATTATATTTTGCAAGATCAATTGACATTCCTTTGGTAAGACCCTCAAGCCCAAATTTAGTCATATTATAAACACTTCTTATTGGACCACCAACATGACCCATTTGTGAAGACATATTTATTATTGATCCTCCAATTTTTTTTCTACTTTTATTTTCAATCATTTTAAGTGCACATAATTGTGCGAGATTAAAAGTAGCAATAGTGTTAATTTTTACTAAATATTCCATGTCTTTTGTTTTTACTTTAGTAAAATGTTCAGGAATATTATTTCCAGCATTGTTGATTAAAATATCTATTTTAGTGAGTTGATTTATGATATTCTTAATTTCATCATATTTAGTAATATCACATACGTAACTACTACACTTTGATTTATATTTTCTTATTTCCTTTGCAACCTTATCCAAATCTTTTTTTGTTCTACTGATAATAATAAGATTTGCTCCGGCCTCTGCTAATGCTATTGCACAGGCTTTTCCAAGTCCTTTTCCTGCACCTGTAACAACAGCAGTTTTATTTTTTAAATTAAATTTTTTTAAGTACATCTATAATAATATTTTTAAGTCAGTATAAATCAATTCAATAGCTACTACCAGTATAGCTAACAAACCAGCCCAAGCTATCCATTTATATTCTTTTATCCACTTAGATATTAAAGTTGCTGCCGTAGCCATTATTATAATTGATAAGATTAAACCAAAAATCAATAAATAATAGTGATCTCCTGCTGCACCAGCAACTCCTAAAACATTATCAAGACTCATTGTAAAATCAGCTAATAAAACTGTCCATATAGCTTTTATTAAGTTTGAATTATCAACTTTAATATCTTCCTGTTTATTAGATTCCTTTATTACATCCACATAAAGCTTGTATACAATGTATAAAAGTAACATGCCTCCAATTAATCTCAATCCGCTAATTTGAAGCAAATAAGCTGTTAGTAAAGTCAATATTATTCGAAGAATTACAGCACCACCAATTCCCCAAAAAATAACTTTTTTTCTTTGATCTGTTGGAAACTTTGAGGCAACCATTCCAATTATAATTGCATTGTCACCAGCTAAAACTAAATCAATGAATATGATTTGACTAAAAATTGCAATTTCTTCAGCTGTAATATATTCGAACATTTAGTTATTGAGTATCATATCAGCACCTTTTTCTGCAATCATTATTGTTGGAGCGTTTGTATTTCCAGATGTTATATTCGGCATTATAGATGCATCAATCACTCTTAAGTTATCTATACCTCTTACTTTTAATCTTTCATCAACAACAGACATATCATCTTGACCCATTTTACAGGTTCCAACAGGATGAAATATAGTTTGTGTAAAGTCACTTCCAGCTTTAACTAATTCTTCTTCGTCTTGAATATGTAAACCTGGTCTATACTCTTCAGGTTCATATTTTTTAAAAGTTTCGGTTTCGAGCATTATTTTTCGAACAAGTTTTAAACCTTGTGCAGCAACATATCTGTCATCTTCCGTTGAAAGATAATTCATTTTAATTTTTGGGTAGTCCCTTATATTATCACTGATAATTTTTATTTCTCCTCTACTTGTAGGTCTAATATTAGCAACCGTTGGGGTAATTCCATCAAAATCATGTAATTTACTAGCACCTAAAATATCTGTGCTAATTGGCTGAACATGAAATTGTAAATTGGGAGTAGCTCTTGATTTGTCACTTTTTGTAAAGCCACAAACTTGACTTGCGCCCATGGTCATAGGACCACTCTGGTTAAAAATATATTCCAAACCTATTAATAAATTTCCGAGTAAACTATTTATTTTTTTATTAAGTGATTTTAAATTTTTTACTTTGTATACAGGTCTAAACATTAAATGATCTTGTAGGTTTTTTCCTACACCTTTTAAGTCTTTAACAACATTAATACCTAATTTTTTTAAACTTTCACTATTGCCTATACCAGAAACCTGTAAAATGTGAGGGGAGCCTATTGAACCTGCTGATAGGATAATTTCTCTATTAATTTTAACTTTTTCTACTTTATTACCAACTAGATAGTTAACACTCTCAGCTTTATTATCTATAAAATTTATTTTTTCAACTTGTGAATTTGTAATAATTTTTAAATTTTTCCTTTTTTTTGCAGGATTTAAATATCCTTTAGCAGCGCTACATCTTAGTTTTAATCCAAAATGACTATGGCTGGTTGTAAATTGATAAAACCCTACACCAAAATTATCTCCAGTATTAAAATCATCAGTTTTTGGTATTCCAGTTTCTTCAGCGGCATTAATAAATTCGTCTAGCATTTTCAATTTTATCTTTTTATTAGCAACCATAATTGGACCTTTAGTGCTATGAAATTTACTTTCGCCTAATTCATTATTTTCAGATTTTACAAAATAGGGCAGAACATCATCCCATCCCCATCCAGAATTGCCTAATTGACGCCAATTATCATAATCATTACTTTGTCCTCTGATCCAAAGAAGTCCGTTGATTGACGAACTGCCACCCAATGTTTTTCCTCTAGGATATCTAATTGATCTGTTATTCATTGTTTTATCTTTTTCAGTATGAAAACACCAATCAACCTTTGGATTATGCATTGTTTTATAATAGCCAACAGGAATATGGATCCATGGATAATTATCTTTTCCACCCGCCTCTATTAAAAGAACTTTATTTTTTGGATTTGCTGACAATCTATTTGCAAGAACACAGCCTGCTGATCCAGCACCAACAATTATATAATCAAAATTTTCCATTTATAGTTGAATAATTTTTTTTTTTAAGTTTTTTAATGATCTTTACACTCATATAGATCAATTGTCACTTGTGTCACCTTTGTTTTTCTGATTGTATGCTGACGTTATAATTAACTAAGAGAGGGAAAAATAATGAGAAAAATCATTTCAATGTTATTTGCAACTGTTTTGGTACTTGGATTTGTATCTAATGCTAACGCTGCAAAAACACTAAAATGTCAGACTGTTCTTAACACTAAAGCTGATGAAGTTAAAATGTTAAAGGATTTTACTGATACTGTAACTACTCTAACAAGTGGTTCGTTGAAATTCGAAATTTTACCAGCTGGTGCGGTAGTTGGAGTTAAAGAAACTCTAGATGCAGTAGACAAAGGTTTGATTGATTGCGGATTTGCATGGACACACTATTGGTCAGGTGATCACCCTGCTGCTATGTTATTTGGTTCGCCAGTAGCTGGTGGTGGTGTAGGTATTGATAATATCGCTTTCTTATCATGGTTCCAATATGGTGGTGGTAAAGAATTATACGACCAATTATGGAAAGAAATGGGAAGAGATATTAAAGGATTTATGATTCAACCAGTTGGACCTGAAGCTTTAGGATGGTTTCCAAAACCAATTAAAGATATGGCTGATTTTAGAAAATATAAGTTCAGAACTCCTCCGGGAATTCCAGGACAAACTTATAAAGATATCGGTATAGCATCAGTTGCTATGGGTGGTGGAGATATTCTTCCAGCTTTAGAAGCAGGAACTATTGACGCTGCTGAATGGTGTTGTCCTAAGCCAGACTTAACTTTTGGTTTCCAAAAAGTATTAAAGCACTATTATCTACAAGGTTTACACCAAGTAGTCGTAAATGCTGACTTTTATATTACTGGAAAAACTTATAATGCTATGAGTGATCATGAGAAGAAGTCTCTTGAAGTTGCAGCTAATGCTTCGTTAGCTAAATCTTTAAGTTACAGAATCTATGAAAACGGAAAAGCTTTAAAAGAGCTTACTACTAAACATGGAGTAATTTTAGAAGATACACCTTCTGATTATTTCACAGAATATATGGCTGCAGCTAAAGCTTCTTTAAACAAGAACGCTGCTGAAAATAAATTCTTTAACGAAGTTTATAATTCGATGAAAGAATTTGCTGACATAGCTGTTCCATTCTGGAGTGGTGCTCAAATGTCTAATGCGAAGCTTGGAATGGCTCACGCAGCAACATTAAAGTAATCGTAATTAATCTTGATTTTATTAGAGCGGACTTTTACAGTCCGCTCTAGTTTTTTATACTAGAATTTTATGGCAGACGAACCAAGTAAACTAGATATATCAGATGAAATGATTGCCGAAAGGCGAGGTGGTTCGGGAAAAATGCCTGATGAAATGCCATTGTGGATGGCCAAAACTATTACAATCATTGACAAATTTAGTAAGTGGATTGGCAATATTGTTTGTTGGATATTAATGCCACTAATTTTTGCAATGACTTATGAAGTTCTTGCAAGAAAATTATTTTTAGCTCCTACAATTTGGGCATATGACATAAGTCGTTTTTTATATGGAGCACTTTTCATGTTGGGTGCTGGTTATGCTCTTTCAAGAGGAGTTCATATAAGAGCAGATTTTTTATACAGAAATTTTAAAACTAAAAACCAAGGTCTAATAGATTTTTGGTTATATCTATTATTTTATTTTCCTGGCTTATTTGTTTTTCTTTATATGACAATTGGATTTGTTGGAGAGTCAATTCAAAGAGGTGAAAGAGGCATGGATACTACATGGATGCCTTATATGTGGCCAATAAAAACATGTTTACTTATTGGCATAATATTTTTACTGGTACAAGGAATTTCAGAACTACTCAAAAGTTATTGGGCAGCTAAAAAAGGCGAGTGGCCTGGAGAAACTAAATGATAGCTGAGTTTATAGATCCAGCGATTTTAGGTTTTATTCTTGTTGGTGTAATGCTTTTTGCAATTTTTGTAGGGTTTCCAATTTCATTTACATTAATCTTTTTAGGTTTCGTATTTGGTTATTTAGGATTTGGAAAATTAGTTTTTTATTTAATGACACTTCAATTTTCTATGGTCATGACGGAACAGACACTCGCCGCCGTACCACTCTTTGTCTTTATGGGAATTATGATGGAACAAGCCGGCTTAATGGAAAGATTGTTTTCAGCATTTCAAATGATGTTGGCGAAAGTCAAGGGGTCTTTATATTATGCAGTTTTATTTGTTTCTGTAATATTTGCAGCTGCAACAGGGATTGTTGGAGCTTCAGTTACAATTCTTGGAATTATGGCAGCCAAATCAATGAATAGGTCAGGTTACGATGTCAGACTAGCAGCTGGAACAATTACTGCTGGTGGAACATTAGGAATATTAATTCCTCCAAGTATTATGCTAGTTGTTATGGGTCCTATAATGGAAATTCCAGTTATCGATTTGTTTGCAGCAGCAATTCTACCAGGAATTCTTCTTGCAAGTTTATATGCAGGTTACACTACTATTAGATGTATGATCAATCCAAAATTAGGACCGGTAATACCTGAGGATATGAGAGCAGCAAGCATGAAAGATGTATGGATAGAATTTTTTTTAGGGTTAGTCCCACCTGCTGCTTTAGTTTTTGCAGCATTAGGAAGTATCTTGTTTGGTTTTGCTACCCCAACTGAAGCAGCAGGGTGTGGTGCAATGGGTGCATTAATTCTTTCATTAGCTTATAAAAAATTGTCACTATCAAAGTTACAAGAAGCTTTAGTTAAAACCTTAGAGATCACAGCTTTGATCATGGTTTTAGTTGCTGCTTCTAATTTTTTTGGTGCCGTTTTTGCGAGATTGGGAACACCAACATTATTGACTGAATTTTTATTAGGTTTAGAGATGAATAAATATTTAATATTAGCAATGGTTATGGTTATGATTTTCTTATTAGGTTGGCCTTTGGAATGGGTGCCAATAGTGATGATTATTGTTCCAATAATCTTACCTTTAATAGAAGCATTAGGTTTTAATTTGACATGGTTTGCAATCCTTGTAGCTGTAAACTTACAGACAGCCTGGCTTTCACCACCTGTTGCTCTTTCAGCATACTTTTTAAAAGGTGTTGTGCCTGAATGGGATCTTAAAGATATTTACTATGGAATGATGCAATTTATGGTCTTACAAGTAATTGGATTAGTATTAATAATCATATTTCCTAAAATTGCTCTTTGGTTGCCAACTCTCTTGTATGGACAGTAAAATTTATTAGTTTAATATAAATTTTATGAATCATGAAAAAGAAAGAAATAATCTAATTAATTGGGAAATAGTTTCAGTTAATCCTAATGATAAAGATTGGGACTGGAAAGATTTATTTTGTTTTTGGGGAAATAATATCCAAAGTATAATAGCCTTTTCTTTAATAGCATCACTTTATTTAATTTATGATTTAAATTTCTTTGTAGTTTTTTTCGGATCAATTATTGGATCTTTGTTTGTATATTTTTTTGCAAATTTAATAGGCAAACCATCTCAGAAGCATGGAATTCCTTTTCCAGTATTATTGAGAACATCTCTGGGTATTAGAGGAGCAAAATATTTTGCTTTATTAAGAGGCTTGGTAGGAATTTTTATGTTTGGGGTTCAAACATATTTTTTGTCAAAAGCTTTTACTTATTTAATAAGAATATGTTTATTTACTTATAATGAATCTATTTTAGATAAAGAAATATTTTTTATTTTTTTATTTGGTTTGAATATTATTGATATCACTTCTTTTTTGATTGCAATTTTATTTCAAGCATACTTATTTAGCCAAAATTTTCAATTCAAAAAGAAAATTATAAATCTTTCAGCGTTAACCGTATATTTTGGAATGTTGATATTTTTTTTAATAGTTTTGCTAACTGACCTACATCTTGTAACTAAAGCATTTTCAGAGATATTAAGAATTGAAAATTTCTTTCAAAAAAACAATTTAGTACAAATCATAACTATTGCAGGAACTATCTTTGCATATTTTTCAATTATACTAGTCAATTATGGAGATTTTTCTAGATATGTAAAAAATGAACATGAACTTAAAAAAGGCAATTTAAGTTTACTTTTAAATTTGATTTTATTTTCATTTTTTGCTGTTTTCATTGTTGTTGGATCAAATACTTTAATGGATATTAACATTCAAAATATTAATGAGATATTAACAAATCCAACCGATATAATTGGTAAATTTAACAATACTCAGATTACTGTGCTATCTTTAATTTTTATATTATTTGCCTCAGGATCTACAAATTTAATTGCAAATTATATTCCTGCGCAAAACTCTTTATTAAATTTCCTGCCAACAAAACTTAACCTTAAAAGCACAAGTCTAATTATTTCTTTTTTTGGATTTTTAATAGGTTTATTTTGGCTTACTGTCTTAAGTCAAATAGGAATTTTATCTTTTATTGATACGGCTGGAGCTTTTTTTGGACCACTTTTTGGAATAATGGTGGTTGATTATTATTCTGTTAAAAAAAGAAGTCTTAATAACAAAGATATTTTTTCATCAGAAAGTTCCAGCGCTTATTATTTTTCAAAAGGTTGGCATATTAAAGCAATTTATTGCTTAATATTGGGTTTTATATTCGCCTCTTCAACTATTTGGAACGTCAATCTAATGTTTCTCCACTCTTTCTCTTGGATTATAGGTGCTTTTATATCTTCTTTATCGTATTATCTTTTGTCTACAAGATAAACGTAAATGCATAAATTTGATTTAAAAAACCGAACAGCAATAATTACTGGTGGTGCACAAGGTTTTGGACTTGATATTGCAAGAAGATTTTTAGATTCTGGTGCAAAAGTAATAATATGGGATTTAGATGAAAATCTTTTGAAAAAAGTAAATGATGAAATTAAAAATATTGATCTTTCATATTTTAAAGTAGATGTCTCAAATTTTGGTATGGTTAAAGAAACAGTTGAAAAAATTACAAAAAATTCAAATATAGATATATTGATAAATAATGCTGGAATTACGGGACCTACCTTACCATTATGGGAATATGATGTTAGCGAATGGAATAATATTATTAATGTAAATCTAATTGGTACTTTCAATTGTTGTAAAGCAATAGTTCCATCAATGATGAAAAATAATTATGGACGGATTGTCAATGTAACTTCAGTTGCTGGAAAAGATGGTAATGCTAATGCTAGTGCATATAGTTCTGCCAAGGCCGGAGCTATTGGATTGACAAAATCTTTAGGAAAGGAGTTAGCTGATAAAAATATTGCAGTTAATGCTGTAACACCAGCGGGAGCCAAAACTCGAATTTTAGATCAAATGAGCAAAGAACACGTTCAACGAATGCTGTCTAAAGTCCCAAGAGGTAGATTTCTTGAACTAAGTGAGTTTACTTCACTTATATGCTGGCTGTCATCAGAGGAAAATTCTTTTTCAACTGCTGCTGTTTTTGATATTAGTGGTGGTAGATCTACTTATTAGGCTTTTCAAGAGGTTTAATAAAACCCTTATTTTTAATAGATCTTGGTTCCTTGGAGATTACAGGTGCAAAAAGAATTACTGACCAATAAATTAATAGAATAAAAATTGAAATAGTTTTCATACTAATTTTATAGATAAAAATATTGATTATTGATTGTTAAAATTATGTCTAAATATTGTTTTTTTAAAAATAAAAGATATATCAAAAAGTTATGAAAAAGATTTTTATTTTTTTATTTTTTATTTTGTTATTAGATATCAAACCAATATATTCTGATAACGTTAAAGTTTTTGAATTTTCTAGTGCTGAGCTTGCAGAGTTGGAAGTTAGAAAGGTAAGGGGAGCTAAGAATAAAACATCATATTCTGTTGGTTCTAATGATAATGGAGGATATCTAAAGGCTGTGGCTAACAATGCTGCCTCTGGTCTAGGAAAAAAAATAACAATTAATCTAAATAAAACACCATTCATTAATATAACTTGGAAAATTGAAAAAGATTTGTCTGGCATTAAGGAAAATACAAAAAAAGGACATGATTTTGCAGCTAGAGTGTTTGTTATTAAAAAGATAGGAGCCACACCTCTATCTAATAGAGCAATTAATTACGTATTTTCTAGTAATAACGAAATAGGTTTTTTTTCACCTAGTCCATATACAAAAAAATCAATCGACAACGTATTGGCTACTACTAAAGACAATTTAAATAAATGGATTACAGTAAAGGCTAATGTAAAAGAGGATTTTAAAAGATTTCATAATTTAAATGTAAATGAATTAGATGGCTTAGCTATAATGTCTGATACAGATAATTCTGAAATGAAAGCAGTTGCTTATTATCAAAATATTTATTTTTCTGCTGATTAATCAATTTTTAGATACTTTTTTAAAAAATTACTAAATAATGATAAGACCACAGCTACAATAACATCTTCTAATGGAGTGGCTTGTGGATATCCATAGTTCCAAACAATAACTAAAATTAACCATATTATAAAAATGTTCATAGTTAAATTTATATCTTAGTTTCTGTTAAATAATGAATTATTTGATATAAATTTAATATGCACGAAAATTTCTTTCATAAAATAAAAGTTTATTATGAGGATACAGATTCGGGTGGAGTAGTTTATTATGCAAATTACTTAAAATTTCTTGAAAGAGCTAGGACCGAAGCTCTATTTTCAATTGGTTTTAGTAATACACAAATATTAGATCAATTTAATTCTTTAATTATTGTGAAGTCATGCAATATAGAATACAAAAAACCCGCATATTTAGAAGACCAGTTAAAAGTTAGATCTTTTGTCAAATCAATCACTAAAACATCTTTTTTTATGAATCAAATTATTTCAAGAGAGAATAATCAGAAATTTGATGATTTAATTGTAGAGGCTAAAGTTCATTTAGTTTTTGTTGGTAAAAATGGAAAACCAAAAAAAATACCTGATGAAATTTATTTAAAGTTCAAACCATATTTTTGTGACAGTATTAAAATCTAGCAAGTTTTTTTGCTTTTTTAAATAAATTTATCATCATTTTATTGGACACTAGTTTTGTATTTACGTTTCTAGGACTTGGATGATAGCTTGAAATAATTATTAGACCATTTGGTAATTTTTGAACCTTTCCATGTTTAAAAATATATTTATTCTTAATTATAAATTTATTTTTATATAAATTTATACAATTATCGAATGCAATTTTACCTAAAGTAACAATAACTTTTAGTCTTTTTAAAGATAAAATTTCTTGATCAAAAAATGATGAGCAATTATATATTTCGTTTTTTAAAGGCTTATCTTCTGGTGGGACACATTTTAGTATATTTGTAATATAAGTTGAATTTAATTTAAGATTATCATTTAATTTTTTAGAAAAAGGATTATTGGAAATTCCAACTTCGTGTAAACATTTAAATAAAAAATCTCCAGATTTATCACCAGTGAATGCTCTCCCTGTTCTTGTTCCACCATGAGCAGCTGGTGCTAAACCAACGATTGCTAATTTTGAATTAAGACTTCCAAAGCCTGGTACAGGTTTTCCCCAATAAATTTCATCAATATTTTGTTTTCTTTTAATTTTACTAATTTTTTTTACAAATTTTACTAATCGAGGACATTTTTTACAATTTACTATTTTTTTATTTAAAGTGTTATATTTAATATTCATAAATGAAGTTTTTAAAATTATTATTTATAACATTTATTTCTTTAACAACATCTATTAATGCTAATTCAAATAAAAAATTAATTAATCAAATTAATGAAGGTAATAAATTAATATTTATAAGACATGCCTATGCACCTGGAAGTGGTGATCCTAATAATTTCAATCTTAACGATTGTTTAACTCAAAGAAATCTCAGTGAAACAGGAAGAATACAAGCAAAAAATATTGGAAAATTTTTTAAACATTATGAAATTGACACTAGCAATGTACTTTCAAGCGAGTGGTGCAGATGCATGGAAACAGCAAAATTAGCTTTTGATAAATTTGAAAAAAAAAATTTTTTAAATTCTTTTTATAGCGCAAAATTTCAAAAAAATAGAATTGAGCAAATTGCAGATTTAAAGACGTATGTAAAAAACTTTAAAAGTGACAAAAATTTAATATTTGTGACACACTATGTGGTAATATTTGAAATTTTAAATTATGCTCCAACTTCTGGAGAAATAGTTATTTCAGATATGGAATTTAATAAAATAGGAAGTATAGAAATTAATTAATGAATTAAGTATGTCCTCTAAAAGAGCAATGAAAAAAGCACAAAAACAAGCCTTTGCCATGCATAGGAGCAATATTTCATTCAATAAGGTAAATTTTAAAAAAACTTCTTTAAAAAAAAACAAAAAAAAATTGATTAAGTAAAAATAAATTATTTATTCTCACTTCTATCTGCATAAATTAAAGCAATTAAAAAAATTGCAGTCCAACCTAAGCCCAATAAAGCTTTACCAACACTTGTTTCTGCACTCCATATGTCTAGAAATAGAGCTCCAAAAATAAGCCCGATAACATATATTATAATAACTAACGAAGATTTACTCATTTTTTAATTTTTTTTAAAAAAGAGAGATACCATTTTTAATTATAAAGGAAAATTAATTAATTTTACAATATTTGTCGTTGGACAAATAATTTCAATAATATATAAAACCTCATAATTTGTGGGGCGATGGCGGAATTGGTAGACGCGTCGGTCTTAGGAACCGATAGAGCAATCTGTGAAGGTTCGAGTCCTTTTCGCCCTACCATAAAAAGATATGAAAGTTACTATTCAAAATAAAAAAGGTCTAAACAAAGATTTAAAAATTTTCATAGATAAAAAAACTATGAATACTCATTTAAATGAAAAATATGAAGAAATTAAAAAGACTATTAATCTAAAAGGCTTTAGACCAGGTAAAGTACCCAAAGAAATTATAAAAAGACAATTTGGGAAAGCAGTATTTGGTGAAGTACTTGATAAAGTTTTAAAGGATACATCTACAAAAGCTTTAGCTGAAAATAAGATTAAGCCAGCTGGTCAACCAAAGCTTGATTTAAAAACTTTTGGTGAAGATAAAGATTTAGAATATATAATTTCAGTTACAGAGCTTCCAAAAGTTGAAGTCAAATCAATAGAAAATATAAAGTTTGATGAATATACTATTAAAATTGATCCAAAAGAAACCGACAAAAGAATTCAAGAAATTGCAAAAAATCAACCTAATTTTAAAGATGCGCCAGATCAAACAAAAGCAATTGATAAAGATTTAGTAGTTTTTGATTATACAGCAACAGTTGATGGTAAATCTTTTAAAGGAAGTGAGGGAAAAAACACTCAATTAACTTTAGGAAAAGATTTATTTTTAAAAGGTTTTGATAAACAATTAATTGGAGTTAAAAAAGGTGATGAGAAAATAGTTGAAGCGACTTTACCAGAAAATTTCCCAGAAAAAGATTTAGTAAACAAGATAGCAAAATTTAATTGTAAAATTATTAGTGTAAAAAATCCAGAGGAATTAAAAATAGATGATGAATTTGCAAAAAATTTAGGTGCAAAAGATTTAAATGACCTTAAGTCTTTAATTACTAAACAAATAAATGATGAATATAAGAATTCATTAGATAGACTTTCAAAAAATCAAATTTTAAAAGAAATTGAAAAATTTAAAGTTGAAGAGATACCAGAAAATTTAGTTGATGAGGAGGTAAAAGTGCTTTCTCAAGGTATGTCAGATGAAGATATAAAAAAAAGTAGAAAAAATTTTGAAGAAGTCGCAAAAAAAAGAATTAAAGTTGGTCTAATTTTAAATGAATTTGGTGAACAAAATAAAATTAAAGTTACAGAACAAGAAATACAATCAGAAGTTCAAAAACAAATCAGGATGATGCCAGGTCAAGAAAAAATGGTAATGGATTTTTATCAAAAAAATCCATCAGCTGTTGCAAGCTTGAGAGGTACTGTCTATGAAGAAAAAATAATTAGTCATATAAAAGAAAAAGCAAAATCTAACAAAAAAGAAATTACGAAAGATGAAGCTGAAAAAATTCTAAAACAATCCCAAAAACAACAGCTTGATCAAGAACTCAAAGATCAAAGGAAGCCTGAAAAAAAGGTTGAGTCAAAAAAAACTAATGAGAACAAAACCAAAACTAAGACAAAATCAATAAAAACCAAATCTCCAATTAAAAAAATAAAAAAAGTTAGCAAAAAGTAATCACAAGTTGTATAAGTTATACGAATCAACTTATGACAAAAATTTCTGAACATATGAATACTTTAATTCCAATGGTTGTTGAACAATCAAGTAGAGGCGAAAGAGCTTATGATATTTATTCCAGACTTTTAAAAGAAAGAATAATTTTTTTAGTTGGTCAAATTAATGATAATGTTGCATCTCTTGTTACAGCACAACTTTTATTTTTAGAGGCAGAAGATCCAAAAAAAGAAATTTTTCTTTACATAAATAGTCCTGGGGGTCTGGTTACAGCAGGTTTAGGAATTTATGATACAATTCAATATATAAAACCAGACGTATCTACTTTATGCATTGGTCAGGCTGCCTCAATGGGATCTTTTTTACTTTCAGCAGGCACCAAAGGTAAAAGATTTTCTTTACCAAATTCCAGAATTATGGTTCATCAGCCTTCTGCTGGATTTCAAGGACAAGCTACTGATATAGAAATTCATGCAAATGAGGTACTGTCTTTAAAAAAAAGATTAAATGAAATTTATTCAAAGCATACAGGCAAATCTGTTGAAGATATAAAAAAGGCTCTCGAGAGAGATAATTTTATGACATCGGATGCGGCTAAAGATTTTGGATTAATTGATGAAGTTGTGGAAAAGAGATCATAAAACACTAGATCTAGTTTTATTAACAACCCACACTTGATTAAGAACTTATAATTGTAATAAAGTACATTATTGATTCGTTATAAAAATTATGAGCACAAATAATAAAAATATTCTGTACTGTTCTTTTTGTGGAAAAAGTCAACACGAAGTAAGAAAGCTGATCGCGGGTCCAACAGTTTTTATTTGTGACGAATGTGTTGAACTTTGTATGGATATAATCAAGGAAGAAAGCAAGGAAACTTTTGTTAAACACCAAGATGGATTACCTTCACCAAAAGAAATTTGCAATGTATTAGATGATTATGTTATAGGCCAAAAACATGCAAAAAAAGTTTTATCTGTGGCAGTTCATAATCATTATAAAAGATTGAATTATGAAAATAAGACAAGCAAAAATGTCGAACTTTCTAAATCAAATATTTTATTAGTAGGACCAACTGGTTGTGGGAAAACTCTTTTAGCACAAACTCTTGCTAGAATATTAGATGTACCATTTACTATGGCTGATGCAACTACTCTAACCGAGGCAGGTTATGTTGGTGAAGATGTAGAAAATATTATTTTAAAATTATTACAAGCAGCTGACTATAATGTCGAAAAAGCTCAAAGAGGAATTGTTTACATTGATGAAGTAGATAAGATAAGTAGAAAATCTGAGAACCCTTCAATAACAAGAGATGTATCTGGAGAAGGTGTTCAACAAGCATTATTAAAAATCATGGAGGGAACTATCGCAAGTGTTCCTCCACAGGGAGGAAGAAAGCATCCTCAACAAGAATTTTTACAAGTGGATACAACAAACATATTATTTATTTGTGGTGGAGCATTCGCTGGTTTAGACAAGATAATTTCTCAAAGGGATAAAGGTACTTCTATTGGTTTTGGCGCAGATGTAAAAAATTCATTAGATAAAAAAACTGGTGAATGGATGAAAAGTTTAGAACCTGAAGATTTATTGAAATATGGTTTAATTCCAGAATTTATTGGAAGGTTGCCAATGATTGCAACATTAGAAGATCTAGATGAAAAAACTTTAATTAAAATCTTACAAGAACCAAAAAATTCTTTAACAAAACAATATCAAGAGCTATTTAAATTAGACGGAGCAAAGTTAACTTTCAAAGAAAATGCTTTAAAAGAGATTGCTGTGAAGGCAATAAATAAAAAAACTGGTGCAAGAGGATTAAGATCAATACTCGAAAATATTTTATTAAAAACTATGTATGATTTACCTAGTCAGGATAACGTAGAAGAGGTAATAATAGACGCAGGTGCGGCTAAAGGAATATCACAACCAATTATTGTTCATTCTAAAAACAACACAAAATCTAAGGGTGATAAAACAACAGCTGCATAATTTAAGTTAATAACAGGCAAAAAGTTATTGCAATTTCAAATATTATACCCATATTTAACTCATGGAAGTTAAATTTTCATTACCACTATTACCATTAAGAGATATTGTAGTTTTTCCAAGTATGGTCATACCTTTGTTTGTAGGCAGAGATAAATCCATTTCAGCTTTAAATGAAGTTATGAAAAAAGATAAAAAAATTATCTTAACAACTCAAAAAAATTCAGAAGTCGATGACCCAAAAAAATCGGATATCTTTATGTATGGTTGTGAGGGAAATATTTTACAGCTTTTAAAATTACCTGATGGTACTGTAAAAGTATTAGTTGAAGGTATCAAAAGAGTTAAAATAATCGATTTTAAAGATAATGATAAATTTATTACTTGCGACTACTCATATTTCAATGATGTAATTGAAAAAGATGAAAATTTATTACCATTAGCTGTAACGGCAATACGCAGACTTGAAAAATTAACATCAATTAATAAAAAAATTTCTAGTGAAACCATAAACTCTATAAAACAATTAAAAGACGCTTCACAAATAGCTGATAATATTGCTTCTCATCTAAATGCAACTATCTCAGAAAAACAGCAAATATTTGAAACTGATGACGTTAAAAAAAGATTAAATTTAATTATCAAAATAATGGAAAATGAGACCAGTATTATTGGTGTTGAAAAAAGAATACGTGGAAGAGTTAAAACTCAAATGGAAAAGACTCAAAGAGAATACTATTTAAACGAGCAACTTAAGGCAATCCAAAAAGAGCTTGGTGAAATTGAGGATGGAAAAGATGAAAGTTCAAGTTTAAATAAAGCTATTTTAAAGGCAAAGATGCCAAAAGAAGTTGAAAAAAAATGCTTAACTGAATTGAAAAAATTAAAAAATATGAGCCCAATGTCAGCTGAAGCAACTGTTGTAAGAAATTATTTAGATTGGATGATAGAGTTGCCATGGTTTAAAAAAAGTGAAGTTGATATAGACTTGGCTAAAGCGTTAAATATTTTGGATAAGGATCACTTTGGTCTTGAAAAAATTAAAGAAAGAATTGTAGAATTTTTAGCTGTTCAAAAAAGAATGGAAAAAATCAAAGGTCCAATCCTATGTTTAGTTGGACCAC
>CACPOL010000012.1 GCA_902635545.1 uncultured Pelagibacteraceae bacterium
TTAGGAGATAAGAATCCTGGGGCAAATAGTTATATGTTTAATTTCTTTAAAAAATTTTAAATTAAGTTATGAGACTTAAAGATTGTCATAATTTTAGTGATTTTAGAAAACTAGCGAAACAAAAATTACCTTCACCAATATTCCATTATATTGATGGTGCTGCTGATGATGAAATTACTTACGCAAGAAATACTAGTGCTTTTGATGACGTTGATTTAGTTCCAAATGTTCTAAGAGGAGTAGAGGAAGTTGATTTATCAACAACAATATTTGGCAAAAAATTAGATCTACCATTTTATCTTGCGCCAACTGCACTGCAAAGACTTTTTCATTATGATGGTGAAAGAGCAGTGGGAAAAGCTGCAAAAAAATTTAATACAATGTTTGGAGTTTCAGCTTTAGCAACTGTAAGTGTTGAAGAAATATCGTCTATGATTGATACCCCAAAAATGTTTCAATTTTATTTTCACAAAGATAGAGGTTTGAACGACTCATGTTTGCAAAGAGCTAAAGCTGCCAAATTTGATGTAATGGCCTTAACTGTGGACACTATTACTGGAGGAAATCGCGAAAGAGATTTAAGGACTGGCTTTACATCACCGCCAAAGCTTACATTATCTAGTTTATTTAGTTTTGCAACGAAACCAATGTGGGGAATAAATTATTTAACAAAAGGTAAATTTGAATTACCTCACCTTCAAGATTTTGTGAAAGAAGGCACAAGTACTAACTCTTCAATTGGAAATTATTTTTCTACTATGTTGGATCAATCTATGAATTGGAAAGATGCAGAAAAACTTTGTTCTCAATGGGGAGGTCATTTTGCTCTTAAAGGAGTTATGTCTGTTGAAGATGCAAAAAAAGCTGTTGATATAGGATGTACAGGTATAATGGTTTCTAATCATGGAGGACGTCAACTTGATGGATCAAGATCGCCTTTCGATCAACTTGCAGAAATCGTAGATGCTGTTGGAGATAAACTTGATGTTATTTGTGAGGGAGGAATTCATAGAGGAACTCATATGCTTAAAGCACTATCGCTTGGTGCAAAGGCATGTTCTGGTGGAAGACTTTATCTTTATGCACTTGCTGCCGCAGGTCAACCAGGTGTTGAAAGAGCTTTAGAACTTTATAAATCGGAATTAGTTAGAGATATGAAATTAATGGGATGCACAAAAATATCGGATCTGAATAGAAATAATTTGAGATTTAGAAGATAGTGATTTTACAAAATTGCCATAACTTTAACGACTTTAGAAAACTCGCAAAAAAAAAATTACCTTCTCCAATATTTCACTATATTGATGGTGGTGCTGATGATGAGATAACTCTTAAAAGAAATACAAACTCTTTTGATGATTGCGACCTGGTTCCTAATATTTTAGCAAGTGTTGGAAAACCTGACCTATCAACAACTATTTTTGGAAAAAAAATTGATATGCCTATTTTTTTATCACCTTGTGCTATGCAAAGATTATATCATCATGATGGCGATAAAGCTTCAGCAAGGGCAGCTGATAAATTTGGAACTTTTTATAGCATGTCCACAATGGCAAACAACACAATAGAAGAGATTTCAAATATTTCTGGTGGTCCAAAATTATTTCAACTTTATGTACATAAGGATAAATCAATTACGGATGATTTAATTGATCGTTGCAGAAGATCTGGATTTGATGGAATGTGTTTGACAGTTGATACTTTAGTAGCTGGCAATAGGGAGAGAGATCACAGAACAGGTTTTACAACTCCACCAAAATTAACTTTACAAAGCTTATTGAGTTTTGCAGTTCATCCTAGTTGGGTATTTAACTATATCATGCATGGCAAGTTTAAATTAGCAAATGTTGCAACAAAAACTGATAAAGGAACTAATATTACAAAATCTGTTATTGAATACATTAATGAACAATACGATCCAGCAATGAATTGGAAAGATGCAGAGTATTGTGTGAAAAGATGGAATGGACCATTTGCACTAAAAGGAGTTATGTCAGTTGAAGATGCAAGAAGAGCAATTGATATTGGGTGTACAGCAATAATTATCTCAAACCATGGTGGAAGACAACTTGATGGATCAAGATCCCCATTTGATCAAGTAAAAGCTATTTCAGATGCCGTTGGAGATAAGCTTGAAATTATTTTAGATGGAGGTGTGAGAAGAGGAACACATGTACTAAAGGCTATTGCTGCTGGGGCTAAAGCTTGTAGTTTTGGAAAGATTTTTTTGTTCTCTTTGGCCGCAGGAGGTCAACTAGGTGTTGAACATTTGCTTAAAAACATGCACGATGAAATAAACAGAAATATGATTTTAATGGGATGTAAAAGTTTAAAAGAGTTGAATAGTTCGAAATTAATTTATAGAAATAGATTAAAAATTTAAAAATTATAGCGATGAAGTTAGCAAAGAATTTAAATTATTTAGGCACAGAAACAGCCTTTTCTGTTTTGGCTGAAGCAAAAGCATTAGAGGCAAAAGGAAATCCAATGATTCATTTGGGTTTAGGTCAACCAGATTTTAAAACACCTAAGCATGTTGTTGAGGCTGCAAAAAAAGCTTTAGATGATGGACATCACGGTTACGTTTTATCTAATGGAATTTTAGAGTGTAGAGAGGCTGTTACAAGATGGATTAAAAAAAGATATAACGCTGATGTAGACGCCGAAAGAATTTTAATTATGCCAGGTGGTAAGCCTACAATGAGTTATGCAATCCAATGTTTTGGAGAACCTGGTGCAGAAATTATTCATCCAATACCTGCTTTTCCAATTTATGAATCAATGATTAATTATACAGGCTCAACTTCAGTGCCTTATGATTTGACAGAGGATAAAGATTTAAAATTTAATCCTCAAAAAATATTATCATTAATTACAGATAAAACAAGATTGTTAATTTTGATAAATCCAAATAATCCGACAGGAAGTTTTGTAGAAAAATCGGACATAGATGTATTGGCTGAGGGATTAAAAAAATATCCTCACGTAACTATTTTGAGCGATGAAATTTATAGTAGACAAATCTTCGATAATAAAGAGATGCCATCTTTTTTTAATTACCCAGATTTAAGAGAAAGATTAATTGTATTAGAGGGATGGAGTAAAGCATATTCAATGACTGGATGGAGATTAGGATGGAGCTTTTGGCCTAAAGAATTAGTTGAACATGTCAATAAACTTTTGATAAACAGTGTATCTTGTGTAAACGCTGCTGCACAATATGCAGGAATAGCAGCTTTAGATGGACCAGATGACTCAATAAATGAGATGATGGAGAAGTTTACAGCCAGAAGAAATTTAATTCATCAAGGCTTAAACGATTTGCCAGGTGTAGAATGTAGTTTACCTGGAGGTGCCTTTTACGCTTTTCCGAAAGTTATTGGAACTGGAATGAATGGCTCTGAGTTTTGTAAAAAAGCTATGCATGAAGCAGGAGTTGCAATAGTTCCAGGCACCGCATTTGGAAAAACTTGTAGTGATTATGTAAGATTTAGTTTTGCCGCATCTAGAGATAATATTTCTCAAGCATTAGAAAACATAAAGAAAATGCTTACTAAATAAGCTGTATTTTTAAAGTAATTTTTATTAATATTATTCAAATATGTATGATCAAGTAGAAGCAGAATTAAAAAAAATTTTTAACGGAAGATATTCAACCTCTGTATCAACAAGAACAAATTATGCCAGGGGAGAGGATACATACGATCCCGTATTATCCAAAGCAGTAGTTTTTCCTGAAACGAATGAAGAGGTTTCAAAAATTCTTAAATTATGTAATGAACACAAAATTCCCGTTGTTCCATTTGGAACTGGA
The DNA here is from genome assembly GCA_902635545.1 of uncultured Pelagibacteraceae bacterium. Lineage (GTDB taxonomy): Bacteria > Pseudomonadota > Alphaproteobacteria > Pelagibacterales > Pelagibacteraceae > Pelagibacter. Next base: position 3,815 of record CACPOL010000012.1, read on the forward strand.
ACATCTTTAGAGGGAAATGTTGTAGGCAATGAAAAAGGGATAACCATTTGTTTAGAAAAAATGAATAAAATTTTAAGTGTTAATGCTGAGGATTTTGACTGCAGGGTCCAAGCTTGCGTTACTAAAGAACAACTAAATGATTATTTGAGAGAGGATGGAGTATTTTTTCCAATTGATCCAGGTGCTAATGCCGCAATTGGTGGTATGGCTTCAACCTCAGCTTCTGGAACAATGGCTGTAAAATATGGTACAATGAAATCTGTCATAACTGGCCTTACAGTTATTTTGCCTAATGGTGATATCATAAAAACAGGCAGTAGAACTAAAAAAACTTCAGCCGGTTATAATTTAACTAATCTCTTTGTTGGCTCAGAGGGAACTTTAGGTATCATCACAGAAATTCAATTAAGGTTATCTCCGATCCCAGAAAGTATTATGAGTGCAGTATGTCATTTTCCTTCTTTAGAGAGAGCAGTACACACAGCTCAACAAGTAATTCAATATGGAGTTCCAATAGCAAGGATTGAGATGTTAAATAAAGATCAAATGGAAATTAGTATTAATTATTCAAAACTAAAAGACGTCAAGGTATTACCAACATTATTTTTTGAATTTCATGGATCAGAATTATCAAATAAAGAAAATATAAAGATTGTTGAAGAAATTTCAAAAGATAATAGTGGAAGCTCATTTAAATGGGCAAAGGATCTTGAAGAGAGAAACAAATTATGGAAGGCAAGATGGGATGTTTATTATTCTGTTAAGGCTTTAATCAATAATGGTAGAGTTTATTCAACCGATGTGTGTCTTCCAATTTCAAAAATAACTGAATGTGTAAATTTTGCAGAGGAACAGACAAAAAAATTAGGTCTCAGGGCTCCTATGGTTGGACATTTAGGAGACGGTAATTTTCATGTGCTTTTACCTTATGACCCTTTAAAAAAAGAAACTTATAAGAGTATCCGGGAATTTAGTGATTTATTAATAAAAAAAACTTTAGAATTGAATGGAACTATTACGGGTGAACATGGAGTTGGACTTCATAAAAAAGCTTACTTATTAAAAGAACATGGTGATAATATTCCTTTAATGAAGTTAATAAAAAGAAGTATTGATCAAAATAATATAATGAACCCTGGTAAGATATTCGACCTAAATTAATTATTGTAGAATTTTAATGAAAAAAATATTGATTACTCGAAAATTACTTAGATCAAATGAAGATAGAGCAAAAAATATCTGGGATGTAAAATTAAACTTAAACGATGAACTTTATTCACAAGAAAAATTAATTGAACTTAGCAAAGGTTGTGACGGAGTGCTGTCTGCACTTACAGATAAATTAGACAAAGATACAATTAATAAATTACCTGATAGTGTTAAAATTTTATCAAATTTTGCAGTCGGTTTTGGAAATATTGATTTAGAGGCAGCAAGGAAAAAAGGTATTATTGTAACTAATACTCCAGATGTTTTAACTGACGCAACAGCAGAAATTGGTGTTCTTTTAATTTTAGGTGCTTGTAGAAGAGCATCAGAAGGTATTGAGGGTGCAAAAGCATCTAATTGGAAATGGTCAGCAGATTATTTGATTGGTAAACAATTAACAGGGACAAGATTGGGCATCTTAGGAATGGGAAGAATAGGACAGAAAATAGCAAAAGTTGCAAAGTCATTAGGGATGGTTATTCATTATCATAATAGATCCAAATTAACTCCTGATAAAGATCAAGGTGCTATTTATCATGAGAATTTAAATGATTTGTTATCTGTTTCAGATGTTCTATCAATTTGTTGTCCTGCATCAAAGGAAACTGAAAATTTAATTAATAAAAAGGCTTTAGAACATCTTCCAGCTGGAGCAGTTGTCACCAATATCGCCAGGGGAGATATAGTTGATGACGAAGCATTAATTGATGCATTAAATAGAAGAAAAGTTTATGCAGTTGGTTTAGATGTTTATAAAGGAGAACCAAATTTAAATCCTGGTTATCTAAAACATAAAAGTGCTTTTATATTGCCACACCTTGGAAGTGCTACAAAAGAAACTAGAACTGCAATGGCAAACCTTGCAATAGATAACATTGAAGAGTTTTTCAAAATTGGAAAATGTAAAAACAAAGTTAATTAAATTTTAAGGTAAATATTTCCACCTAGGGTTGAAAAATAATATAATGTGGGTTTATTTAACATAAGACTCTTAACAACTTTTATGCTTAACTATTTTAGTTAATTAATTAATTAAACTAAGGGAGAAACTAATGATTAAAGAAAAAAAATCATTGAAGGTAACTAAGACGCCTTCAAGACGTAAGTTCTTTAAAACTGCTGCTAAGACCGGTGCTCTAGCTGCAGCCGCTGTTGCAATGCCTTATGTTAAGGCTAATGCTGCAACAACTTTAAAGATGCAAGCTGCATGGCCAAGTGGGGCTAATATCTTTTTTGAAATGGCTGGAGACTATTGCAACATGGTTAAGGAAATGTCTGGAGGTTCACTTCAGATTGATCTTCAACCGGTTGGTGCAGTTGTAAAGACTTCAGAAATCGGACAAGCAGTTAGTTCTGGTGTAGTTGATATGGGTCACTGGGTGACAGCATATTGGTATGGTAAAAATCCTGCTGCATCATTATTTGGAACTGGTCCTTCATATGGAATGTCATCTCAGGAAGTTATGGGATGGATGGAATATGGTGGAGGAAGAAAACTATATGACGAAACTCTAGCAAAAGTAGGTTTTGATTATATTGGTTTTTTCCATATGCCTATGCCAGCTCAGCCATTTGGTTGGTTCAAAAAGAATGTGACTAAAGTGTCTGATGTTAAAGGTATGAAGTACAGAACTGTTGGTTTAGCGACTAACGTTTTGACTGCAATGGGAATGGTAGTTAGACAATTACCAGGTGGTGAAATTCAACCAGCTATGAAAACTGGATTGATTGAAGCAGCTGAGTTTAACAACCCTACTTCAGACTCTCAATTTGGTATGCAAGATGTTTCTAAGCATTATCATTTAGGAAGCTTCCACCAATCTCAAGAGATGTTTGAAATACCAGTAAATAAAAAAACATTTAATAGTTTATCACCTGCACACCAAGCAATATTAAAAAATGCTGCTTATGCTGCAAATAGTGATAACTACTTTAAAGCTTTAGTAAGATACTCGGCTGATCTAGCTAAGTTAATGAATGAGCACAAAGTAAATGTGTATCAAACTTCTGATGAAATCTTAGCTCAACAATTAAAAGGTTGGGACAAGGTAATCGGTGATTTTAATAAGAAAGATCCTTTCTTTAAGAAAATTGTTGATTCTCAGAAAGCATATGCGAAGAGAGTAATGAAGTACTTGCTGATGAATCAGCCAAATTACAAACTTGCATATGAAAACGAGTTTGGTCCAATTGGAAAAGTTAAGATATAATTAACTTTTATAAATTTTATTAAGGGGGCCTCGGCCCCCTTTTTTATTTGATTAATTAAGAACAATTCAATAAAAGTTTATATCTATGATGAGATCTTACATAAAATTTGCTGATCGTTTAAGTGTCTCAATGGGTAAGGCATTCTCATGGTGTATAGTAATATTAATGGGTGGAACTTGTTATGAAGTTTTCATGGCATATGCGTTAAACGCCCCAACCTTATGGAATTTTGATTTTAGTCTTCAAATGTATGGTGCAATTTTTATGATGGCCGGAGCCTATACTTTGTGTACTGAAGCTCATGTAAGAGGTGACGTTATTTATAGATTATTTTCGCAAAGGACCCAGGCTTGGATAGATATTATTTTATATTTTATTTTCTTTTTTCCAGGTGTTCTTGCATTAGCTTTCTATGGCTATGAATATGCGGCCCTTGCTTGGAAAATTAAGGAAACAAGTTGGAACAGTCCTGCTCAAATTCAAATTTATATGGCAAAATCTCTTATACCTCTATCAGGAAGTCTTTTAACTCTTCAAGGAATAAGTGAAGTATTTAGATGTATTATTTGTATTAAAACTGGTGTTTGGCCTGAAAGAGGAACTGAGCGTGATGCCGAGGAAACTGAAAAAATATTAATGAGAACTTCACAACAAGGAAATAAAGAAGATGTTATTTAGTCTAACAAATCCTGAAGTAGCAATTATGATGATGGGGATATTCTTATTTGCTGTTTTGTTAGGTTTTCCAATTGCATTCACTTTAATGGCGATGGGTTTAGGCTTTGGATATTATGCTTACTTTGATCCAACTAAAATGGAACATCTTCTTGATAATAGAATATTTCAACTGTTTGTCCAAAACACTTACACTGTTATGGATAATAACGTTTTAACAGCTGTACCACTTTTTTTGTTTATGGGATACTTAGTTGAAAGAGCTGGAATTGTAGCAAAATTATTTTTTGCAATAAGATTAGCATCTCATAGACTCCCTGCTTCAATGGCGGTAGCTGCATTGATTACATGTGCATTATTTTCAACAGCAACAGGAATTATTGGTGCAGTTGTTACGTTGATGGGTCTTCTTGCTTGGCCAGCCATGATTAAAGCGGGTTATGATAAGAAATTTGCATCTGGGATAATATGTTCAGGTGGTTGTTTGGGAATTTTAATTCCACCAAGTATAATGTTGATAGTTTACTCAGTAATTGCACAATTATCACCGTTGAGATTATTTGCAGCTGCAATTTTTCCAGGATTAATGTTAGCAGGACTTTATATAGCATATGCTGTATTTAGAGCATGGTTAAACCCATCAATTGCTCCAAAACCTGCTGCGGAGGAGATACCTCCACCTGCGATAATAATGAAAGAAGTTTTAGTTTCTTTTTTACCGTTATTTTCTCTTATAATTTTAGTTTTAGGTACAATCCTTGCAGGTATCGCAACACCTGCTGAGGCAGCAGCGGTGGGGGCTTTTGGTTCATTGGTACTTTCATATTTTTATAAAACTCTTAAATGGAAAAATTTCAAGGAGTCCGTATTTCTAACCGCAAAAACTACCGCAATGATTATGTGGTTGTTTATTGGATCTTGGACTTTTGCATCTGTATTTTCATATTTAGGCGGTCATGAGGTTTTTGAACATTTCTTTAAATCTTTAAATTTACAACCATGGCAATTTTTGGTTATAACTCAGTTAATAATTTTTCTATTAGGTTGGCCTTTAGAATGGACGGAGATATTAATTATATTTGTGCCAATTTTTTTGCCATTAGTTGAGTTTTTTGGTGTAAATCCATATTTTTTTGCAATGTTAATTGCATTAAACCTACAAACTTCATTTTTGACTCCACCTATGGCAATGTCCGCTTATTATTTAAAAGGTGTACAGTCAAAGAATGTTGAACTTATGCAAATATTCTCTGGCATAATGCCATTCTTGGGTATTGTAATTTTAGCCATGGTTTTAATGTATTTGTTCCCAGGAATTGCGCTTTGGTTACCGGAGACCCTATTTGCAAATTAATTTTAAATGACAGATATATTTTCTTTAAGTCTTGAAGAAGTAGCAGCAAAGATAAAAGATGCTCAAATTACTTCGGTGGAGGTTTGTGAAAATTATATTGAAAGAATAGATAAATTTGAAAAAGTAATAAAAGCATGGGCACATTTTGATAAAAAAATTTTATTAGAAAAAGCTGCTGAAGCAGATGATCATAGAAGATCTGGAAAGCCAATTGGACCTCTTCATGGTGTCCCAGTGGCTGTTAAAGATATTATTGGCACAGTTGATATGCCAACCGAATGTGGAACTGTTATTAGAAAAGGTAAATCATATTCACAAAATGCGGAAGTAATCGATCTACTTCATTCCGCTGGTGCTATTGTTATGGGCAAAACAGCAACTTCTGAGCTTGCTTATTTAGGACCCTCAACCACTACAAATCCCCATGATAAAACAAGGACACCAGGTGGATCATCGAGTGGATCTGCCGCATCAGTTGCTTCTTACATGGCACCTGTTTCAATTGGGTCTCAAACAGGAGGATCTATAATAAGACCAGCATCTTATTGTGGAGTTGTTGGCTACAAACCAAGCTACGGACTTATTTCAAGAAATGGAGTTCTGAGAACCTCTTATAGCTTAGATCATATAGGTGTTTTTGGAAGAAAGGTAGAGGATGTAGCTATGCTAGCAAAAATTTTAATCAAAAAGGACAAATTTGATCCGGCAACTATTCATTATTCTACTGAAAATATTTTATCTGAAACAAAAAAAGGTCCTCTTTTTGAACCTAAATTTATTTTTTATAAAACTGATCATTGGAAAATAATTGACAAGAAATCAAGAGAATCTTTTGAATATTTTATTAAATCGTTTAAAAAAAATATTGAGCTTTTTGATACACCTTCATATTTTAAGGATATCCATAAATATCATCAGATTATTCACGAAACAGATTTAGCAAATAATTTTTCTATATATTTTAAAAAATATAAAAAAAAACTTTCTAAATATATGCAGGATGCGATAATTAAAGGAAATAAACATTCAGCTAAGGAATATGCAGAGGCGATTGACTTTATGAAAAGAAGTTATGAGTCTTATCAAGAAGTATTTGAAGATTATCATGGTGTATTGTCACCATCTAGCCCAGGAGTTGCACCCAAAGGTTTGAAAAGCACAGGTACAGCTGAATTCAACAAAGTTTGGTCTTATTTAGGAACACCATGTATTTCATTACCTTTACTTGAAGGAGAAAATAATTTACCATTAGGTATTCAATTAATTGGCAATAAATATGATGATCATAGATTTTTAGGTGTTGCCAAATGGTTAGAAAAAAAATGTGAGGAATAATTAGATGAATAAGATTACAACTATTATCGGTTTATCATTTGCGGTTTTCTTTCTAGTCGGATTAGCAACTACTTTAACCAGATCAATGATGATTGGATTTATAGATGTTATTCCAGTTTATCTATTAATGGGTGCAGCTATCTTAATGATGATATACGAAGCCTTTTTTGATAAAAGTTAACTTTTACAAAAATTGAAAAATCTCAACGTTAATATTTTTCCTCTTTCACTTTTATTTATTCAACCAATTTTTATGGCAAGCAACTTAGTAGTAGCACGGGGAGGTGTAGAATTTGTGCCACCTATTTCTTTAGCCTTTTGGAGATGGACACTGGTTTTTTTTATATTATTACCATTTACATACGTTAGTTTAAAAAAAAATTTTAAGATTATTAAGAAGGAATATAAAAAATTGTTTTTTTTAGGGTCCATGGGTTGTGGTGTTTGTGGTGCTTTCCCATTTTTAGCTGGCGAAACCACTACAGTTACAAATATGGGAATTATCTATACATCATCACCTGTATTTATAATTTTAATCTCATATTTTTTCTTTAAAGAAACAATTAATTTTACCAAAATAATTGGATTAATTGCATGTTTAATAGGTGTCTTTACGATTATAATTAAAGGTAATCTAAAATTATTAATTAATTTACAATTCACAATTGGTGATTTATGGATGTTGGCTGCTGCAATTGGATGGGCTTTATATTCTATTTATCTATTTTATTGGAATTCTAAACTTAAAATTTTCGAGAGATTTACTTTAATATCGTTTTTTGGAGCATTAAGCTTATTGCCCTTTTATATTGGTGAGGAAATATTTTATAAACAAACGGTTTTTGTACCCGAATTTTACTTATGGGTAGTTTTTGCAGCTGTTTCACCAGGAATAATTGCTTTTACTCTTTATACTATTGCTCAAAAAAAATTAGGCGCATCTTTAACTGGATTTACACTTTATGTCTTTACAATTTACGGGGCAATCTATGGTTATTTTTTATTCGATGAAAAATTTGAAAATTATCATTTCATTGGAACAATTTTAGTATTTTTTGGAATATACTTGGCAAAAAAGAATAATGTTAAAAAAATTTAGGAATAATTTGTTCTCATTTTTACAAATAATTATTTTAGTTTATTTTTTAATTTTGATCTTTTTATATTTTTATCAGAGAAATTTATTGTATCATCCAGATGAAAATAATTACACTAATGATAAAATATCCGTTTCAATTGAAAAGGTAAAAATAAATACTTCAGACAACATTGATTTATTAGGCTGGTATCATGAGAAAGATTTAAAGAAACATAAAACCATTCTTTATTTGCACGGAAATGCAGGTTCTTTGGAAAATAGAATTCATAAGTTAAATCATTTTAGTGAAATGGATGTAAACTTTTTAATAATTGCCTGGAGAGGTTTTAGTGGGAATCAGGGAAAACCGTCTGAGGAAGGTCTTTATGAGGATGGAAGAAGTGGAATAAATTGGCTTATCAGCAAAGGTGTCAAAGAAGAGAATATTGTTATTTATGGTGAGTCATTAGGGACTGGTGTTGCAACGCATTTATCGCAAAAAAAAAATTTTGCTGGTGTTATTTTAGAAACTCCTTTCACCTCTATGGTTGATGCAGCTAAAAAATTTTATCCTTACATACCTGTAAATTTATTATTAAAAGACAAATTTGATAATAAAAGTAAAATTAATAACATAATCGCTCCTATTTTAATAATGCACGGTGAGGCTGACCAGATTGTTCCATTTTCCATGGGGAAAAAAATGTATGACATAGCTAATGAACCAAAATATTCTTATTTCACAAAACATGACAATCATATGATGGAGTTCGATGAAAACCTTATTAAAGCTCTCAATTCATTTCTAAAAAGTTTAAATTAAGCCACAATCTTAACAAAGATATTTCAGAATTTAATTTCAATATAAGATAATGAAAAAATTATTTTTTTTATTTATCTTATATTTCATTTTTATTATAAACGTTTATTCTCAAGATAAGTTTTTTCAGCCAGATGATTTATTTCATATAGACCACATGGACTCACACAGTAAAGAATTTAGCCTATATTTTAAAGGTAGAGAAAAATCTATTTTAGCAAGAGGAGAGAATGATAATTATATTAATGATTATCCAAAAGATCTTTATATTTATAATCATTCAACAAAATCCTCTTCACCTTTAATTTCTTACGATTGGTTCCCTTCGCAAGCTAAATATTTTTTACAAGAATATGACTTTCCTGTTTTTCCAGATGATTTTGCTTACTATTTATTAAAAGATGATAAAACATTAGTGATGATTAGCGCTGTAAAAAGTTTAAATGCTAATTTTAAATACGATATCATTAGTAAAAAATTAGAACTTTATCCTACAACTGGCAAATTTGATTTTATAATCTCATCATTTTCTAAAGATTGTGGACATTATGAATTTAATGACAATTACAAATGTTATATCTATAAACCTTTGATCTCTAGTAATTTAATTAATTAATTTGAGTAAATGCATCAGCAAATTTTTCTGCCTCAAATAATTGTAAGTCGTCTTCTTTTTCTCCTAAGCCTAATGCTATGATTGAAATTTTATATTTTTTTGCTAATGCTAACAAAATACCTCCTTTGGCTGTGCCATCTAGTTTTGTCATCACAATACCTGTTATGGGAATGATTTTATTAAATTCTTCGACTTGATTTATTACATTTTGCCCTGAAGTAGCATCTAAAACTAAAATAACATTGTGGGGTGCGTTTGGATCTATTTTTTTTGTAACATTAGCTATCTTTTTATATTCTTCCATTAAATTTTTTTTATTTTGAAGTCTTCCAGCTGTATCTATTAAAACTTGACTAAAATCATTATTAATAGCTTCTTCAACAGCCTTAAATGCAACAGATGCTGGATCAGCACCTTGAGATGATTTTACTATTTGAGCATCTACTTTATTTGCCCAATTTTCTAATTGCTCAATTGCAGCAGCTCTAAAAGTATCTGAAGCTGCAAAAAGAACTTTGTTACCATTAGTCTTCAATATTTTTCCTATTTTACCAATTGTTGTTGTTTTACCAACACCGTTGACTCCAGAAATTAAAGTTGCATTGAGTTTTTCTTTCTTTTCAAAAAAAGAGTTATTTTCTAAAGGTTTCATTAAAGAAATTATATATTCTTTTAAAATAAAATTTATTTCTTTAGTTAAGTCTTTATTTGGATCAATTTTTTTTGTGGAAATAATTTGTTTGATTTCAGATGCAGCCTCAATTCCTACATCAGATTGAATTAAAAATTCTTCAATTTTATCTAAATTTTCGTCATTGATTTCTTTTTTAACAATTATTTCTTTAAGTCCAGACCTTAATGCTGATGCACTTTTTTGAAATCCAATTTTAAATTTATCAAAAATTCCCATTATAATTTTATTTTTATTTCTTTTATATCTGACACAGGTCCTTTCATATAAATTGAATTATTTTCATCTATTAGAATTGATAATTTCCCAGTTGTAAATTCTATATCTGTTTTTTTTTGTGTGAGATTATTTAGTTTACCAGCATATGCAGTAGCACAGGCTGCTGTTCCACAAGCTTTAGTAAGACCAGCTCCCCTCTCCCACACTTTAACTTTAATTAGATTTTTATTAATAACCTGAGCAATTGTTACATTACATTTCTCAGGAAAGATTTTATGATTTTCTATCTCAGGACCAATTTTCTCCATGTTAAAATTCTCAATCTTTTTTACAAAAAAAACTACATGTGGATTACCAACATTAATTGCTGTGCCACCTAAATACTCATTATTATTTGTATCAATAATTTTCATATTTAAATTTTTTGTATTCATTTCTTTTGATAAAGGTATTTCATTCCATTTTAATCTTACTTTACCAATTTCAGTTTCAACAATTTTTTTATCTAATATTTGAGATTTTAATTTTCCAGATAGTGTATTTAAAACTACAGACTTATTATCTTTCTCTTTTGAAATTAAATCTGCAACACATCTTGTTCCATTCCCACACGCTCCAGATTCTCCTCCGTCTGAATTAAAAAATCTCAAACTTGCATCTGCTGAACTATCTGGATTAATAAATATTAGTTGATCACAACCAATAAAATTTCTGTCACAAATTTTAACTATCTGATCTTTTGTTAAATTGGTAATTTTTTGTCTATTATCGATAATTACAAAGTCATTACCTAATCCATCCATTTTAAATGCTTTAATATCCATATATAGTTATTTAACTTATTTATTGACTTTTTGAACCTCTATTATAGTTTGTTGCAGTTTCCGCAAAAGCGTTAAATTTGCGGTGTCTTTGGAAACAAAGAGATCGACACTAGTCTGCGAGGGTTCGCCCACTAGTGCGATTACTGCTGTGTGTAATAAATATGTTTGAAAATTTGACAAATAAATTCGAGGAAGTTTTTTCCTCTTTAAAGAAGACCCCATCTCTTGATGAAAGTCAAGTTGATGAAGGGTTAAGGAGTATTAGACAAGCTTTACTAGAGGCAGACGTATCATTAGATGTTGTAAAAAATTTTATTGAAAAAGTTAAACCTAAAATTTTAGGTCAAGAAATAATCAGATCAACATCACCAGGAGATATGGTTGTGAAGATTTTTTATGACGAATTAGTTAATTTGTTGGGTGAAAAAAATAATGATGTAAGTCTTAATGCAGTTCCACCCGTACCAATGATGTTAGTCGGACTACAAGGTTCAGGTAAAACTACAACAACTGCTAAATTAGCAAGATATTTAGAAAACAATAAAAAGAAAAAAGTAATGATGGTTAGTCTCGATATATATCGACCAGCAGCGCAAGAACAATTAAAATCATTAGGTGAACAAAACAATATTCTCACTCTCCCAATAGTTGAAGGTCAACAGCCATCAGACATTTGTCAAAGAGCAATTAGTGCAGCTAATTTAAATGGTGCCGACATAATATTATTTGATACAGCTGGAAGAACACAAATAGATTTACAAATGATGAGTGAAATTAAACAGATAGAAAGTTTAATTAAACCTGCAGAAATTTTTTTAGTAGCAGACTCACTTACTGGGCAAGTAGCTGCATCAGTAGCGAAAGAATTTAAAAATACAGTAAATTTATCAGGAATAATTTTAACTAGAGCAGATGGTGATGCTAGAGGAGGAGCCGCTGTAAGTATGAAATTTGTTTCACAAGTCCCTATAAAGTTTTTAGGAGTTGGTGAAAAAATTCAAAATCTCGAAGTATTTCATCCAGACAGAATAGCAAATAGAATTCTTGGAAAAGGAGATATCGTTTCGCTTGTTGAAAAAGCAGCTCAAGATTTAGGTGAAGAAAATGTAAAAAAGGCAGAAGAGAATTTAAAAAAAGGACAATTTTCAATGCAAGATTATTTAACTCAATTAAGACAAATGAAAAAAATGGGAGGAATAGAGGGTGTGATGTCATTTATGCCAGGTGTGTCTAAAGTTAAATCGCAAATGGATGCTGCTGGAATAAATGAAAGTATAATAACAAAGAATGAAGCTATAATTTTATCAATGACAAAAAAAGAGAGAGAAAACCCAAAAATTATTGATGGTTCAAGAAAAAAAAGAATTGCTAATGGCTCAGGTACTGACCCAGCCACTATCAATAAATTGTTAAAACAATTTAAAATGATGTCTGAAATGATGAAAAAAATGTCAAAAGGAAATCTGAAAGGTATGTCTGATAGAGGAATACCTCCAGAATTATTTAATCAATTAAAATAAAAAGGAGAGTAAATGTTAAAACTAAGATTATCTAGGGGTGGTACAAAAAAGAGACCTGTATATAAGGTTGTTGTAGCCGACAGTCGATTTGCTAGAGATGGCAGATTTATAGAAAAAGTAGGTTTCTTTAATCCACTATTGCCAAAAGAAAAAAAGGAAAGAATCGGATTAGAAACTGAGAGAATAAAATACTGGTTGGGTCAAGGTGCGCAACCGACAACAAGAGTGGCTAGAATTTTAGGTGAAAATGAATTAATGCCTATGCCTGCTAATGGTAATAACCCAC
>CACPOL010000013.1 GCA_902635545.1 uncultured Pelagibacteraceae bacterium
GAACTTATGAAAATAGCAATTATTGCATGTTTGGCAAAATATTTTCATCGTATTCAAGTAGATAAGGTAAATTCATTTATTAGTGTTCTAATAGTTTCGACTATTTTAATTTTACCGATAATGCTTGTTATTAGCCAACCGGATTTAGGAACATCAATTTTAATTGCTTTAAGTGGAATAGCAGTTTTATGGCTTGCAGGATTAAATATAAAGTATTTTACATATTCTTTTATTACTTTATTAATTTCTTTACCTTTTGCTATTTCATTTCTAAAACCTTATCAAAAATTGAGAATTTTAACATTTTTGGATCCTGATAGAGATCCTTTAGGTGCTGGGTATCAAATAATACAATCAAAAATAGCAGTTGGATCTGGTGGATTAATGGGTAAAGGTTTTTTAAAGGGAACTCAGAGTTATTTAGATTTTTTACCTGAAAAACATACTGATTTTATATTTACCCTGTTTTCAGAAGAGTTTGGATTTATTGGCTCCACGTTTCTCTTACTAATTTATGTTGCCATAATATTTAGAGTTATAAGAATTGGAACAATATCTAGAAGTTATTTTGCCAAGTTGTTTTGTTATGGATTTGGAATTGCTATTTTTTTCTATGTTACTGTTAATATGTCAATGGTTCTAGGACTACTCCCTATTGTTGGTTCTCCATTACCAATAATGTCTTATGGTGGATCATCTATGCTTGCTACAATGATAGGTTTTAGTATAGTTATGAGTGCAAAGATTAATCACAAACAATTAATTTCATAAAAAAAAATTAATTCAAAACTAAGTATAATTTGTCACTGGAATAAATATTTGCATTGAATATATAATTATAAAATGAAACAATCATTAGAAATAGGTATAATCGGAACAGGTATCCAAGGAGTTTCAAATGCATTGTTTCTTCAAAAAAAAGGTTTTAAGGTAACTTTGTTTGATAAAGATGAGCCGGGAAGTTCAGCAGCTTCATATGGTAATGCCGGCCACTTTTCTCCATATGCCTCAGTACCTTTAAATCGACCAGATGTAATTTTGGATGTTCCTGCTATGCTTTTAAGTTCAACAGGTCCTCTGTCTTTAAAATGGAATTACGTTCCAAAAATGTTACCTTGGTTTTTTAAGTTTATTAAAAATTCAACTAAAAAAAAAATGATGTATACTGCAAAAAATATGCATCAAATTCTTGATTTAGCATTACCAGCTTATGATGAACTTTTTGAGGAAATTAATTTAGATGGATTGGTTGAGAATAAAGGGATTCTTTATATTTGGAACGAAAAAGATTTAAAAAGTAGAGAATTAGAAATACAAATTAGAAAAGAACTTGGTGTAAAACAACAAATAGTAAATCAAAAGGAAATACACGATCTTGAGCCTAATATTAAAAGATTTTATCATGGAGGTGTTTATTATTCATACGCAAGACATGCAAGAAATCCAAAAAAAATATTATTAAAACTTTTTGAGCTTTTTTTAAAGAAAGGGGGAAATTTTATTAAACAAAAAATAAAAAATGTAGAATTTGACGATGAAAAACCAATTTTAAAATCTGATAATGAAAGTTTCTTGTTTGATAAAATTGTGATTACTTGTGGTGCTTTTTCAAAAAGATTTACAGATAATTTAAATGAAAAAATACCTCTAGACACTGAAAGAGGTTATCATGTTCACTTTAAAAACTGTGATCATCTTTTAAATCGCCCTGTAATATTTTCGAATAGAGGTTTTGGAATTACTCCAATGGAACAAGGTCTAAGAGTTGTAGGAACTGTTGAGTTTGGTGGACTTAATAATCCACTTACAAAGTCTAGAATAAAAAATTTAATTGATAACGCAAAATATATGCTTGGGGACTTGCCGGAACATGAAGATGAATGGTTAGGTTTTAGACCAACTTTACCTGATTTTTTGCCTGTAATGGGTCCATCAAAAAATCATAAAAATATATTTTATTGTTTTGGACACCACCATTTAGGATGGACTTTAGGCCCAATATCTGGAAAGATCGTATCTGGAATGATAGCTAAAGAAAATACAAATCTAAATTTAGAACCTTATAGCTCAATAAGATTTAGTTAATCCATGCAAAATAGTAAGGCATATATAATGTTAGTATGTGCAACTTTATTTTGGGCTGGAAATTTTGTTGTAGGTAAATTTGCCTTTTTAACAAATATTCCTCCTTTGTCGTTAGTGTTTTATAGATGGTTACTTGTGTGGCTGATTTTACTGCCTTTTACTTTTAAAGAGATACTAAAATATAAAGATACAATATTAGATAATTTACCTTTATTATTTTTTCTTGGTTTCACAAGCGTTGGTTTATTTAATTCTTTCACTTATTTATCCTTAATTCATACACAAGTAATTAATGCAACACTTTTTAATACAGCAATTCCAGCAGTAATAATTTTATTGTGTTTTTTATTTAATGTTGAAAAAACTAATAAATTTCAAATTTTGGGATTAATAATTTCAGTATTAGGAATTTTATCAATTATAACAAAACTTGATATTGAGATTTTGCTTTCATTAAATTTTAACAAAGGTGATATTATAATGATAGGAGGAGTCATTACCTGGGGTGTATATTCAACTCTTTTAAAGAAAAAAAAATTCACATTACCACTTCTCACCTTAGTTCATATCATATGTACTTTTGGATTAATTTGTGTTTTCCCTCAATTTCTTTATGAATTTTCCCAAGGACAGTTAATAAAGATTGATATTAATCTTTTTTATATTCTTATTTTTTTAGCTTTGTTTCCAAGCATAGGTTCTTATTATTGCTGGGCAGGGGCTGTATCTATTATCGGTGCTAATAGAGCAGGGATATTTTTGTCCCTTATTCCTTTTTTCAGTACAATTTTTGCAATTTTATTTTTTAACGAAAAATTTCAATTTTTTCATTTAATTGGGTCAATTTTAATTATATCAGGTTTAATTTTATCAAACAAAAAAACTCAAAATACATAATGTCACAAAGCAATAGATCAAAATTTTTATTATTGTCAAAAAAATATAAATTTTTAAAAAAAGTTTATTTTTTTTACAATATCTACATTAGAAATTATAAGTTCTTAAAAAATGGTTCTCAATTTGGTGAAGACAAATATATACTTAGTCATTTTGATAAGGATTATAAAGGGAAATTCTTAGATGTTGGTTGTTTTCATCCTACTAGACATAATAATACATATTTAATGTATAATTCTGGTTGGTCAGGAATAAATATTGATTTAAATCCCCTCAGTATTGATTTTTTTAATTTTGCAAGACCAAGGGATATAAACATTAATTCAGCAATTTCAAACAAAGAAGAAGAGCAAGATTTATATTTTATTGATGAATTAAATACTCAAAATACTCTTGAAAAAAATCAAACTTCTTTTTTAAAGAATATTCACAATATTAAAGAGGAAGAAATAACAAAAAAAAAGATCAAAACAATAAAACTTGAAAAAGTATTAGATGAAAATCAATTTTATGAGATAGACTTTATGAATTTAGATATAGAGGGTCATGAATTGAAAGTTTTAAGGACAATAAATTTCAAAAAAGTAAAAATAAAATATTTATGTGTAGAAATGATAAATCACAATTCATTTTCAATTGAAAATAATAATGAAATTGAAAATTTACTAAAAATGAATAATTTTAGTTTAATTAAAAAATTTGGGTTTAATTATATTTATAAAAAAATTAAGGATAGTCCTAAAACCGGGAGCTAAAGATGGTTAAATAGGACTATCTATCAGAATATATCATGTATATAAAAAAAATACATTAATCATTTTTTTCATTTATAAAGGATTTATGAAAAAAAAAGGTCACACCCCTATAACTAGAGTCAAAAATCCAGAGCCACATATGGAAGACCCAAATTGGATAATTTGGGCCGCTTGGGCCGATCGTATTACTTTTGAAGAAATTAAAAAGAAAACTGGAATATCAGAATCAGGAGTTATTAAAATAATGCGAAGAACTTTAAAACCATCTTCTTTTCGGTTATGGAGGAAAAGAGTAAAAGAAAAAAGTATTAAGCATGGTAAAAAATTTAAATATTCTAGAAAGAAAATCTCTAGTAAAATTAAAAAAAATGATTATTTATAGTTTATGAAAAAAATCACAATTTATACAGGTCCTCTATGCAACTATTGTGAGGCTGCGAAAAGATTATTAACCAGAAATAATGCTACGTACAATGAAATTAACATTGCTAATGTTGATGGGGCCATGGAAGAAATGATTAAAAAAGCTCACGGAAAAAGAACAATACCACAAATATTTTTTAATGATGAACACATCGGAGGTTACGATGAAGTAAGAGCTTTAGAAAAAGAAAATAAGTTAAAAGATCTTTTAAAATAATAACTTACTCACTTTTTTCTTTAAATATTAAACAAACACCGTTGTTACAGTATCTTTTTCCAGTTGGAGCAGGGCCATCTTCAAAGATATGACCATGATGACCACCGCAGTTTTTGCAATGATACTCAGTTCTTGGATAGCCTAATAAATAATCAGTTTTGGTTTCAAAAACTTCTGGTAAAGACTCATAAAATGATGGCCAACCTGAACCACTTTCATATTTTGCATTAGAATCAAATAATTTTATTCCACAATTTACGCAATAATAACTACCTTTTCTTTTTTCATTATTTAAATTACTTGAACCTGCTCTTTCTGTTCCCTCTTCAAACAAAACCAATTTTTGTTCTGGTGAAAGCTTATCGTTTATCTTTTTCATATTACTTTTTGGTGTAGTTTGATTTGGAATCAAATTGCTGAGATGATTTAGTTAAAAGATTTGTTAAAAATAGAAAGGTAAAAATTATCGATATGATTCTGCTCATAAAGTTATAAGTATTAAATTTTAGTGAATTTATCTAATTATGCAGTAATATTGTTAAAAAAAGACCTAATTTTATTAGATTTTTTGTGTGATTTATTTATCACACATTGAATTTAATTAAAATTAATTAGAATTTATGGGTCTTTTTTCACATATTTGTGATACGAGTCTCAAAAGTAAAATTTTACTAAGGATAAATATATGAAAAAACTTACTATATTTTTAGTATCTAGTTTGTTCGCATTTTCTGTTGCAACAGCTGATACTAGGATAGGTATCTCAGGTGCTTTCACAGCTTTAGAAACAAGTGGTACAGAGACAAGAAAAGCAAATAGCACGAAGAGTTCAAAAACTATTGAAGAAGATGTTTTTGTTCCTTCAATTTTTGCTGAGTATGTGTCTGACTACGGTATTGCACTAGGTGTAGATTATATTCCAGTTGAAGCGGAATTAGGATCTGGAACTGGTGCTGACGACGACGCTGAAACATCTGGAGCTAACAAAGCTAGTGCAGAAATAACTGGTCATTTAACATTATACGCTTTAGTCCCAATGGGAGATACGTTTTATCTAAAAGCGGGTTATGCAATGACTTCAATTGATACTACTGAAACTTTAGCAACTGGAACTGCTTACGGTAATGAAACTGTAAATGGTTACACTGTTGGAGCTGGCTTATCCCAAGACACTGATAACGGTGGTTTTTGGAGAATAGAGGCAACATATTCTGATTACGAAGATGCTGACTTTAATGGTACGCTTTTAACAGAGGCGTCTGCTTCAGTAAGAAACAAAGTTAATGCTGAACTAGAAGCGGTAGCTGTGAGATTCTCTATCGGAAAACAGTTTTAATTTAAATTAAAATTTTAAATCAAAAGCCTGCTTTTTTAAGCAGGCTTTTTTTTTATATAAGATATATATTTAACGAATATGAATCTAGGGTTTATAGGCATTGGTAATATATCTTCAGATGTTGTAACAGGCATTTGTAATTCGAAAATATCTTTCAAGAAAATTATTTTATCACCAAGAAATAAAAAAAAATCTATTAATTTAAAAAAAAAATTTAAAAAAATATATATAGCCAAAACAAATCAAGAGGTAGTTGATAAATCTGATTGGGTGTTTTTAGGAGTATTACCAGAAGTTGGAGAAAAAATAATACCTAAATTAAATTTTAGATCTAATCAAATAGTGATTAGTTTTATATCTACTATCAATTATTCAAAATTAAAAAAAATTCTTAAAAAAAAAATTGATATTGTTAGAGCTATTCCTATGCCACCAGTTTCGTTAGGCAAAGGACCAGTTGCTATTTATCCTCCTCACAAAAAAGTAAAACTATTCTTTGATAAAATAGGAGATACAATAGAAATAAATAGTGAAAAACTTTCTCAAAACTTTTGGGCAGTTTCAGGTACGATGGCATCTTTTTATGAAATGTTAAAAGTATTATCAGATTGGTTAGTAAAAAAAGGTTTAACAAGATTACAAGCACAAAAATATATAACTTCTCTCTATGCCGCATTAGCGCAATTGGCAGTTAAAAATTCCAAAAAAGATTTTAAAAGTTTTGTAGCCAATTCTCAAACCCCAGGAGGATTAAATTGGCAAGGTGTAAATGAATTAAGAAAAACTGGTTATTACAAGTCTTTAGAAAAATCTATAAATAATATTTTAAAAAGATTAAAAAAATAATTAATGTCTGAAAATATTTTAGAAATTAATAATTTATCAAAATATTTTGGGGGGCTAGCAGCTGTATCAGAGTGTTCTCTAAAAGTTAAAAAAGGAACTATCACGGGTATTATTGGACCAAATGGTTCTGGTAAAACTACTTTATTTAATCTTATTGCTGGAAATTTAAAATCTTCTGCTGGTAGCGTTATGTTTAATGATGAAAATATCACTGATGTTCCATCCTATGAATTATTTTCTAAAGGATTACTTAGAACTTTTCAAATAGCCCATGAATTTACAAATTTATCAGTTTTAGAAAACTTAATGATGGTTCCAGGAAATCAATCTGGAGAAAAATTAATGAATGCTTTGTTAAAACCTTCATTAGTTGCAAAAGAAGAGAGCCAGATTAAAGAAAAGGCTATGGAGGTTGTTAATTTTCTTAATCTTGGTCATTTAAAGAATGAATTAGCAGGAAATTTATCTGGTGGACAAAAAAAATTATTAGAACTTGGTCGAACAATGATGGTTGATGCAAAATTAGTTTTGTTAGATGAGGTAGGAGCGGGTGTTAATAGAACTTTACTAAAAGATCTAGGAACAGCTATTCAAAAGCTCAATAAAGAAAAAGGTTACACTTTTTGTATGATTGAACACGATATGGATTTTATAGGTAGACTATGTGATCCAGTAATTGTAATGGCAGAAGGGTCAGTTCTTTTTGAAGGTTCAGTTGAGGATGCAAAAAAAGATGAGAAAGTTATTGAAAGTTATTTAGGTAGAGGTTCAAAATTAAAGGATAATTAAGATGGCATTTTTTGAAGGTAATAACATGACTGGTGGGTATGGTAATGGACCAGATATAATTAATTCATGTTCTGTAAATGTTGAAAGAGGAGAAATAGTATCGATCCTTGGACCTAACGGAGCTGGAAAATCTACCGCAATGAGAGCAATGTTAGGTTTGCTTAACCTTAAATCTGGCTCAGTAATTATTAACGGTAAAGACATTTCAAAACTTTCTCCACAAGACCGAGTTAAAGAAGGTATTTCATTTGTACCTCAAACAAAAAATGTTTTTGCAGGTATGACAGTGGAAGAAAATTTAGAGATGGGTGCTTTCTTAGTTGATACTGAATTTAAAGAGACAATTGATGAAATTTTTGATTTGTTTCCTATTCTCAAAGAAAAAAAAAATCAATTAGTTGGTGAGTTATCTGGAGGACAAAGACAACAGGTTGCATTAGGTAGGGCACTCATGATTAAGCCTTCTGTATTAATGTTGGACGAACCAACAGCAGGTGTATCACCCATCGTGATGGATGAATTATTTGATCATATTGTAAAAGTAAAAAAAACTAATGTAGCAATTTTAATGGTCGAGCAAAATGCAAAACAAGCATTAAATATTTCTGATAGAGGATATGTTTTAGTAACGGGAGAGAACCGATATTCTGGTACTGGTAAAGAATTACTAGAAAATCCAAGAGTAAGAAGTTCTTTTCTAGGTGGTTGATATGGACTTTGTAAACGCAATCATACTTTTATTAAACTACATTTTTGTTCCAGCTTTAGCGTATGGATCCCAACTAGCGCTTGGTGCAATTTTTGTAACTTTAATTTATGGAATTTTACGGTTTGCAAACTTTGCTACGGGAGACATGATGTCTTTTGGAACAATGTTTGTAATTCTATTCACTTGGTATTTTCAGTCAGTTGGAATTAGTCTTGGAGTTCTTCCCACAGCTCTTTTAGCAATTCCTTTTGCTGTTATTTTTATGGTTAGTTACATGTTAATAATAGATAAATTTGTCTTTAAATATTACCGAACAAAAAAAAGTCCCCCTGTACAATTAGCGATGGTAAGCATTGGAGTAATGTTTGTTACTCAAGCAGTGGTTCGAATAATTATTGGACCATCTGATAGAAGATTTTTTGATGGAGAAAAATTTTTAATAAAAGCAGGTGAATTCAAAGAAATGACAGGATTAAACGAGGGTCTTGCGATTAAATCTACTCAAGTTATTACAATTATTGTAACATTGATTTTAGTTTCAACTCTGTTTTGGTTTTTAAATAAGACTAAGACAGGAAAAAGTATGAGAGCATACTCTGATAATGAGGATTTGGCATTGTTATCAGGTATTGATCCAAAAAAAATTGTTATGACAACTTGGTTTATAGCAGGTATTCTTGCCACAATTGGAGGTGCTTTGTATGGTTTAGATAAAAGTTTTAAACCATTCACATATTTCAATAATATGCTGCCAATATTTGCAGCAGCTATTGTTGGGGGCATTGGTAATCCATTTGGAGCTTTTCTAGGAGGATATGTAATTGCTTTCTCTGAAATATTGTTAACTTACGCTTATAGAAAATTTTTCATGTATGTTTTACCAGAAAGCATGGAACCAGATGGTTTAGTTCAATTACTTTCAACTGATTATAAATTTGCTGTATCGTTTTCAATATTAGTTATTGTATTACTTTACCGACCATCAGGAATATTTAAAGGGAAGGTATTGTGAGAAAAAATTTAAACGTAATTGCAGCTTATAGTATAATGATGGGTTTAATTATCCTTGTTGGCATATTCCAGTCTTGGAATATTGCTCTATCAATATTTAATCTTTGTCTTATTTCGGCAGTGATGACAATGGGTGCTAATATTCAGTGGGGTTATGCTGGTCTTATTAACTTTGGAATAATGGGTTTCACAGCTTTAGGTGGTTTAGCAGCGGTTCTAATTTCAGTAGATCCAGTTCAAGAAGCTTGGAGCGCAGGTGGATCTAATATTTTATTTAGTCTTTTTCTTATAATAACAATGGTATTGGCTGTTAGATATATATTAAAAAATTATAAGAAATCGAAAAACAGAACTTACATTGTAGCTGCTATCATAATTTTAGGAATTGTTATCATAAGATTTATTTCAGAGCCTGGAATTGAGGCAATTGAAGATGTAGAGCCAGCAAAAACTGGTTTTCTTGGTGGATTAGGTCTTCCAATTATTTTATCTTGGGTCGTTGGAGCTTTTTTTGCAGGTGGATTAGCTTTTGTTATAGGAAAAGTGGCTTTAGGATTAAGAGCTGATTATTTAGCTATTGCAACTTTATTGATATCAGAAATTGTTATCGCAATTATAAAACATGAGGATTGGTTAACAAGAGGTGTTAAAAATGTAATTGGACTTAAAAGACCTGCACCCTATGAGGTAAATTTACAACAAACAGATTGGTTTATAAATTTTGTAGAAAAATTTAATTCAAGTAAATTAAATTTAATTACTGATTTAGCTGAAAGACAATCAGCATTAAATCAGCTTGTAATCGAAGGATCATCAGTTTTTGTGAAACTTTGTTACTCAGGATTATTTTTAGTCGTAGTAATTATTTTATTAATCTTAACTCAAAAAGCTCTTTATTCTCCTTGGGGAAGAATGATGAGAGCAATTAGAGATAATGAGGAAGCAGCTAATGCGATGGGAAAAAATGTTGTTAAGCAGCATTTATTAATTTTTGTTTTAGGCTCAGCCATTGTTGGTATCGCAGGTGCCATGTTAGTTACACAAGATGGATTGTTTACCCCAGGAAGTTATAGGCCCTTGAGATATACCTTTTTAATTTGGGTAATGGTTATTGTTGGTGGAAGTGGAAATAACTTTGGTGCTATACTTGGAGGTTTTGTTGTTTGGTTCTTATGGATTGAGGCCGCACCAATTGGTCTTTATTTGGTTAATTTAACTACCGCTGGATTAGATGATACACACTTTTTAAAAGTACACTTAATTGAAAGTGTTCCATATTTTAGATTTTTAATGATGGGAGTAGGTCTCTTGGTCATAATGAGATATAGACCAAAAGGTATACTTCCTGAAAAAATAGAAATAAAATAACCTTATGAAATATATTATTTTAGGTGCTGCGATCGCTTGGTTTATGTATATGGCTGATAAATATTTATTTTTTTAAAGTCCAACCATTCTTTTTCAAAGCTTTAATTAAATTTTCTTTCATTTCATCTCTAGAGGTATTTTTATCACCTATTTTTTCAAAGAATACAGGCTCTAAACCTTTATCTTTTTTTGATTTAAAGTAGTTTTTAATTGATTGTATTTTTAGTTTCATTTTTCTCCTTTAGCGTTATGTTTTAAGTCCAAGCAAGTAGAGTTATTTTCTAAATCAGGACTAATTTAATATACAATATTTATTTATAAAAAAAAACCCCCAACAAATTAATGTTGGGGGTTTAAATTTTAAGATAAATTATCTTTGTTTTTTAGTTTTAAATTTTCCGCCTTTTACCTCTTGTTCTAAGAAAGAACCTTCAGCTTCACCGACGCTAGTAAAAGTAACTCCGGTTGCACCTTCGTAGTCAACTTTTTTACCTTTAGCTAATAAATCTAAACCTTTTTTAAGTTCACCTGGGTAAATTTTTGTTCCAGGACCGTTAGCAACATCCATTACATTTTTTGCAATTGATGCTCTATCAGCTGATCCACCTGCTTGCATTGCTAAAACAATTAAAGCAGCTGCATCATAAGATTCACCTGTGTAAGGACCTGAGCTATCGATACCAGCAGCTTTTGCTACTTTACCAAATACACCAGCACCTTTACCAGTTGAACCTGGCATAGAACCAAAAGATTTTTTTAAATCTTTTCCGAATGTATCCACTAAAGACTGACCGATCATACCATCAGATAAAATAAATTTATCAAATGCACCTGAATCTAAAGAGGCTTGGATAATTCCTTTACCACCTTGGTCTAGGTATCCAATTACAGCTACTGCATCACCACCTGCTGAAGCAAGAGTTGCTACTTCAGAAGAGTAGTCCGCTTTACCATCTTCGTGAGCAGTCACAGTAGTTACTTTAATACCATGAGCTTCAACAGCTGCTTTGTAAACATCTGCCAAACCTTTTCCATAGTCATTGTTTGTATAAGTGATTGCTACACTTTTAACTTTTCTGTCTTTAGTAATATCAGCTAAAATCTGACCACCTCTAGCATCTGATGGTGCAGTTCTAAAAAAATATCCTTTATCATCAAGAGTAGTCAACCCTGGTGATGTAGCTGACGGTGAAATCATTACTACACCATTTGGTACAGCAACATTTGAAGCGATTGCTCCAGTTACACCTGAACAGTCAGCACCCATAATAGCTGCTACACCTTGTGAAATAACACCTTCAGCCGCGGCAGTTGCTGCTGCTGAATCAACACAAGTTGAGTCTGCTCTTACTACTGAAATAGTTTCTCCACCTAATAATGAACCCGAGTCTGAAGCTTCTTTAAATGCAAGTTCAGCTGAGGCAGCCATAGCAGGTGTTAGAGATTCAATTGGACCAGTAAATCCTAAAATAATCCCCATTTTAACGTCTGCAAAAATATTTGTTGTAAAAGTTGAAACAAAAATAAATGCAGCAATAAATAGTTTTTTCATTATTCCCTCTATTTGTTAACAATTTATAAAAACTAAATTAAATCTCATTTATCAAGATTTTCAACAAGCAAATTATCTTATTTTATAATATGTTTAATTAATCTAGACTGTCTACATATTGATTTAATATGAAATTGAACAAAATTGAGCCTCGATTTATAGAAAATTCAAATCCAAGAATTGGACTAATCGCTTTAGCGACTGATTTTATGATTGAAAGAGATTTTATAAAGATAATAAGAGATAAAGATATAGATTTTTTTGTTAATAGAATTGAGTGTTATAATCCTCTTACCAAAGAAAATCTAATTAGAATGTCAGAGAAAGTGACTGAAGTTACAAACAATATTTTACCTAATGAAGAAATTGATTGTATAGTTTATGGATGTACATCTGGAACTATTGCAGCAGGTTATGAATCAATTGAAAAAAAAGTTAAAGCTGCTAAACCAAAAGCAAAATTAACAACCCCAAGCTCTGCTGCTATAAAAGCATTAAAAAAACTTAAAGTAAAAAAAATAGCAATTTTTACTCCTTATAGCAAAAAATTAAATGATGAAGTTGTACATTATTTTGTTAAAGAAGGATTCAATGTTACATCAAATTCTTATTTAGATATTCAAGCTGATTATGATATCGGGAAAGTAGAACAAGAATTTTTGTTTGATGTTTTGTCCCAAATTGAAATGAATGATGCTGAGGCTCTATTTATTTCTTGCACGGCTTTGCCAGTTTTAGATATTATTGATAGACTAGAAAGAGAATTGAATAAAACTGTTTTGTCTAGTAACCAAACATTAATTTGGGACTCCCTAGAAAGTATTGGAAAAAATAAAAATGTAGTGGGTTTTGGAAATTTATTTAATATTAATTAGATATGCTATTTGCTAAAGAAGAATATATACAAAGACTTAATAAAGTTAAAAAAATGATGCAAGATAAAGGCATCGAACTTTTAATTTCTCACGACACAAATAATATAAATTATTTAACTGGCTATGATGCCTGGTCTTTTTATTATGCTCAATGCGCAATAGTACACGTTAATGCTGAGGAGCCTATCTGTTTTGTTAGAGCTCAAGATGCTGGAGGTGCTTATATAAAATCTTATGTTAAAAAAGAAAATATTATTGTCTATGATGAACATTACATTCATACTTGGCCAAAGCATCCTTATGATTATCTAGTAAAGATAATTAAAGAAAAAAAATGGGATAAGCTTTCAATAGGTCTAGAAATGGATGCACATTATTTTACAGCTTTCTGTTATGAAAAAATTAAACAAGGCTTACCAAATGCAAAAATAAAAGATTCTGACAGACTTGTTAATTGGGCAAGGTTAGTAAAATCTAACGCTGAAATAGGTTTCATGAAATCTGCTGCAAAAATTTCTGAAATTGGAATGAAAACTGCATTTGATGTAATTAAACCTGGTGTAAGGCAATGTGATGCTGTTGGAGAAATACAAAAAGCTTTATTTTATGGAACACCTGAATTTGGTGGAGAATATGCTAGCATTGCAACACTATTGCCAACAGGAAAAGGTACTTCTGCCTCTCATTTAACTGCAACTCAAGATAAATTTGTAGAGGGCGAAGCCACAATAATTGAGCTTTCAGGAGTCTATAAAAGATACCACGCACCAATGGCACGAACTATACTTTTGGGGAAACCTGATCAATTAAAGATTGATACAATGAAAAAAACTATTGAAGCTCTTCAAGCTGGAATAGATGCCACTAAACCTGGAAATACAGTTGACGATGTAGCACAAGCGTTTTGGAAAATTTTAGACAAGTATAAAATAGAAAAAAATTCCAGAACAGGTTATTCAATTGGAATAGGTTATCCACCTGACTGGGGTGAGCATACGTTAAATATTTATAAAGGTGACATGACACCTCTAGAACCCAATATTTGTTTTCATATGATAGCAGTAATGCAGTTTGGAGAATGGGGCGTAGAAGCTTCTGAGGCAATTAGAGTAACTGACAACGGAGCAGAATTATTCTGTAATTTATCTAAAGAACTTCACGTTAAAAGCTAATTATTAAAGGTTGATATTTATTCCTACAAATGTTTTAAAGTTATTTATTTTATGTCAAAACAAAAAGATTTCGTTAAATTTGAAAATGTAGATAAAAGCTATGATGGAAAAGTGTTAGTTGTTAAAGATCTTCAACTAGATATAGCTGAAGGTGAATTCATTACAATGTTAGGACCATCTGGCTCAGGAAAAACAACTTGTCTAATGATGCTGGCAGGATTTGAAACTCCAACTAATGGAGAAATTTATTTGGGTGGAAAAGCAATTTCAAGTATTCCTCCTCACAAAAGAGGAATTGGTATGGTTTTTCAAAACTATGCATTATTTCCTCATATGACCGTTTATGAAAACTTAGCATTCCCATTAAGAGTCAGAAAAATTCCAAAAGATGAAGCAGATAAAAAAATTGACAAAGCGTTATCCATGGTATCACTCCAGGGTTTTGCAGCGAGAATGCCTGGACAATTATCAGGAGGCCAACAACAAAGA
>CACPOL010000014.1 GCA_902635545.1 uncultured Pelagibacteraceae bacterium
CGGCAATTGACATTTTTCTTACAGGAGTTAAAACTACATTTTCATCAGTTCCTTGTGTTCTCATGTTAGTTAATTTCTTCCCTTTCATAACATTTATAATCATATCACCTGGTTTTGGTGATAATCCTACAATCATTCCTGGATAAACAGGGTCATTATGGGTAACAAACATCTCTCCTCTTGCCTGCAAATTAAATATTGCAAAAGCGACAGCTTTACCTTGTTCCATTGAGATCAGTGCACCATTTCTTCTTCCTTCCATATCACCCTCAAAAGGACCATAATTGTGAAAAATTCTATTTATGACACCATTTCCTTTTGTTAAAGTCAAAAATCTACTTGTATACCCCATTAATCCTCTTGTTGGAGCATGAAATATGAGTCTCTTTTTATTTTTACCAGTATCTTTCAATTCAATCAATTTGCCTTTTCGTTTATTCATAGAATCAATTACTTTAGATGAATACTCTTCATCAAGATCTATTGTAATTTCCTCAATTGGTTCTAGCTTATTTCCATTTTTATCTTTTTTATATAAAACCTTAGGAGGGGTTACGGTCATTTCAAAACCTTCTCTTCTCATTTGAGTAAGTAAAATTTCTAACATTAATTCACCTCTTCCACTTAAAACAAAAGAGTCCTTACCATCATTTTCAGAGAATGTTATTCCAACATTATTTTGTGCCTCTTGAATCAATCTTTCTCTGATTTGTGTGCTAGTAAGTTTTTTACCTTCTGTTCCAGCTAAGGGTGATGTATTCACAGTGATTGTAATAGACATAGTTGGTGGATCAATAGGTGTTGCAGTAATTGGCTTATTAATTTCTAGATCACATATGGTGTCTGCAACATTAGCTTTTTCTAAACCAGCAACTATTACAATATCACCAGCTTCCCCGACATCTATTGGTACTTTTTTTGTTCCCTCATATCTAAAAATTTTAGTAAGCCTTCCCTCATCAACTTTTTCACCTTTTAAATTAATTGCCTTAATTGCTTGATTAGCTTTTGCAGTTCCTTGTGCAATTTTACCAACTAAACTTCTTCCTAAAAAGCTATCTGCATATAAAAGAGTTGAAAGCATAGCAAATGGCTTTTGCTTATCCACTTCTAATGGCTTAACATGTTCAATAATTTTATCTAGAAGAGGGTTTAAATTTTTTCTTGGGCCGTTAATTTCTATATCAGCCCAACCAGATCTTCCGCTTGCGTAAAAGACAGGAAAATCTAATTGTTCTTCATTTGCATCTAAACTTACAAATAAGTCAAATGTTTCATCTAATACTTCATTCGCTCTCTCATCGTTTTTATCAAGTTTATTTATAACGACAATAGGTTTAAGACCCTGTTTAAGAGCTTTTGATAGTACAAACTTTGTTTGAGGCATAACACCCTCAGCAGAGTCAATTAATAGAAGAGCGCCATCTGCCATACTAAGCACTCTTTCGACTTCAGCTGCAAAATCTCTGTGTCCAGGGGTATCAATAATATTAATTCTTGAGCCCTTCCAGGTAATAGACGCGGGTTTTGCTAAAATTGTTATTCCTCTCTCTTTTTCTAATTCACCAGAGTCCATTAACCTTTCATCTACAACCTCATTCTCTCTAAATGAGCCACATTGTTTCATTAAATTATCGATTAAGGTAGTTTTGCCATGATCAACGTGCGCGATGATTGTGATATTTCTAATGTTGTTGTTCATAAATTGAGCTTCTTATACTGATTTAAATAGTTTTGAAAACTGAAAAAAAAGCATAACTTTCTTGAATAATTTGACTAAATTTTCATTAGTTTTCTCTTTTTCGCTTTTCTCTTTTGAAACGTCTTTTTTCTTTTAAAGTAAATTTTGGTTTTTTTTTAACACTTGAGTCTTTAAACGATTTACCACTATATCTTTTTGACATAAAGTTTAACAACAATTATTAAATATATAAGGAAAAAAAATTTCCTTATAAACTTGTTCTGTTAAATGAGATGTTTTGTCTCCCTCTAAAAAAATTTCATTTTTTTTATAGTCTTTATATATGATATCAAAATTATTTTGAAAATTAATATGCATTATTCTTTTCTTATAGTTTGTTTCATAAATTGCGTCATCTATAATTTTACTTATATTTATTTTATAAACATTTTCAAAAATATGGCCTCTATGAGGGTGGGAAACAAAAATTAATTCGTTTATTTTTTTGTCAAATACATTATTGATATAATTTTTAAATCTTTCTTTAATTATTACTTCTTGATTATTAGTTATTCCATATTTTAGAGGGGCTATAACAGTTGGGGTATTAGTTAATATATAAAAAAACCTAGAAGAAATATACTTAAAGGTAATTAGATAATCATTATCAAATTGATTAAGTTTTGAATACCAAAATTCTTTACTCAACAATGCAAATTTAAAAATATTTAATTTATTACTATCTAAAATTAAGAAGAAATTTTTTTTAAATTCTACTGATACAGCTGTATCTGTTAAATCTAAACTATCTTTTTTTAAACTTTGATATCTATGAATTTCATCGCCTATATCTGTTTGATCGATAATAACAATAAGTTTAGAAGGTTTTAAATTTAATTTTTTATACAAAATGTTAAATTGAACATTTATTGGGCTAATTGAATAGCTTACTTTGCCAGCATTAATTAAACCATAATTATTTTTCTCTATAATTTTAATTATATCTTTATATATATTTTCTTTATTTAATGCCGCTGCCCACGAATCTCCTTGTAATAGTATATTTTCTTTATTGTTCATTTTGAAAGGTATTAATGTTGTATAAAATTTATCATTAAGAGTCTCATCATCTATGTAATTATTAAAATCAATTTTATCATCTACATATGGTATTAAATCTTTATATTCGGTAAGTTTTTGAGCCTCTTTTGAATAAAAAAAATATTTTGATTTTTTTATTAGTGGATTATTATTTATATAAGTTATTAAACCTAAAGATAATAACTCAAATAAAATAAAAAAAATTAATATTAAAATAAGATAATATTTTATCTTTTTTTCTTTATTCATTTTTTATATTAAATACTCTAAAATGATAAAAAAAAAAGGGCAGTAAAAACTGCCCTTTTTTCTAATTTTTAATTGGGTAGATTTTTTGAAGGGATTTACATTCCCATACCACCCATGCCACCCATGCCTCCCATACCGCCCATTCCACCAGGCATTCCAGCAGGAGAAGCATCTTTTTCTTCTGGTTTATCAGCTATCATTGCTTCGGTCGTTACTAGTAATCCAGAGATAGAGGCTGCATCTTGAAGCGCAGTTCTTACAACTTTTACTGGGTCAATAATTCCTTTAGCAAACATGTCACAATACTCCTCATTTTGAGCATCATAACCATGAGTTTTTTTATTTTGTTCTAATAATTTACCAACTACCACTGATCCATCAACGCCAGCATTTTTAGTAATTTGTCTTATTGGAGATTCTAATGCTCTTCTTACTAAATCAACACCAGCTTTTTGGTCTTCACCTTTTGCTTTCACTTTATCAAGTTCTTGAGCAGCATATAGTAAAGCACATCCACCACCTGTCACAATACCTTCCTCAACTGCAGCTCTCGTTGCATTTAGAGCATCTTCAACTCTATCTTTTCTTTCTTTAACCTCTACTTCGGTAGCACCACCTACTTTAATTACAGCAACACCACCAGCTAATTTAGCTAATCTCTCTTGAAGTTTTTCTTTATCATAATCTGAAGTAGTTTCATCAATTTGTTGTTTGATTGAAGAGCATCTTGCTTCGATATCAGATTTTTTACCACTACCATTTACAATGGTACTGTTATCTTTATCTACTTTAATTTTCTTACAAGATCCAAGATCATCAAGTTTTACATTCTCCAGTTTTATACCTAAATCCTCAGAAATAACCTGACCACCCGTTAAGATTGCTATATCTTCTAGCATTGCTTTTCTTCTATCACCAAATCCTGGTGCTTTTACAGCTACAACTTTTAAACCTCCTCTTAATTTATTAACAACTAAAGTTGCTAAAGCTTCACCCTCAACATCTTCAGAAATAATCATTAACGGTCTTCCAGCTTGTACAACTGCTTCTAAAAGAGGTACCATTGGTTGCAAATTTGTTAATTTTTTCTCATGTAAAAGAATAAAAGGATTTTCTAATTCAGTAGTCATTTTATCACTATTTGTAATAAAGTAAGGTGATAAGTATCCTCTGTCAAACTGCATACCCTCAACAACGTCTAATTCAGTTTCAATACCTTTATTTTCTTCAACAGTAATAACACCTTCATTGCCAACTTTTTGCATTGCTTTGGCAATCATTGTTCCAATTTCTTTATCACCATTAGCAGAAATAGTTCCAACTTGAGCAATCTCATCACTATCTTTAACTTTTTTTGCAGATGACACTAAATTTTGTTTAACAACTTCTACGGCAGCGTCGATTCCTCTTTTAACATCCATTGGGTTCATCCCTGCTGTTACATATTTTACACCTTCTTTAACAATTGCTTGGGCTAAAATTGTTGCAGTTGTTGTTCCGTCACCTGCTTCATCATTAGTTTTGCTAGCAACTTCTTTTACCATTTGAGCACCCATATTTTCGAACTTATCCTCTAAATCGATTTCTTTAGCAACAGAAACACCATCTTTTGTTATTCTAGGGGCACCGTATGATTTATCCATCACCACATTTCTTCCCTTAGGTCCCAGTGTGACTTTAACTGTGTCAGCTAGAATATTAACACCTCTTATCATTGCTGCTCTAGCTTCAGCGTCAAATTTTACAATTTTTGCCATTTTATTTCTCCTTTAAATTATTTATTTACTTGAAATACCCATTATGTCTGATTCTTTCATGATGTTGTATTCTTTACCATCAATTTTAACTTCAGTCCCTGACCACTTACCAAATAAAACTTTGTCTCCAACTTTTACATCCATTGGAATAGTTTTTCCATCTTCAGTTTTTGCACCACCTCCAACTGCAACTACTTTTCCTTCTTGAGGTTTTTCTTGAGCCGTATCTGGTATTATAATACCTCCAGCAGTCTTTTCACTGCTATCTAAAACTTCGATTAAAACTCTGTCGTGTAATGGTCTAAATTTCATAAATTCTCCTGTTAATATGCGACTCATATAACTATTGGTCTTACTATTTCAAGAAGTGATTAAAAAAATATGTGCTCTAAAAAACCAGAGAAATTGTGGTTTTTATAGTTTATACCTCATATTATGACAAAAAACATTGATAAAGAGGGTTTGAGATCAATAGCTCATAATTATGATTTGTTTTATATTGATTTGTGGGGTGTTATTCATGATGGAGTAAAATTGTTTGATAATGCAATATTTTCTTTAAAAGAAATTTCTAAATTAAAAAAAGATTACATTTTATTAACCAATGCACCAAGACCTAATAAAACAGTAAATATATTTTTAGAAAAAATGGGAATGGATAAAAACATAATTAACCATGTCTATACTTCTGGAGAAGCAGCTTTAAGCTATTTAAAAAAATTTTATAAAAAACAAAAATTTTTTCATATTGGGCCATCAAGAGACTTTGATCTATTTTTTGATTTTATCGAAAATAAATCTAATTCAATAGATGAAGCTTCTTATTTTTTATGTACCGGTCTTTTTGAAAAATATGAAACAGATTTAAATTTTTACAGAAAATTATTAGAAAAACATGTTAATAAAAAGATGATCTGTACTAATCCAGATCTAATAGTTGATAGAGGAAGCAAAAGAGAACTTTGTGCTGGTTCAGTTGCAATGGTATTTGAAAAATTAGGAGGAGAAGTTATTTATTTTGGAAAGCCATACCCCGAAGTTTATAATCAGTCAATTAACAATAAAGACAAAAAAATTTTGTCTATTGGTGATAATTTAAATACTGATATTAAAGGGGCAAATTTATTAAATTATGATTCCCTAATTATTTCGGGAGGTATTCATAAACAGGAAATAAAGAAAAATGGAATTGAAAAAATTTCAAAAAAATATGAAACAGTTGTTAACTATATTCAATCAGAATTAAAATGGTAAAAAAAATTAAAATTTATAAAAACTTTAATGTTTCAAAAAAACATAAAAAAGCAATTATTTTGATTGGAAATTTTGATGGAGTACATCTTGGACATCAAAAATTATTTAAATTAGCAAAAAAATATAAAAAAAAATTTAAATTAAATATTGGTGTTATCAATTTTGAGCCAATGCCAAAAATGTTTTTTTTCGAGAAAATCAAAAATTTTAGAATCGCAAACACTAATCAAAAAAATTCTCTTTTTGAGAAATTAAAAGTTGATTTTGTTATTACAAAAAAATTTGATAGAAAGTTTTCTAAAATTAAGTCAGATTTTTTTATTAGAAATGTTTTATTTAAACAATTGAACCCAACATTTATTTTTGTAAGTAATAATTTTAGATTTGGTAACAAAAGAGAGGGAGATGTTAATCAATTAATTGCTGGAGAGAAATTATATAATTATAAAATTGTTAAACCTAATCCATTAAAAAAAGATAAGAAGATTATTTCTTCAACATTGATTAGGAAGCTTTTAGAAAAAGGTCATTTGAAAAAAGCAAATTATTTTCTAGGTAGAAATTGGAGTATAGAAAGTACTGTAGAAAAAGGACGTAAACTAGGAAAGAAAATTGGTTTCCCAACATGTAATTTAAGTATTAAGGACTACATAATTGCTAAACCCGGAGTTTACAAAGTAAAAGTTCAACAAAAAAATAAAAGAAAAATTCTTAAGGGCATAGCAAATTTGGGATATAGGCCTACCTTTAACCAAAAAAAAATACTTTTAGAAGTACATCTCTTTAATTTTTCTGGAAATCTTTATAATAAGTATTTATCAGTTGAATTCATAAGTTTTATTAGAAAAGAAAAAAAATTTAAAAATGTGGATGAATTAAAAAAACAGATTAAAAGTGATCTAAAAAAAGCAAAAAAATAAATGAGTAAAGAAAATATAAATTTACCTAAAACTGCTTTTTCAATGAAAGCAAATTTGCAAACAAGGGAACCTGAAATACTTGAGTATTGGAATAAAATCCAACTATATAAAAAACTTAGAGAGTCAACTAAAGGAAAAGAAAAATTTGTCTTACATGATGGTCCTCCATATGCAAATGGCAATATACATATGGGCACTGCTTTAAACAAAATTTTAAAAGATATAATTGTTAAGTTTCATCAAATGCATGATAAAGATTCAATTTATGTACCTGGCTGGGATTGTCACGGTTTACCAATTGAATGGAAAATTGAAGAGCAATATAAAAAGAATAAAAAAAACAAAAATGAAATTCCAATAGTAGAATTTAGAAAAGAATGCCGTTCTTTTGCAGAGAAATGGATTGAAGTACATAAAACTCAATTTAAGAGATTGGGTGTTATTGGTGATTGGGAAAATTATTATTCAACGATGAGTTATGGTGCGGAAGCTCAAATAGTACGTGAGCTAGGAAAATTTTTAAAAGAAGGAAGTTTATATAAAGGATTTAAACCAGTTTTATGGTCAACTGTTGAAAAAACTGCTTTAGCAGACGCAGAAGTTGAATACATGGATCATAAATCAGACACAATTTTTGCGGCATTCCCAATTAAAAAAACAAATTATAAAAATTTGGAGAAATGTGAAATTTTGATTTGGACCACAACTCCATGGACAATACCTGCCAACAAAGCTTTAGCTTATAACAAAAATTTAAACTATTCTGTAATTCAAATCGCTGATGAAGGAGATTTTAAGGATAAAAAATTAGTTGTAGCAGAAAAGTTGATAAATTCAGTTATCAAAGAATGTGGAATTAAAGAATTCAAAAATATTTTGAGTTTTAAAGGTGAGAAACTTAAGGAAACAATTTGTTTACATCCATTTTTTAATATTGGGTATAATTATGATATTCCAATGTTAGAGGCTGAATTTGTTACCACTGAACAAGGGACGGGTATTGTTCACTGCGCGCCTAGCCATGGCCCAGATGATTTTAATCTTTGCTTGAGTAATGGAATTAAAGCTATTGAAACTGTCGATGGTGATGGAAAATATACTGATAATGTCGCATTATTTAACGGTACTCATATTTTTAAAGCTAACCCTATTGTAATAGAAAAGCTTAAAGAACAAAAAAAATTACTTTGTAGTGGTGAGCTTATACACTCCTATCCACATTCATGGAGATCAAAAGCTCCTTTAGTTCACAGAGCTACACCTCAATGGTTTATTTCAATGGATAGTCATGATCTTAGATCTAAGGCCCTTAAAGCAATAGATAATACTATTTTTTATCCAAAAAAAGGAAAAGAAAGATTAAAATCTATGATTGAAACAAGGCCGGATTGGTGTGTATCTAGACAAAGAGTTTGGGGTGTACCATTGCCAATTTTTATAAATAAAAAAACAAATAAGATTTTGATTGATGATGAAGTAATAGAAACTATTGCAAAAATTTATGAAAAAGAGGGTTCAGATTGTTGGTTTTCAGATAATCCTCAAAGATTTCTGGGCAGTAAATACAAATCAGAAGATTATGAAAAATTAAGTGATATTGTTGAAGTCTGGTTCGATAGTGGTTCCACACATTCATTTGTTCTTGAGAAAAGAAAAGATCTTAAATGGCCAGCTTCAATGTATTTAGAGGGATCAGATCAGCATCGGGGATGGTTTCACTCATCATTATTGGAATCCTGTGGCACAAGAGGAAGGGCTCCTTTTGAATCAATTCTTTCTCATGGTTTTGTAGTTGATGGCAAAGGTCTAAAAATGTCTAAATCTCTAGGAAATGTAATAGCACCAGAGGATATTTTAAAGAAATACGGGGCAGATATATTAAGAATTTGGGTGGCATCTGCTGATTATGCAGAAGATTTGAGAATAGATTATTCAATTTTAGATCAACACGCAGAGTCATATAGGAAAATTAGGAACACCTTTAGGTATTTACTTGGAAACATAAATGATGATTTCAAAAAAATAGATTTAGAAAAAGTAAACTTAAAAGATTTGCCAGAACTTGAGCAGTACTTGTTACATAAAATTTTCAAAATTAATGATAGTTTTGAAAATTATTTTAAACAATATGATTTTCATAATCTCTATAAAGAGTTATTAAATTTTTGCACAGTTGATCTATCTGCTTTTTATTTCGATATAAGAAAAGATGTTTTATATTGTGATCCAAAAGACTCAAAAAAGAGAAAAGATTGTATTTTAGTTCTTAATATACTACTTGAATCTTTAATAAAATGGTTTGCTCCAATTTTATCTTTTACCTCTGAGGAGATTTATAGGCTTATAGAAAAAAATGGAAAAAGTATACATTTAGAAAAATTTATTAAAATTCCAAAAAAATTTGAAAATCAAAAGCTTTCAGAAAACTGGGTAGAATTAAAAAAAATTAGAGATGTATCAAACATTAGTATTGAAACACAAAGAGCGAAAAAAGAGATTGGTTCAAGTTTAGAGGCTAGTTTGACAATTAGTTTGAAAGAAAAATTGTTCAATAAGTTTAAAGATACTGACTTTTCAGAGTTGTGC
Source organism: uncultured Pelagibacteraceae bacterium (assembly GCA_902635545.1). Lineage (GTDB taxonomy): Bacteria > Pseudomonadota > Alphaproteobacteria > Pelagibacterales > Pelagibacteraceae > Pelagibacter. Next base: position 9,549 of record CACPOL010000014.1, read on the forward strand.
ATTACTTCATCTGCAAAAGTTCAAATATCAGTTGATGATGATATAAAAGTAGAGAGTGAAAAAGCAAAAGGCACTAAGTGCCCAGTTTGTTGGAAAATAAAACAGGATAAATGTGAGCGTCACTTTAAGAATTAATTGTTAATGGATTTGAAGAAACATAAGAAATTTTTAACAAGCTTAACAATAACTCTAATTATTTTTTTATCTGATAGAATCTCTAAAATTTACGTTCTTAATCTATTTGAAGATAAGATAATTAATGAATTATATATTAATCCTTATTTAAATTTTTTTTTAATTTGGAATAAGGGAATAGCATTTGGTTTATTTTCAATAGATAAGAGTTTATTTTATGATTTAATTACTGTGATTATATTTGGAATTATAATTCTTATTTTAATAATGTTAAAAAATTCCCAAGGATTTAAATTTTATTCACTTTTGCTCATATTAGGAGGTTCCTTAGGAAATTTATTTGACAGATTGTATTATAATGCAGTTCCAGATTTTATTGATTTTCATTATCATGAGATTCATTGGTTTATTTTTAATGTTGCAGATATATTTATTACTTTTGGTGTAATATGTCTTATATTCACAGAAATATTTTTAGATACAAAAAAAAAAAATGAAATTGAATAATATTTTATTAATTTTAATTTTCGCACTAATTTTGAATAACTGTACCAGTGTAAAAGATGTAGTTACTGGTCAAAATAAAAAAAAGAGTTCAGATGAATTTTTAATCGATAAAAAAAATCCGTTGGTAATTCCTCCTGATTTTTCTAAGTTACCCATTCCCCAAGAAGATGCTGAAATTTCAAATAAAGACTCTGGCGATGAAATCAATATTTCTAAGGTTTTAGAAAAATCAGAAAAAAAAGATAAAAAAGTTATTTCGGATGGGTCTTTAGAGAAATCTATATCTAATATACTTAAAGAAGATTAATGTTAACAAGAAATATTGATTTTAAAAATTTTGAAAAAAAAAGTTCTAGTTTAGAAAAAATAAATAAAAAACTTCAAACACTTGTTAAAAGTAATAATGAGGTAATTTCGTCTTTATCTAAAAATTATAAATATTCTTATTCAAAAAAAATTATTAAAAGATTAAAAAGTAAAAATAATTTAAGAATATTAGGCATGGGAGGATCAATTCTTGGAACTAAAGCAATTTATGATTTTTTAAGACATAAGATAAAAAAAAATGTTTTATTTATAGATAATTTAAAAAAGAGTCTAAAAAATTTCAAATCAAAAAATAAAAATATTAATTTAATAATTTCTAAATCTGGAAATACTCTTGAAACAATTTCTAATTCAAATATTTTGTCGTCTAAAAATGATTTTAATATTTTTATTACTGAAAAAAAAATTAGTTATTTAAGAAATTTTGCTAAAAAACTAAAAGCTGAAATAGTAGACCATAATAATTTTATAGGTGGAAGATATTCTGTATTATCTGAAGTAGGAATGCTACCTGCTGAACTGATGGGTCTTGAGGAAAAAAAATTTAAACAATTTAATAATCTTATTAAAAATAAATCTTTTTTAAATTCTTTATGTCTTAATGTTTCAAGCACACTTTTTTTTATGAAAAAAAAAAAATTTAATTCTGTTATTTTAAATTATGATGAAAATTCAGAGAGCTTATTTCAATGGTATCAACAACTTATAGCTGAAAGTTTAGGAAAAAAAGGGATAGGACTTTTCCCAATGATATCAACAATGCCTAAAGATAACCATAGCCTATTACAATTATATTTAGATGGTCCAAAAAATAATTTTTTTACATTTTTTTCTTCCAAGGATAAAATTTCTGAAAAAATAAAATATAAAAATTTAGTAAAGCCTCTCTTAAATTTAAAAAATAAAAATATTGAGCAGATAATTTATTTTCAAAAAAAAGCTACTCAAAATGTTTTTTCTAAAAAAAATATTCCATTTCGAAGTTTTGAAATTAAAAAAAGAAATGAAAAAACCTTGGGTGAACTATTTTGTTTTTTTATTTTGGAAACAATTCTTTTAGGCAGATGCCTAAATGTCAACCCATATGATCAACCTGCAGTAGAATTAGTTAAAACGGAAACAAAAAAACTTTTTTCTATTTAAGTTTACCAATTATTATTTTTGAAATACCATATATTTTTTTTTCAATAATTTCAAAATTTTTGACAAAATTATCATTCTCATTTTTGTGTCGATGAATAATAATAATACCATTTTTTTTTAAAATTTTATTTTTGAAAATATTTTCTATTAAAAATTTTATTTTTTTCTCTTTATATGGAGGGTCTATAAATATCAAATCATAAACTTTTTGTTGAAAGTTATGATTAAAATAATCAAAAACATTTTTTTCAATTATTTGGCTTTTATTATTAAAGTCTAGATTTGTTATATTTTTTTTTAAAATTATTAATGCTTTTTTATAATTTTCTATAAAAGTAACATTTAATGCACCTCTTGATAAGCATTCAAGGCCAAAAGAACCCATACCAGAAAATAAGTCAAGAACTAATGAATTTTTAATATCTAATTCAAATTTTTTCGAATGATTAATTATATTAAAAATAGACTCTTTAGTAAGATCTTTTAAGGGTCTTGTTATTTTATCTGAAGGTAAGAGTAGTTTTCTTCCCTTATTTTTTCCAGAAATTATTCTCATTTAGGAATGACTTTATATCCAATGTCTTTTCTAAAAAAACCTTTTTTCCAATTTAGTTTTTCGATTAATGATATAATTCTTTCTCTACTTTTTTCAAAGCTGTCTGTAACACTTACAAAGTTTAGGACACGTCCACCTATTGAATAAAATTCATTTTTCATAAATTTTGTTCCAGCGTGGAAACAAAAATCATTATTATTTGGCTTAATTTCTTTTAAATTGTCTATAATTACTTCTTTATCATATTTATCTGGATACCCCTTTGAACACAGAACAATACATAAACTTTTTTTATTGTTCCATTTAATATCAATTTTTTCTAACTCTTCATTACAACATGCTAAAATAATATCAAATAAATCAGTATTTAATTTTGGTAGTATTGTTTGACATTCAGGATCACCCATTCTTACGTTGTATTCTATTAAGTATGGCTCATCTTTTACAATCATTAAGCCAGCATATAAAAATCCTGAGTAAACTACATTCATATCTTGTAACCCTTGAATTGTAGGATAAATAATTTTATTCAATATTTTTTTTTCTAAAACTTTATTAATCAGTCTTGATGGTGAGTAAGCTCCCATTCCACCAGTATTTTTTCCCAGGTCCCCCTCTAAAACTCTTTTATGATCTTGAGCTGTTTGAAAAGTTTTTATGCTTTTTCCATCACTTAAAATAAAAAAACTCATTTCTTCACCCGTAAGAAATTCTTCTATGAGTAAATTTTTTGCTTTACCAAATTTACCACCAAAAATTTCATCAATTGCTTTTTGGCATTCATCAATAGTTTGACATATATATACACCTTTACCTGAGGCTAAACCATCAGCCTTAATTACAACTGGCAAATTGCTATGTTTAACAAACTTTATTGCTTCATTTTCTTTTTCAAATACTCCAAATTTTGCAGTAGGTATTTTATATTTTTCACAAAGATTTTTTGTAAAAATTTTTGAACCCTCTAATTGAGCAGCTAGTTTATTTGGACCAAATACTTTTATTTTATTTAACTTTAAAAAATCTACAACACCTTCTACTAATGGTTTTTCTGGTCCAACCACTATTAAATCAATTTTGTTTTTATTGATAATATTCTTTAGTTCTTGAAAATTACTTAAGTCTATTGATATATTTTCTGCGATTGCAGCTGTTCCACCATTGCCTGGGAAACAATAAATTTTTTTTACTTTTTTAGATTTTTTAAGAGTATAACACAAAGCATGCTCACGACCACCACTTCCTATTATTCCTATTTTCATATAATAATATATAAACTACAAATGAATAAAAAATTAGCTAAAATTAAATATAAAGCAAATAATTTTGAAATTATTGAAGAAGGCGATCATGTTTTATGTGCTGTTTCTGGTAAACAAATAAAAGTTGAAGAATTACATTATTGGAATGTTGAGCTTCAAGAACCTTATTATTCTTATAAAGAAGCTTTCTTAAAAAAAGAGAATTTAGAAAAAAAATAATCTACTTCCAACGATTATGCGTCCAAATCCATTGATCAGGGTTTTTAAGTATCATTTTTTCAAGTATTTTATTTAG
>CACPOL010000015.1 GCA_902635545.1 uncultured Pelagibacteraceae bacterium
GCGGCCAGGATGGCACTTGGAGTGTTCTGTTATGTCAAAAAAATTTTTGGGTGATACTTTTGATATTCATGGAGGAGGAAGAGATTTAATATTCCCTCATCATGAAAATGAAATAGCTCAATCAATTTGCGCAAATAAAACGAAAAAATTTGCTAATTATTGGGTACATAATGGTTTTATTACAATGTCAAAAGAAAAGATGGCAAAATCTCAAGGTAATATTTTAAAGATTAGTGATTTTAAAAATAAATACAATGGTCAAGTTTTAAGATTAGCATTAATGAGCGCTCATTACACTCAACCACTAGATTGGAATGATAAATTAATGAGTGAATGTTATAAAACTTTAAATAAATGGTACGATTGTTACAGTGCTGTAAATAAAAAAATATTGATTAAAAGTGATGAGCTTTCCCCGCTTTATGATGATTTGAATACTCCAGGCTTTATAGCAAATTTACATAATCTTTATGAGAAAGCAAAAGAAGGTAATTTAAAAGATAAGGAATCATTTACAACAGCTTGTAACTTTATTGGCCTGCTAAAAGAACCCAAAGATCAATGGGAAAAATCTAAAAAAGAAAAACTTGTTTTATCAGATGTACAAATTTTAGATAAAATAAATGAAAGGAACAAAGCAAGAGAACATAAAAATTATAAATTAGCTGATAAAATCAGAGATGAGTTATTTGATAAAGGTATTTTAATTGAAGATAAAGATGGTAAAACAAACTGGAAAATAAAATGAGCAAGGAAAGACTTTATATATTTGACACAACTCTTAGGGATGGTGCACAAACTCAGGGAGTACATTTTTCTTTGGATGAAAAGATTAAAATTGCAAATGCATTGGATAATCTAGGAGTTGATTATATTGAAGGAGGATGGCCTGGGGCCAACCCAACAGATACAGAATTTTTTCAAAAAAAACTTAAGCTAAAAAATTCAAATTTCACAGCTTTCGGTATGACAAAAAAATCTGGTAGAAGTGCAGAAAATGATCCTGGATTAGCAGCCATACTTAACGCAAATACAAGTTCAGTTTGTCTTGTAGGTAAATCTTGGGATTTTCATGTTGATGTAGCTTTAGGAATTACAAATGAGGAAAATTTAGAAAATATAAGTGAAACCACAAAACATTTTGTAAAAAATAATAAAGAATTTATGTTTGATGCTGAACATTTCTTTGATGGTTATAAGTCAAATTCTAAGTATGCTTTAGAATGTATTAAAACTGCATATGATAATGGAGCTAAATGGATAGTTTTATGTGATACCAACGGAGGAACTTTACCACATGAAGTATCAAGGATAGTAAAAGAAGTCTCAGAACATATCCCCGGTAAGAATTTAGGAATTCATGCTCATAATGATACAGGAAATGCTGTTGCGAATTCTATTGCAGCTGTATTGTCTGGAGTAAGACAAGTTCAAGGAACTATTAATGGATTAGGTGAAAGATGTGGAAACGCAAATTTAATGTCATTGATACCAACTTTTTATTTAAAAAAAGATTTTAATGATAAATTTGAAATTAATATAAAAGAAAAAAATATAAAAAATATTACTCAATGTTCTAGATTGCTTGATGAAATACTAAATAGAAAACCAAACAAACATTTGCCTTATGTTGGTGCGGCGGCGTTTTCTCATAAAGGCGGCTTGCATGTTTCTGCTGTACAAAAAGATCCTAAAACTTATGAACATATAAATCCTGAAGATGTGGGAAATAACAGAAATATCGTTGTTTCAGATCAATCAGGAAGATCAAATATAATGTCGAGACTAAAAACTATCGGGATTGAAATTGAAGAAAATGATCCAAAAGTTAAAAAACTTTTAGAAGAAGTTAAAGATAGAGAATTTATAGGATATAGTTACGATGGAGCTGATGCATCTTTTGAATTATTAGCTCGAAGAGTAATAGGTGAAATACCAAGATATATTTCTATAAAAGAGTACGATGTTTCAGTTAAAAAAGATAAAAATGGAAAAATTATTTCTTCTGCTAAAGCTCATTTAGAAGTAGATAAAAAAGTAACTATATGTGAAGGTGAAGGAAACGGCCCAGTACATGCATTAGACAATGCTATAAGAAAAAATGTAGACAAATTAGCAAAGTATTCACAGTATTTAAAAGATTTAAAATTAGTAGATTATAAAGTTAGAATTTTAAACACAGGTACAGAAGCTGTCACTAGAGTATCAATTGAAAGCACTGACTCAGAGGGAAAAAATTGGTTTACTATTGGAGTATCGGCAAACATAATTGATGCATCTTTTAAGGCATTAATAGATAGTTTAGATTATAAGCTTTATAAAGATAAAGCTCCTGCAAGTCTTTGATGTATAAAAATTTCACTTTTATTCTTAATCAACCTCAATTATCTGAAAATATTGGTGCTTGCGCTAGAGCCATGAAAAATTTTAATTTCTCAAATTTAATATTGGTAAATCCCAAACCTTCTTTTCCAAATGATAAAATTATTGCAACATCAGTAGGTGCGAGAGAGATAATTAAAAAAGCAAAAAAGTATGATAATTTAAAATCATCACTAAAAAATATTGACTATTTAATATCAACTACATCAAGATTTAGAAATAAAAATATTAAGCATATAAATTTAAAGGATCTAAAAAATATCGATTTAAACAAAAGAATAGCATTTTTATTTGGATCAGAAGCATCAGGATTATCTAATAGCGATTTAAGTTATTCAAATTATGTTTTAGAAATTCCCTCTAATCCTAATTTTAAATCTTTAAACTTATCACATAGTCTTATAATTGTTGCTCAAAACATATTTACATTAATAAATCAAAGTAAGACAAAATATCAAAAATCTAAAAAAATAAAAATAGCATCAAAAAAAGAGATAAAATCAATGGTAGATCTTTGTGTTGGTCACTTAGAGAAAATTAACTTTTTTAAACCTAGGGAAAAAAAACCAAAAATGATACAAAATTTATTAAGTTTATTTTATAGAGTTGAACTTTCTCAAAAAGAAACACGTATTTTATCTAGTGTATTCGCAAGTTTGGCAAAAAAAGGTCGATTGACAAAATGATGAGTAAGTTTATAACCCCTTTTACTAAATGACAAAAAGATTAAATTCTAAGCACAAAGTTGACAGAAGATTAAAAGTAAATCTTTGGGGAAGACCCAAGAGCCCTTTTAATACTAGAGCATATGGACCTGGTCAACATGGACAAACAAAGACATCTAAACCCTCAGATTATGGAATTCAACTTCAGGCAAAACAGAAACTTAAAGCTTATTATGGAAATATTAATGAAAGACAGTTCAGAAATATTTATAAAAAAGCTTCAATGCTTAAAGGGGATACAAGCGAAAATTTAATTGGTCTACTTGAGAGAAGATTAGATGCGATTATTTATAGAGCTAAATTTGCAACAACTATTTTTTCATCTAGACAATTAATTAATCATGGACATGTGAAGGTTAACGGAAAAAAAGTAAATATTTCAAGTTATGTTGTTAAAGAAGAAGATACAATTGAAATAAGAGATAAATCTAAACAGTTAGCTATTATTGATATTGCGTTAGCAAATAAAGAAAGAGAAACACCAGAGTATATTCAGTTAGATGAAAAAAACAAAAAAATTAAATTTATAAGAGTACCTAAATTTGAAGAAGTTCCTTATCCAGTAGTTATGGAGCCAAATTTAGTTATTGAATATTATTCAAGGTAATTTATTTTTTAAATTTTATACCCTTGTTTTCTAAAATTTTTTTTAACTCACCGTTTTCATACATTTCTTTAATTATATCACAGCCTCCAATAAATTCTTTTTTAATATAAAGCTGAGGGATCGTAGGCCAATCACTAAAAACTTTAATTCCTTCTCTTAAAGATTGATCTTCAAGAACATTAACACCTTTGAATTCAATATCTAAAATTTTAAGTATGTTTGATACTGCCATTGAAAAACCACATTGCGGAGCATCTGGAGTACCTTTCATAAATAAACAAACATCATTATTTGTTATTTCATTATTTATAAATTCTTTAGTTTTGGATTCCATTTTACTCCTTTGTTTTAATTGCTAAAGCATGTAATTCATTTCCCATTTTACCTTTTAGAGAATTGTAAACCATTTTATGTTGTTCTATTTTACTTTTACCAGCAAATTTTGAGGATTTTATAGTTGCGGAATAGTGATTTCCATCTCCTGCCAAATCTTGGATTTCAACAACCGAGTCTGGTAGAGCCTCTTTGATATATTTTTCAATTTCTTTAATATCCATTGCCATTATTTACTCATATAATTATAAAGCCAATTATTATTAAATGATATTAATTCGTCAATTGATACTTTTGTCTTATCGTCAATGGATAAATAATCTTTTTGTAAAATTCCAAGTTCATCGTAGTGAACCGAGTTTTTATTAAGAATTTCAATAACATTCTTTAAATCATTTTTGGAAATTTCAATTATGTATCTGCCCTGATCTTCACTAAAGTAATATTCAAATTTATTAATTAGGTATCCTGGTTTGTTCAATTTAATACCAATTTTTCCTTTAATACACATCTTAGAAACACTAGTAATAATACCACCCAAAGAAACATCATGAGCACTTTTAATAAAATCTTTATCTATGAGCTTTAAAAGAGTTTCACCATTATTTTTTTCATTAAAAAGATTAACCTCTGGGGGTGGTCCATTTTTATCATCTAAAATATTTCTAGAAAATTGACTTTGATCTAAATGACCTGAGGTTTTTCCAATAACTAAAACAATATTGTTTGTTTCTTTAAAACTCATTGTGATCATCTTTTTATAATCTTTTAAAAGGCCAACCCCACCAATTGCAGGTGTAGGTTTAATCCCAATATCTTTTGTTTGATTATAAAAAGACACATTACCTGAAACGACTGGAAAATTTAAATATTCACTAGCTTCTCCAATTCCTTGGACACATTCTACAAATTCACCCATGTTTTCCTCTTTTTCGGGACTTCCAAAATTAAGACAGTTTGTAATCGCAATGGGGGTAGCCCCAACAGAAATTAAATTTCTCCAACTTTCAGCGACTACCTGTTTTCCTCCAGTAAGTGGGTGAGCCCAACAATAAACAGCGGAAGAGTCAACCGATGCAGCAACTGCTTTATTAGTTCCATGAACTCTAACGACGCCAGAATCTCCCCCGGGCTTTTGAATAGTATCACCCATTACAGTATGGTCATATTGTTCCCAAATCCATTTTTTACTACAAATATTAGGATTAGATAATATTTTTTGAAGAACATCTTTTATTTTCAAATTTTTAAAGTTATCTTTTTTGAATTTATTTTTTTTAGGTAACTTTGTTCTTTTCCATTTACGATCATACATAGGAGAGTTTTCAACAAGTATGTTTACTGGGATATTTGCAACTTTTTTATCATCAAAAAATAATTCAATATTTTTTGAACTAGTAGTTTTTCCAATTACAGCAAAATCTAAATTCCACTTATCAAATATTTTTTTTGCTAACTCTTCTTTTCCATTTTCTAGAATAATTAACATTCTTTCTTGACTTTCAGATAGCATAATTTCATATGGTGTCATTTTGGTTTCTCTACATGGGACTTGATTTAAATTTATTTCAATTCCTAAATTTCCCTTAGAAGCCATTTCAATACTAGAGGAGGTTAGTCCTGCTGCTCCCATATCTTGAATTGCAATAATAGAGTCTCCTGCCATTAACTCTAAGCATGCTTCTAGAAGAAGTTTTTCTGTAAATGGGTCTCCAACCTGCACAGTAGGTTTTTTTTCTTCAATTTTTTCGTCAAAGCTTGCAGATGCCATACTAGCTCCATGAATTCCATCTCTTCCAGTTTTAGAACCTACATAGATTACTGGTTTGTCTAATCCAGCCGCTTTTGAGTAAAATATCTTATTTTTTTTAACCAAACCAAGTGTCATAGCGTTAACAAGTATATTTCCATTATAAGAACTATCAAATGATGTTTGCCCAGCTATTGTAGGTACACCCATACAATTTCCATAACCACCAATCCCATGCACAACACCTCTTAATAGATTTTTAGTTTTTTTATTTTGCGGGGAGCCAAAATGTATAGAATTTAAATTGGCTATTGGTCTTGCTCCCATTGTAAAAACATCTCTCATAATCCCACCAACACCAGTGGCTGCACCTTGATAAGGTTCAATAAATGATGGATGGTTGTGGCTTTCAATCTTAAAAACTATTGCATCACCATCCTCAATATCAATAATTCCTGCATTTTCCCCAGGACCTTGGATGACTTTTTCGCCTGATGTTGGTAATTTTTTTAAATGTAGTTTAGAAGATTTGTAAGAACAATGCTCATTCCACATAGCTGAAAAAATTCCAAGCTCTGTTATATTTGGGGTTCTTTTGAGCAAGCTGCAAATTTTTTTGTATTCATCAGCCTTTAGACCATGTTCAACTGCAATTTTCTCATTTGCTAGCATTATTTGATATTATTAATTAAATTCTTAAAAAATATAGAACCATCCGTACCAGATAAACTTTGATCTATCATCCTTTCTGGATGAGGCATCATGCCCAAAACATTTCTCTTTTTATTCAAAATTCCTGCAATATTTTTTATAGATCCATTTGGATTAAATTGTTCTTCAGTTTGACCCTTTTCGTTACAATAATAAATTGCTATTTGATTATTATCTTCAATTTCTTTTAATTGTTCGTTTGTACAGAAATAATTGCCTTCATTGTGTGCAATATGAAATTCAAAAATATTTTTTTCATGATTTTTAAAATAAGGATTTTCTTTATTGCCTATTTTAACAAAAACATTTTTACAAATAAATTCAAGGTATTTATTTCTTAATAAAACTCCAGGGACCAGCCCTGCTTCAACTAGTATTTGAAAGCCATTACAAATCCCCATTACTAATCCCCCCGAATTTGCAAATTTTATGACTGATTGCATTATTTTAGATTTTGAAGCCATACTCCCACATCTAAGATAATCACCGTAGGAAAAACCACCAGGTAAAACAACTAAGTCACTTTTTGGAAGTTCAATATCATTATGCCAAATCATTTTATTTTTAAATCCAAATTTATTTAGAGCAACATCCATGTCTCTATCACAATTCGAACCAGGAAAGGTTATAACAGATGACTTCATCAATTATTGTGTCTCAATAATTTTGTAATTTTCAATAACAAGATTAGCTAGAAGTTTTTTACATATATCCTCAACTAATTTTTTTGCTTTAGACGGATCATTTTCCTCAACTTCAATTTCAAAATATTTACCCTGTCTTACCTCTTTAACATCTTTAAAACCCATACCATCTAATGTCTGATGGATTACTTTACCTTGTGGATCTAATACATCTTGTTTGAGAGTTATAATTGCTGAAATTTTCATTTACGTTTTTTTTTTACTGATGATAATTTTGTTATATTAACAGCAGAAACATTTGACTGTTCATGAAGAATACCTAATCTTTTTGCTACATCAGAATAAGCAGGTATTAAGTCTCCTAAATCTTTTCTAAATCTATCTTTATCAAGTTTTTTATCTGTAATTGTATCCCATAGTCTACAAGTGTCTGGGCTAATTTCGTCTGCAAGAATAATTTCAGTTTTTCCACTTTCATTAGTCAGTCCAAATTCAACTTTAAAATCTACCAATTTAATCCCAACTCCTCTAAACATACCTTGGAGAAAATCATTTAAACGTTTAAGATTATTATCTATCCAGTCAAGCTGAACTACATTCAACCAATTGAAAGTAAGAATATGTTCTCTACTTATGATTGGGTCTCCAAGTTTATCATTTTTAAGACAGTATTCTACCAATGGATTTTCTAAAACTGTTCCATCTTCAATACCTAATCTTTTTGTTAAAGATCCTGTTGCAATATTTCTGACAACAAATTCAATTGGTATAATTTCAACTAATTTAACTAATTGCTCTCTCATGTTGATTCTTTTAATTAAATGATTTTTAATTCCTATTTGAGATAAGTTAGAAAGAATATGTTCTGAAATTCTATTATTTAATACACCTTTGCCTTCAATTGTACTTTTCTTTTGATTATTAAATGCTGTCGCATCATCTTTAAAATACTGAATTACTAAATTTTTATCTGAAGTTGCGTAGATAATCTTAGCCTTTCCTTCGTAAATTTTTTTACCTTTTTTCATTATTTAAAAACTCTTCTAAATATAAAATTAATATTTTTGAAATGTTTTGAATAACTAAAAATAGTTTTTAACTTTTTTAGTGAAATTTTGCTCATTATAAATTTGTCAGATTGGACAACATTAAACAAATCTAAATTTTCAGCAAAACATTTCTTTGTGTAAATTTGAACCAATTTGTATGATTTTTCTCTACTTAATCCAGTTTTTGTTAGTTCAAGCATCAACTCTTGGGAGAAAATTAATCCTTTAGTGATGTTCAAATTTTCTAACATTTTCTTTGGATAAATAATCATATTATCCAAAATATTAGCTAATCTTACTAAAGCAAAGTCTATTGTAACGTTTGCATCAGGGCCAATATTTCTCTCTACACTTGAGTGAGAAATATCTCTTTCATGCCACAAAGCTATATTTTCTAGGGCAGGGATCACAGCACTTCTAACCATTCTTGTTAGACCTGTTAAGTTCTCGCTTAAAATTGGATTTTTCTTGTGTGGCATTGCTGAAGAACCTTTTTGATTTTTTGAAAAATATTCCTGTAATTCATAAACTTCTGTTCTTTGTAAATGTCTTATTTCAATTGCTACCCTCTCTATTGAACCAGCAATAATCCCTAGAACAGAAAAATAAAAAGCATGACGGTCTCTAGGAATAACCTGTGTCGATATAGGCTCAACTTTCAAGCCAAGTTTCTTTGCTACGTGTCTTTCAACATTTGGATTTATATTAGCGAAAGTTCCAACTGCTCCAGAAATTGCACAAGTAGAAACTTCATTTATAGCATCAACAAGTCTTTTTCTATTTCTTCTAAATTCTTCATAAAATGAGGCAAGTTTTAATCCAAAAGTTATTGGTTCAGCATGAATACCATGACTTCTACCCATACATGGAGTAAATTTGTATTTTCGTGCTTGTTTCTTTAGTACTTTTAAAATTTGATCTAAATCTTTAAGAATTATTTTGCCTGATTGAACTAATTGAATATTAAAACTTGTATCGAGCACATCAGATGAAGTCATACCTTGATGAAGGTATCTTGCTTTAATTCCAGCTTTTTCTGTAACAGAAGTTAAGAAGGCAATAACATCATGTTTTACCTGTGCTTCTATTTGATGAATTCTTTTGACATTAATTTTAGCTCTTTTTTTTACTATTGAAGAAACTCCTTTTGGTATTTGACCGAGCTTCTCCATAGCCTGGGCAGCAGCAATTTCAACATCAAGCCAGATTTTGTATTTATTTTTTTCTGACCAAATATCAACTAGTTCTTTTCTTGAGTATCTTTCAATCATTAATTATTAATATGGAGGCTTTGAATAACCTTTAACAGATTCTGTAAAGATTTCATAACCATTTTCTGTAATTCCCACCGTATGTTCAAATTGTGCTGATAAAGATTTATCTTTTGTTACAGCTGTCCAGCCATCATTTAAGATTTTTACTTCCCATTTCCCGGCATTTATCATTGGCTCTATTGTAAAAGTCATTCCAGGCATCAATTCCATACCAGTATTTTTTTTTCCATAATGTAAGATATTTGGCTGTTCATGAAAAGAAGTACCTATCCCATGTCCACAAAAATCTCTTACAACTGAAAAACCTTTTTGTTCTACAAATGATTGAATTTCATAACCAATATCACCTAATTTAATTCCAGGTTTTAAAATTCTAATAGCTCTCATCATGGACTCATAAGTGGCATTAATCAAATTGTTCATTTTTACTGAAGTCTCTCCGACACAAAACATTCTACTTGTATCTCCATAATGATCATCGACTATTGCTGTGACATCAACATTAACTGCGTCACCTTCATTTAAAATCCGGTCAGAAGGGATCCCGTGACAAACAACATGGTTTAAAGAGGTACACAAAGATTTTTGAAATCCTCGATAGTAAAGAGGCGCAGAATAACCACCATTATCTTTTATAAATTCATATCCAAGCTTATCAATATAATTTGTTGAAATCCCTGGTTTAATATTTTCTGTTAACATATCAAGAGTCTTTGCAGCTAGCTTTCCTGCTATTCTCATTTTTTCAAATTTTTCTAAATAATTACTCATTAATTATTTCTAGTTTTTTATAAATTTTAATTCTTTTTGAATTAATTTCACATCCATATGCTAAGAAATTAACCCCCGCTTTTGATGCAATTAAATAATTTTTATAATACGTTTCATCAATATCCTTAGCAATTTTAAAATATTTCATATTCTGAATTTGAACTAGAAATATTAAATAAGATTTATATCCCTTTTTTATGGCATTAATAAGGGCAAGTAAATGTTTTGAACCTCTTTCTGTAACAGCATCAGGAAATTCAGCAGTATTCTTATCTCTAAAAAGAGTGACATTTTTAACTTCTAGAAAGCTTTTTTTTTCTTTTTTTTTTAATAAAAAATCAAATCTAGTTTCTTTATCAAAAAAAACTTCTGAATGAATTGTCTCAATATTTACTAATTCTTTTATTAAATTATTTGCAAGGCCATGATGAACTATTTTATTAGCTAGTTGAGTGTTCACTCCAACGAGATTATTTTTAGCTTTTATTATTTCTAGGCTATATTTTAATTTTCTTTTTGGATTATCATTTTTTGATAAATAAACCTCATTTCCTTCGTCTAGTAGACCTTTCATAGAGCCTGTATTAGGACAATGAGCTGTTACGGTATCTTTATCTATCTTTATATCTGTAAAAAATCTTTTGTATCTTTTGATTAATTTGCCTTTTATTAAAGACTTGGTAAATTCCATAGTCAAATTATACATTCAAAATGAGTAAAAACATAAAAGTAAATGCGGCTATATTAATTATTGGAAATGAGATTCTTTCAGGGAGAACACAGGATACTAATACAAGTACTTTGGCTACTTGGTTAAACTCAATTGGAGTTAAAGTTGGTGAGGTAAGAGTGATTCCTGATATTGAAAATATAATTATTGAGACAATAAATTTATTAAGAAAAAAATATAACTATGTTTTTACTAGCGGAGGGATAGGTCCTACACATGATGATATTACAGCTCAATCTGTTTCAAAAACTTTTGGTTTAAAGTATGAAATTCACAAAGAAGCTTTTAAAATTTTAGAGAAATATTATAAAAAAGGAGAATTTAATGAAGGAAGACAAAAAATGGTTTGGATGCCAAAAAATGCAAATTTAATTTTGAATCCAACAAGCGGGGCACCCGGATTTAATGTTGAAAATGTATTTTGTTTGCCTGGAGTTCCTTCAATTTTAAAATCTATGTTGGGTGGTTTAAAAAATAAGATAGTTGGTGGTGAACCAATCTTAAGTCATACTATAAGCTTAAAAACGGTTGAAAGTGAAATTGCTAATTCTTTAAGCAAAGTTCAAAACGAAAATGATGATGTTGAAATTGGAAGCTACCCTTTCTTTCATGCAGGTAAATTAGGAGTTTCTATTGTTTTAAGATCGGAAAATCAAACAAGAATTGACGAATGTAGTTCTCAGATATTAAAATTTGTGAACGAAAAAAAAATAGAAATAGTTGAAAGATAAATGCTTTATTTTGCATACGGAAGTAATCTTAATCATTTTCAAATGAAAAGAAGATGTAAGGATTGTATTTATCTTAAAAAAATTAGATTAAAAGATTTTAGACTAACTTTTAGAAGTAAATATAGAGCAGCAGATATAGAGTATAAAAAAAATTCGATTGTTCAAGGAGGTTTATATGAGATTTCAAAGAGCGATGAAAAGAAATTAGATGTTTATGAAGATTTTCCAATTTTATATAAAAAATATTTTTTCAAATATCATGGTAAAAAAGTAATGACTTATATTATGAATAAAAAAACTAAATTTACTTTTCCCACAGACCGCTATTTAAATATAGTTAAGCAAGGTTATAAAGATTGCAAATTAGATAAAAAATATCTTATAAAAGCTTTAAAGTCTTAATTAAAAAAATTATTATTATGATTACTTTCTTAAAAAACTTAATAAATAGTATGTTGTTTAAAATTGGTTATCGAATTTCGAAAATAAACAACACAAATGAATTGGTGAAAATTTATAAGTATAAAGATTATAATGAGTATAAAGAATCTCAAATTTATTATAACAAAAAAAAAATTAATCATATTTGGGCTGATGAAGAAACTTTATCAATTATTGTAAATTTTTTAAAAGATAAAA
Source organism: uncultured Pelagibacteraceae bacterium (assembly GCA_902635545.1). Classification (GTDB taxonomy): domain Bacteria; phylum Pseudomonadota; class Alphaproteobacteria; order Pelagibacterales; family Pelagibacteraceae; genus Pelagibacter. The sequence continues at coordinate 12,347 of CACPOL010000015.1, forward strand.
TAGGTAAAGAAAATATAGTTGGGATCTGCCATGGATCAAGAAACGGTTATGAACAAAATTTTTTCAATGAAAATTTACCTAACTCAAAGGTTATTGGAACAGATATTTCTGATACAGCTAATGATTTTAAAAATTCTGTGGTCTGGGATTTTCATGATGAAAAAAAAGAGTGGGTCAAAAATTTTGATTTTGTTTATTCAAATTCTTTAGATCAAAGTTTTGATCCTAGGAAAGCATTAAGTGTTTGGCTAAATCAAATTAATAAAGATGGCTTTATTATAATCGAACATTCAGAACAACATGGAGTAATTGCCTCAGGGAAAATGGATCCTTTTGGTGTTGAGGCAAATTTTTTTCCTTATTTATTGACTGAATGGTTTGGACATTTGATTAGCATTAAGATTATTAAATCTTTAAAAAAAAATAAAAGTAATTCACCTGTTTGGTTATTTATATTAAAAAAAATATAAATTTAATTTTTTTTTGAAATTATCAAACAATATCCAAATTTAGAATCAATAGCACCAGGTGGTAAAGCCTTAAATTTGTAATTAAAATTATGTCTATTTTTAAAACTTCTTAATATTTTAATAAAAAAACTTTTCTTATAAAATTTAATAGGAGTATCTTTATATTTTTTTCTATATTCGTTTATGGAAAGATTTTGTCTTTTTGCAACCGTTTCTTGATATTGTTTTTTTTTATTAAAGTTTTTAATATCATATATGATTATTCTCTTTTTTGTTACCTTAATTAAAAAATGTAGAACAGATTTTGCATATTTATCATTTACAAAATATTGAAAAACAGAATTACAATATGAATAATCAAAAGTTTTATCTTCCAAATATTTTAAATTATTAATCCTAGTTTTGTGTGTATTAACAAACTTTGTGTTGAAAATAAAAGATTTCTGGAATTTTAATAGTGGTTGTGAGATTTCAAGACTGAGATTTTTTTTTAAAAAAAATTTTTTTATAAAATAAAAAATAAATGCTCCATTACCTGATCCAAAATCAAGAATAGAACTTCGATT
>CACPOL010000016.1 GCA_902635545.1 uncultured Pelagibacteraceae bacterium
CTTTAAGGTAAAAAAAAATGTTATAGATGTAAAAATTGGGGAAGTTAGTAAAATTGAATTTATAGTTGAAAATTATGGGGATGAAATTACAAGTGGAGTCGCAAGTTTTAATGTGTCCCCAGCGTCTTTTGGAAGATATTATAATAAGCTGGCTTGTTTTTGCTTTGAAAAACAAGCATTGAAGCCGGGCGAAAAAGCAAATTATATAATGTCTTTCTATTTAGATCCAGAAATGGTAAACGATCCTACTACTAAGAATATTGAAGACGTAACTATGTCATATACTTTTTTTTCAACAGATTACTATAAACAATCAAAGTTATAATTTATGTCATCTGAAAAAAAGCACGATTATCATTTAGTAGATCCAAGCCCCTGGCCAATTTATACATCTTTTTCATGCTTAGTTTTAGCAATCGGGTCAGTATATTATTTTCATTATGATATATCCTTTGGTATGTATTTAGGCTTGGCTCTTGTAATTTATGGAGCTTATATGTGGTTTAGAGATGTTGTGATAGAGGCAGAACATCAAGGGCATCATACTCCGGTTGTACAAATTCATCATAGGTATGGAATGACATTATTTATTGCTTCAGAGGTAATGTTTTTTGTAGCTTGGTTCTGGGCATATTTTGATGCAAGTTTGTTCCCTAATGAATTCATGGGAAATCAGTGGCCACCAAAAGATATTGAAACTTTTGATCCATGGGACATTCCGTTGATAAATACTTTGGTGTTACTTTTATCAGGAACAACAGTAACTTGGGCTCATCATGCACTTCTAGAAGATGATAGAAAAGGATTTATTCAAGGTTTATCTTTAACTGTTTTTTTAGGTTTTTGTTTTACTTTGTTGCAAGCTTATGAATACCACCATGCAACTTTTAATTATTCGGGGCATATTTATGGAGCAGTTTTTTATATGGCCACTGGCTTTCATGGCTTTCATGTCATAGTAGGTACAATTTTTTTAGCAGTTTGTTTATGGAGAGGAAAATTAGGGCATTTTAATAAAGATCATCATTTTGGTTTTGAAGCTGCAGCTTGGTATTGGCATTTTGTCGATGTTGTTTGGCTATTCCTGTTTGCAGCAATTTATATATGGGGAAGTTAATATAAAAGTTGAAGTATAAATTTCTTTTTACAATTTTAATATTTTTTTTTATATCTGTATTTATCACTTTAGGTACTTGGCAGATTTTTAGATTAAATTGGAAACTTCAACTTATATCTCAAATTGAGAGTTCATTAAAAAAACCTCCAGTTGATTTATCAATCTCTATAAAAAAAGATTATTTGAAAATTACAACAGAAGGCACAATTAACTTTAAAAAACAAATTTATCTTTATAATTTGAATGATAAAGGTGAACCAGGTTTTGAGATAATAAATCCTTTAAAAGTCAATAATGAAAATTTTTTACTTAATAGAGGATGGATACCTTTTGAAAAAAAAAATAAAGAAGAAATTAATATTTTTGACGAAAAAATAATAGTCGGAGTTTTAAAAAAGCAATCTAAAGCTAGTATATTTAAACCTGAAAATGATATATTAAATAATTATTGGTTTACTTTAAATAGAGATGATATATTTAAGTTTACAGGACAAAAATTTTCTCCTTTCGTAATATATTTAAATAGTAATAATCAAATACCTATTCCAAAAAAAATTACGTCAAAAATTTCAAATAATCATAAAAAATATGCAATAACTTGGTTTTCGTTAGCGATTTCAATTCTTTTGTTATATCTATATTTTAGAAAAAAAAATTATTAAATGAATTATATCAGCACGAGAAATAATCAAAAAAACTTTACTTTTCAGGAAGTTTTCCTTAAAGGTTTGGCAGATGATGGAGGGCTTTTTGTGCCTAAATCAATTAAACCATTTAAAAAAGAGGAATTAGAAAATTTAAAAAGACTTAGTTACAATGATTTAGCTGCTGAAATAATTTATCCATTTATTGGAGATTTTATGTCCAAAGATGAGCTAATCTCTACGATTTCAAAATCATACACAAATTTTAGATCTAATGATGTTGTAAAAATCTCTGATTTAGGCAATTTAAAAATTTTAGAACTTTTTCATGGTCCAACACTTGCTTTTAAAGATATTGCAATGCAATTAATAGGTAATTTTTATCAATATCATTTAGGCCGTAATCAAAAAAAAATAAATATAATAGTAGCAACTTCAGGTGATACTGGTGCAGCTGCTATTGATGCTTTAAAAGGAAAAAGTAATTTAAATGTTTTTGTTCTGCACCCAAATAATAAAATTTCACCGGTACAAAGAAGACTAATGACAATACATGAAGAGAGTAACGTGTTTAACATTGCAATAGAGGGCAATTTTGATGATTGCCAAAATTTAGTAAAAGCAATGTTCAACGACGAAAAATTTTCTAAAACAATTAATATGTCAGGGGTAAATTCAATTAATTGGGCGAGAATTGTTGCTCAATCGGTATATTATTTTTATGCCTACTTTAAAATTGGAAATGGCCGACCTTTATCTTTTTCAGTTCCCACAGGAAACTTTGGTGATATTTATGCTGGCTATTTAGCTAAAAAACTAGGTCTCCCAATTGAAAAACTAATTGTAGCCACAAATAAAAATGACATCCTTCATAGAGCAATTTCCGGTGGTGACTATTGTCAAAAGAAAGTTGAGGAAACAAATACTCCAAGTATGGATATACAGATGGCAAGTAATTTTGAAAGACTTTTATATGATGTAAAAAATTGTAACTCAGAGGCTACAAAAGATGTAATGACTGAAATTAAAAATAATACTTATAAAATTGATAAAAATGATTTAGATAAAATTAAAAAAAATTTTATTTCTGAGATGCTTGATGAAAAAGAAACAGTTGAAATGATAAAGACCATTAATGATGAGCATCAAATGGTAGTTGATCCACACACTGCTGTGGGCATTGGTGCTGTAAAAAAATTAGGATTGGAAAAAAATTGTGTTGTATTATCGACTGCACATCCGTGTAAATTTCCGAAAACAATAGAAGATGCAATCTCAAAAACTGAAAATTACCAGATAGTCTCAAATATGTTAATGGCAGAAAAGAAAAATTTGAACTTCTTTCAAATGATATTGAAAGAGTAAAAAAATATGTAATGAATTCGATATGAAACTTAAAATAAAAGACCAAATACCAGATACAGAGATTTTTAGACTCGTTGATGGAGAGCCTCAAAAAAGAAAATTAAGAGAAATTATAGGTAATGGAAAAATTGTTTTATTTGGTTTGCCTGGGGCTTTTACGTCAACTTGTTCAAAACTACACTTACCGGGTTTTGTAGCAAATGCAGATAAAATTAAATCAAAAGGGATAGAAAATATATTCTGTTTATCAGTAAATGATCCTTATGTAATGAATGGTTGGGGAGAGATTAATAATATTGGAACTAAAATAACAATGTTATCTGATCCGTATTTATTATTCACGAAAGCAATTGGTGCAGAAGTTGATCGTTATGCAAAAGGAATGGGAATTAGATCAAATCGTTACTTGATGATTGTTGAAAATTTCACAGTTATAAATATTCATGTTGAAAAAGAAACTAAAGAATGTGGTTTAACATCAGCAGAAAATTTACTAAATCATCTATTATAAGTTTGCGGCATCTCTAGCAAGTAAATCCACTTCATTATTTAATTCGTCTGTTGAATGTGCCTTTACCCAATTCCAACTTATTTCAAATTGATTATTTAGTTGATCTAATTCCGTCCAAAGTTCTCTATTACTTACCTCTTTTTTGTTTACAGTTTTCCATCCATTTTTTTTCCAATTATGTATCCATTCTGTGATTCCAGATTTAACATATTTTGAGTCTGTAAAAATTTGAACTTTGCTGCCTTTTGGAATTCTTTTAAGAGCTTTTATAGTTGCTAATAATTCCATTTGATTATTAGTGGTATCTTTTTTACTTCCTTTCATCTTAGTTTTTTTTCCATTATCCAATATTATTGCTGCCCAACCACCTTGACCAGGATTTCCAATGCATGAACCGTCAGTGTATATTTTAATCATTAATTCAAATAATCTTTATAAGTTCTTAAATTGTTATGTACTAATAGCTTTTGATAATATTCTCTTGGATCTTTTATTTTAATTAATGCCGTTTTTGGAGTGTTTGAGTAGTCATAAAGTCTAGTCATAAAATATCTCATTGCAGCACCACGACATAAAATATTTAATGAATTTTTTTCTTTTATTGAGATTTTTCGAATTTTTTCATAACCCTTGATTAAATTTTTGACTTTCTTTTTGTTTAGCACAAACTTTGATTTTTTTTTATCAAAACAAAGTGCATTTACACAAATTGCAAAAACAGCCCCAAGTGAAAGTACATAATGAAAGTGAGCTACAACGTAGTACGTATCATGCATTGCTGTATCAACTCCAGCATTAGCAAGAACTACCCCTGTAACTCCACCAACAGTAAATAGAAATATAAAACCTAATGCCCAAACCATAGGAGTTTTAAATGATATTGAACCTCCCCACATTGTTGCTATCCAAGAAAAAATTTTAATTCCTGTTGGAACAGCAATAATCATAGTTGCTGCTAAAAAGTAAGCTTTAGTATCTGTGCTTAATCCAACAGTGTACATATGGTGAGCCCATACAACAAAACCTACTACTCCAATAGCAACCATAGCGTAAGCCATACCCAAATATCCAAACACAGGTTTTTTTGAAAAAGTAGATACTATATGACTTATCATTCCAAAGCCTGGTAATATCAAAATGTAAACTTCTGGATGACCGAAAAACCAAAATAGATGTTGAAAAAGAACTGGATCTCCACCCGTCTGGGCTTCAAAAAAAGCAGTTCCAAAATTTCTATCAGTCAAAAGCATTGTTATCGCTCCCGCCAAAACTGGTAGAGATAATAATAATAAAAATGCAGTAACTAAAATTGACCATGCAAATAATGGCATTTTGTGTAATGTCATCCCAGGTGTTCTCATATTGAGTATTGTTGTAATAAAATTAACTGCACCTAAAATAGATGAAGCTCCAGCCAAGTGTAAACTTAAAATTGCTAAGTCCATCGCGGGTCCTGGTTGGCCTGCTTTAGAAGATAATGGAGGATATATAGTCCAACCACCTCCCACACCTGTTTGACCTGGAGGACCATCAGCAAATATTGACATAATTAAAAGTATTAACGAAGCCGGTAACAACCAAAAAGAAATATTGTTCATTCTTGGAAATGCCATATCTGGAGCACCAATCATAATTGGAACAAACCAATTTCCAAAACCACCAATCATTGCTGGCATTACCATAAAGAAAATCATTATAAGTCCATGTCCAGTCACAAGAACATTATATAAATGATAATTACCACCTAAAATTCCATCTCCTGGATGCATTAGTTCCATTCTCATCAAAACTGAAAATGCTGTACCAATAACTCCTGCAATAATTGCAAAAATTAAATACATTGTTCCTATATCTTTATGATTTGTAGAATAAGCCCATCTCTTCCATCCAGATGGAGTATGATGATCATGTGTAGTGGTTTGAGAATACATTTTTTTTATTTACTCGCTATTTTTCTCACTTTAATTTTTGTTGGATCTTTTGCAAACTTAATTTTTGCATCTGATAACCAAATATCATAATCTTCTTGAGAAACAACTCTCACAGTTATCGGCATAAAAGCGTGTTTAATTCCACAAAGTTCTGAACATTGTCCATAATATGTGCCTATTTTTTCAGCTTTAAACCAAGTTTCATTAATTCTTCCTGGCACAGCATCTCTTTTGACTCCAAAAGATGGGAGAGCCCAAGCATGTAAAACATCGTTAGCAGTAATTAAAACTTTTATTACTTTGTTAACTGGCACAACTACTTCATTATCTACCGCTAGTAATCTCGGTTGATTTTCTTTCAAATCTTTTTCTTCAATCATGTACGATTCAAAAATTATATTTTCATCTGGATATTCGTATCCCCAATACCATTGATATCCAATGGCTTTAATAGTTAGATCTGCTTTTGGAATAGTGTCCTGTTTATATAAAATTTTAAATGATGGAACTGCCATGACAATTAGAATTAAACATGGAATTAAAGTCCATAAAACTTCTACTGTAACATTGTGTGTTCTCTTGGAAGGATTTGGGTTTCTTGAAGCTCGAAATCTTATACAAGCATAAACTAGAAGAAATAACACAAAAACACTTATTCCGATTATAATTGGAAGTAATAAATTATTATGAAAACTGATTATATCCCTCATCGACTCTGATGCAGCTTCTTGAAAACCTAATTGCCAGTCTTTTGGTTGGTTTGCTTGCAACGCAAGTGGGATGGTTGAGAATAAAATTATATAAAAAAGTTTTTTCATTTAGACACTATATAAAGTTCTTTTTGAGAATTTACACTTAAGATTTAGCGACAATTTATCAATTTATTGAATAATAAATGATGGATAATGCCGAAATTACTGCCGTTTCAGACCTAAGTATATTTTCATTAATTTTCAAAGATTGAACATTCTTTAAAGAAAGAATCTTTTCTCTTTCAGTCTCGGTAAAATCTCCCTCAGGACCTACTATTAAACAAATTGATTTATTACTAAATTTAGAATTGTTTAATTTTTTATTATTTGAATTCAAATCTGCAAAAACTAAATCCATTGAGTTTATTTTTAAAAAATTATCTAAACTTTGAATATCTTCAATACTTGGAATACTTATACGATTTGATTGCTCACTTGCTTCTACAATTATTTTTTTAAATCTTTCTTTGTTAATTTTTCTGACAATTGATCTTTCAAAAATTATTGGTAAAAATTTCGTAACTCCTAACTCTGTTGCTTTTTGAATCATAAAATTTTGAAAATTAGACTTAATAGGTGAAAAAGCTAACCACAAATCTTTATTAGTTTCTTCTTTTCTTAATTGTTTTCTTACAATAAATTTAACATACCCTTCAGAAATACTCAAAATTTTTGCCTCCCATTCTCCATTATTATTAAATAAAGAAAAAGACTCATTTTCTTTAACTCTCATTACTTTATTTAAATAATGAGACTGAGATCTATCTAATTTTTCTATCATCTCAATCGTTATTTTTTTTGAAAAAAATAATCTAATATTACTCATTTATGTTAAGTTAGTTTATGAAAAATATTAAAGCAATAATTTTTGATGCTTATGGCACATTGTTTGACGTAAATTCTGCTGCTGAAAAATGTAAAGATAAAATTGGAGATAAGTGGGAGGGTTTTGCAAACTTTTGGAGAACTACTCAGCTAGAATACACATGGCTGAGAAGTTTGATGAGAAGGCATAAAGATTTTTGGCAAATTACAGAAGATAGTTTAGATAAATCTATGAAAGCTTTTAATATAGATACTTCTTTAAAAAATGAATTGTTAAACTTATACAGAGTTCTATCACCATTTAAAGAAGTTACCGAAACTCTTAAAATATTGAAAGAAAAAAATTTTAAATTAGCTATACTTTCGAATGGAACTCCTTCGCTCTTAGATGAGTTGGTAAAAAAAAATAGATTAAATAATTTATTTGATAATATTTTTTCAATTGAAGAGGTGGGAATTTATAAACCAGACTCTAAAGTTTACGATATTCCTGTGAAAAAATATAATATAAAAAAAAATCAAATTATTTTTTTAAGTTCAAATACTTGGGACGTTTCTGGGGCAGGAAATTATGGTTATAAAGCTATTTGGGTTAATAGAAATAATGGTATTTTTGATAATCTTGATTATAACGTAAAAAAAGAAATTAAAAATTTATCTGAGTTAATAAGCATAATTTGAAGCGTTCATTTGGCTCGTTTAAAAAAGTATAATAAGTATATAATCTTATTTAAAGGAGAAATTATGAGTGAAAAAAAAGATGTATCTTTTGAAATTTATTCTGACACAGAAAAAATGTTAGATCAAATTGTTGATAAATATGATCTTCCAGATAAGTCTAAAGCTTTAAGATGTTTATTAGATTATGCTGAAGAAAAAGAATCTGATTGGGATGAAATTTTTGCTACAATTAGATGTAATAGATGTGGATAATCAATATAGAATATGAAAAAACTAATATATAAAATTGATAATTTTTTTTCCAACATTGAGGCAATTGCATCTCTCATATTTAGATTTGGGATTGGTGTAGCATTTATTATACATGGTCAAAATAAGTTTCCCTTACCTCCAGAAGGATTAATTGAATATTTCGATTTATCTCCCGCACTAGCATCTTTTGTTGCTTTATCAGAGTTATTGTCAGGGATATTATTGATAATAAGTGGTTTCATTAAAAACCCAATAGGAGATTTTCTTTCAAGATTAGCAGGTTTTATTATAGTTGTAATGATGGTAAATATTTTTGCTATCGCCCATCAAGATTGGTTTATTACAAAAAAACTTTTTACGAGTGAGCAAATTTTTTTATTAATTGGTGGAATATTTTTTTTAATTAAAGGTAACAGAAAATAAATGACTAAAATTGAAGTTAAAAAAATTGTAAATCCAATTTTATCATCAGATGGAGCTGGGGTAAAATTAAAGAGAAGTATAGGAGTAGATCCCGACTACTTCGATCCTTTTTTAATGTTAGATGAATTTGGATCAGATAATAAAGATGACTACATAGGTGGTTTCCCACCTCATCCTCATAGGGGTATTGAAACTGTAACATACATGCTTCAAGGTGAGTTTGAGCATAAAGATAGCACTGGCTCTAAAGGCAAAATGACTTCTGGTGATGTTCAATGGATGAAGACTGGAAGCGGAATTATTCACTCAGAAATGCCAGCGATGTCCGATGGGAGACTTCATGGCTTTCAACTTTGGATAAATATGCCAGCAAAATTAAAAATGAGTAAACCAGATTACATTTACATTGATGCTGAAAAAATGAGTACTCACATAGATAATGAAAAAAAAGTAAAAGTTATTGCAGGAAAATTTGAAAAAACTGAAGGGCCAGTTAAAGGTCATAATGTAGAACCAGTATATTTTGATATTGAACTGAATAACAATAAAGAATTTAATTTTATATTACCTGAAACCCATAATTCTTTTATTTATCTTATTAACGGAGAAATAAAAATCGGTGAAAAAAAACATGAAACTTTAAAAGATAGTACACTTATATTATTAACTAATGGAAAAAATTTAAAGATTGAAGCAAAATTAGATTCAAAATTTTTATTAATTTCAGGAAAACCAATTAATGAGAAAATTGCTAGAGGTGGCCCATTTGTAATGAACACTAAAGCAGAAATCTTACAAGCTGTTCAAGATTATCACAATGGTACATTTGTAAAATAATGAAATCTATTCAAATAGAAAAATTTGGTGGCCCTGAGGTTCTTGTAGTTAAGGATATTAAGATCGGAAAGCCAGGACCAAAAGAAGTCTTGATAAAAAATTTATCTATTGGTCTTAATTTTATAGATATTTATCATAGAACTGGGCTTTACCCTATTCCATTACCAAGTGGTATTGGTCTAGAAGCTTGTGGAATAATTGAAGAGGTAGGTTCAGAAGTAAAATTGTTTAAGATAGGAGACAGGGTGACACATGCATCAATGCCTATTGGAGCCTATTCAGAAAAGCAAATAATGCCTGAAGAAAAATTAGTATCTGTACCCGATGGCATTTCTAATGAGGTTGCATCCTGTATAACATTAAAAGGAATCACAGCAGAATATTTATTACATAGGGCATATCCATTAAAAAAAGGAGATAAAGTTTTATACCATGCAGCAGCAGGTGGACTTGGTCAAATTTTATGCCCATGGGCTAATGCTTTAGGTGCTAAAGTGATCGGAACTGTTGGTTCGAAAGATAAAGAAGAAATTGCAAAAAAAAATGGTTGTCAACATGTAATAAATTATACTGAAAAAAATTTTGTTGAGGAGGTAG
>CACPOL010000017.1 GCA_902635545.1 uncultured Pelagibacteraceae bacterium
GGAATGTTACTAGAATACAAAGACGATCTTTGGCAAGTACTTAAAACACAACATGTGAAACCTGGAAAAGGTGGAGCTTTCGCGCAAGTTGAAATGAAAAGCGTGAACAAAAACACGAAGTTAAATGAAAGATTTAGATCAAGTGAGTCAGTTGAAAAAGCATCGCTTGAAGAGATAGCATATAATTATTCTTATGAAGATGAGAATAATTACTATTTTATTAATCCTAAAACTTTTGAACAAATTGATATAAAAAAAGAAATTGTAGGAGATAAAGGTAAATTTTTAACAGAAAACCTAGAAGTAATGATTAATTTTTATAACGAAAAACCTTTATCTATTGATCTTCCCAAACAAATAATATGTAAAATAGCATCAACTGACGCTGCATTAAAAGGACAAACAGTTTCATCTTCATATAAACCAGCTACGCTAGTCAATGGTCTTAATGTTCAAGTTCCACCTTTCATAGAAAGTGATGACAAAATTATGATCGATACAAGAACGATGGAATACATAAAAAAAATATGATTTTATGAATACAATTTCCGCAAACTTAAATATAATGATTAAGGCAAGCGATAAGGCCTCTAAAGCTCTTATTAGAGATTTTGGAGAAATAGAAAAATTGCAAGTATCAGTTAAAGGTCCAAATGATTTTGTTTCTAATGCAGATTTAAAAGCTGAGAAAATAATTATTGATGAGCTAAAAAAAGCTAGACCAAATTATTCAATTATTAGTGAGGAAGATGGCTCAGAGACTAATGATGATAAAGATAATATTTGGATTATAGATCCTATTGATGGAACAACTAATTTTTTACATGGTATCCCTCATTTTGCCATATCAATTGCATTAAAATCTAAAGGAGAGATTATTGCAGGAATAATTTATGATCCAATCAAAAATGAATTGTTTTATGCTGAAAAAAATAATGGTGCTTTTTTTAATAATCAGAGAGTAAGAGTCTCAAAAAGAAAAAATTTAAATGACTGTTTGTTTGTAACAGGTGGTAAAGAAAAAAAGGAAATAGATTTGCTCACTAGAAAAACAGGTTGTGCCGCTCTTGATATAGCTTATGTAGCGTCTGGAAGGTATGATGGCTACTTTCAAGATAACTTGAATTTATGGGATATCGCAGCTGGGATTGTAATGGTGAAAGAAGCAGGAGGTATTATTAATGATATTGACTTGTCTCAAAATCATAAAATCAAAATTAAAGCTTCAAGCAGTGCTATAAATGAAAAAATGCTTAAAAAATTAGAGAACTTTTAATTGTTTTATAAAATTCATTTGTTATAAGTCTCGATATGAAAAAAGATATACATCCTAATTATCATAAAATAAAAGTAGAGATGACTGATGGTAGTCAATTTGAAACTAGATCAACATGGGGTAAAGAGGGTGACACATTGAAGCTTGAAATAGATCCAAAATCTCATTCTGCCTGGACTGGTGGAAAGCAAAAACTCTTAGACAAAGGAAGAGTAAGTAAATTTAATAAAAAATTCCAAAACTTTAGAGCAGAAAAGAAAAGTTAATGTCTAATGCGCCTTTAATGCCAATGGCAACTGCTGTTTGGTTAGTTGAAAACACAACTCTCACATTTAAGCAGATTGCTGAATTTTGTAATTTGCACGAAGTAGAGGTTCAAGGTATTGCGGATGGAGAAGTAGCAAAAGGCATTAAAGCTTATAATCCAATTATAGCTGGTCAATTATCAAGAGAAGAAATAGAATTATCATCTAGTGATAATAATAGACCCTTAAAATTAAAAAGTTCAGACATACAAATAACAAATTCAGAAAAAAAAATAAAAAAATATGTTCCTCTTTCAAAAAGACAAGATAAGCCCGACTCCGCTTTGTGGTTAATAAAACATCACTCACAATTAAAAGACTCACAAATTGCAAAATTAGTTGGAATTACAAAAAATTCAGTGACCTCAATAAGAAATAAAAGTTATTGGAACTACAATAATCTTAACCCCAAAGATCCAGTGGCAATGAGTTTATTTACCCAAAGAGATTTAGTATTAGCCATAGAAAAAGCGGAGAGAAGAATAAAAAGAGAAAAAAAAGAAAAAGAAAGAGCTAAACAATCAACCTAAATTAAATATATGTATAAAAATAATAGACATCAAAATTTAAAAGTGTTAATTAATCACTTTTTTGGAGGTAGTTATTAAAATAGAAGTTAAAGATAATAATGTTGAACAAGCATTAAGGGTTCTTAAAAGAAAACTACAAAGAGATGGTTTTTTTAAGGTAATCAAACTAAAAAATACTTATGAAAAACCTTCAGAAAAAAAGAAGAGAATTCTGCAAGAAAATATTAAAAGAGTTAAAAAACTTAATAAGCTTAAAAATAGAATTTAAAAATTACCGCGGGGTGGAGCAGTCTGGTAGCTCGTCAGGCTCATAACCTGAAGGTCGGCGGTTCAAATCCGTCCCCCGCAACCAAATTTGCTTAAATTTTAAATTTTGCTTTTTTACTATCGATTAAAAAAGTTCTGACTGTTTCTTTAGTGAGCTGATCAAATGATTTTCCAAAATTTTCTATTTTTTCAATTATTGTAGGAGGTATTGTTATTATGTGGCAGCCTAATTGTTTTGCCTGAATATAATTATAAGGCTCTCTTACACTTGCCCAAAGAATTTTTACATTTTTAAATTTTTTTGAAATTCTAATGCTTTTTATAATCTCAGGAATGGGGTCTTTACCCGTATCACTAGCTCTTCCTGCGAATATAGAGATTATCACTTTTGTTTTTTTGTCTAAACAATTTAAAATTTCTTTTGTTTGTTTGGCTGAATAAACTGCTGTTATATTTAATTTTACTTTATTCTTATTAAGCTCTCTGATTGTTTTTCCCATGAAAATACCTTTAGAATTAATCACTGGGATTTTCACAAAAATATTTTTACCCCAAGTATTAATTTTATAAGCTTGTTTTTTCATTATTTCATGATTATCTCCAAAAACCTCAAGAGAAATAGGTTTATTTTTACATATTTGTAAAATTTTTTTTGAGTAAGATTTGTAATCTTTAGCTCCAGCTTTTCTCATTAAACTTGGATTTGTAGTAAACCCTTTTACAATTTTTTTTCTATTAAATTTTTTTATTTTTTCTAATTCAGCAATATCACAAAAAATTTTTGTATTCATTTATCTTAAAGGTTTTTAGTAATATCTTCTGTCATTTTTTTTGCATCTGCAAATAACATTAAAGTGTTCTCTTTATAAAATAAGTCATTATCAATCCCAGCATATCCAGGCGAAAGACTCCTCTTAACAAATAACACAGATTTACACTTTTCAACATCTAAAACTGGCATTCCATATATAGGACTTTGTGGATCAGTTTTAGCTACTGGGTTTGTAACATCGTTAGCTCCTATTACAAAAGCAACATCAGCATTTGCAAAATCATTATTAATTTCTTCTAATTCAAAAACTTCGTCATAAGGGACATTTGCCTCGGCAAGTAATACATTCATATGTCCTGGCATTCTTCCAGCTACTGGGTGGATCGCATAAGAAACTTTAATATCATTTTTCTTTAAAGTATCCACCATTTCTCTTAAGGCATGTTGAGCTTGAGCAACAGCCATACCATAACCTGGGACTATTATTACTGATGAAGCATTTTTCATTAAAAAAGCTGCATCATCTGCATTACCACTTTTAACAGGCCTCTGTTCTTTATTTTGATTTGAACTAGATTGTTCACTAGCCCCAAACCCTCCAAGTATCACGTTAAAAAAAGAACGATTCATTCCTTTACACATTATATAAGATAAAATAGCTCCCGAGGAACCAACTAGAGCACCAGTGATTATCAACGCAGTATTTTCTAAAGTAAAACCTATACCTGCTGCAGCCCAACCAGAGTAAGAGTTTAGCATTGATATTACAACTGGCATATCTGCTCCTCCTATCGGTATAATCAATAAAAAACCTATTAAAAAAGATATCGCTAACAAAATCCAAAATAAATTTTTTGACTGCGACAAGCATAAAAAATAAGTTATAAATACAATTGAAATAAGTATAATTGCATTCAATATATGTTGTCCTTTGAAAGTTATCGGAGCACCTGACATAATTCCTTGTAATTTCAAAAAAGCTATAATAGATCCAGAAAAAGTAATTGCACCTACTGCTGCTCCTATTGACATTTCAATTAAACTTCCAAGTTTAATATTCCCAGGTGACCCAAGACTAAATGCATCTGGATTTAAAAAAGCGGATATAGCAACAAATACTGCCGCAAGTCCTACCAAACTATGAAAACCAGCCACCAATTCAGGCATCGCTGTCATTGGTATTTTGTAAGCAATGAAAGCACCTATGGATCCTCCAAATAATATAAAGATTAAAACATAAATAAATCCATTGCCAAAATTTCCAATTGATAAAAATGTGACTACTATTGCAATAATCATTCCTAAAATTCCAAATAAATTTCCTTGTCTTGAACTTTCTGGTGAAGATAACCCTCTAAGTGCTAAAATAAATAAAACTCCAGAAATCAAATAAAATATAGCTGATAAGTTTGCTGACATATTTCTACTTATCCCTCTTTTTTTTTTTATACATTTGAAGCATTCTTTGAGTTACCAAGAAACCTCCAAAAATATTTATAGCTGCTAATGAAATTGCTAAATAACCAAATATACTAGAAGTATTAAAAATACTCTCTGAATTTCCTGCCAAGGCTGCAATTATTGCTCCTACTATTATTACAGATGAAATAGCGTTAGTTACCGACATTAAGGGAGTATGCAAAGAAGGTGTTACACTCCAAACCACATAGTAACCAATAAAAATTGACAAAATAAAAATACTAAATCTGAATATAAAAGGATCAATTTCCATAAAATTATTTTAATAATGTTTTTGCAATTATTTCATCCTCTAAATTAATATTTATATTTTTTTTTTCTTTATCATATAAATTTACAACAAAATTAAATACATTTTTTGCATACAAACTAGACGCAGAAATAGGTAATTTATTTAAAATATTTGTCTCACCCATTATTCTTACTCCATCAATATCAACTATTTTATCAACTTTTGTTAAAGCAGTATTTCCTCCTTGAACAGCAGCTAAGTCGTAAATTACTGAACCTGGATGCATTTGATTGATCATATTTTCTTTAATAATTATCGGTGCCTTTTTGCCTGGAATTAAAGCGGTACATATTACTATATCAATTTTTTTTAATGTTTCAGATAATAAATCTTCCTGTTTTTTTTTAAAATCTTCGGAAGCTTCTTTTGCGTAACCACCTTCTGTCTCAAGATTTTCAGATCCTTCAACAGTTAAAAATTTACCACCTAAACTTTCAACTTGTTCTTTTGAAGCTGACCTAACATCTGTTGCAAATACAATGGCACCCATTCTTTTTGCGGTAGCAATTGCTTGAAGGCCTGCTACTCCTGCTCCAACAATTAAAACTTTTGCAGCTGGAACTGTACCTGCTGCTGTCATCATCATAGGTATTGCTTTTTCAAAATTTGAAAATGAATCTATTACTGCTTTATATCCTGCAAGGTTTGCTTGAGAAGAAAGTATGTCCATAGATTGTGCTCTAGTTATTCTTGGCAATAACTCAAGTGAAAAAAAATTAATTTTTTTTTTTATGTATGCTGATAATTTGTCTTTATTAATTTCATAATTTAACACTCCGATAAAAGTCTGATTTTCATTAATTAAAGAAATTTTATCATCAGGTAATAATCCTAATTGTACAATTACATCACTCTCTGTTAATAATTTTTTTTCATCGTTAGAAATTTTTACACCTAACTTTTGATATTCATCATCTTTAAAGCCCAAATGATCACCATATTTTTCAGATAAAGTTACTTCAAAACCTAATGAAATGTATTTTTTTGCTATTTCTGGAGTAATAGCAATTCTTTTTTCAACTTTATTATCCTCAGAAACTGAAGCGATTTTCATATAATAATCCTACAATAAGAATAGTGCCATTAAAACTAAAACCACTACGACAGCGACAGTTCCCCACAATACAAATTTTGTAAAATTTTCCCAAGTTTTTTTATGGTCATCATTATCCATAAAAATTATTTCTGTCTTGCTTTAAATTTTGGGTTATTTTTATTTATAATATAAACTCTACCTCTTCTTCTTACTAATTTTGAATTGAGATCTCTTTTTTTTAAAGATTTTAACGAGCTTTTAATTTTCATAATATTTTATAGCCGGCAACGTCCTACTCTTCCGTGTCTTAAGACAAAGTACCATCGGCGCAGAAGGGCTTGACTTCCGAGTTCGGAATGGGATCGGGTATTACCCCTTCGCAATAATCACCGGCGAAAGTCTTATACTTAAGAAAACTTTAATTGTCAAAGTCAAAGAAAAGCATATTTATTTATTATTTTTTGATAAAAAATCGTTATATGTCATCCTAATTGCGTCTTTTAAATTTACTTTAGCTTTCCAACCATATTTTTTTGCTAAAGAAATGTTCAATACTTTCCTTGGTGTACCATTCGGTTTAGATTTATCATATTTTATCAAAATTTTTTTATTAGGTATTATCATCTTTAAAATAATTCTTGCATAATCTTTAATTGAAAAATCTTCACCAGTTCCAATATTTATGATTGTTTCTTTGAATTTTTTATTCATAAAATAAATACATGCATCTGCTATATCATCTACATATATTACTTCTCTTTTTGCTAAACCATTTCCCCATAAAATTAATTCTTTTTTTTTATTTCTCTTAATTTTATGAATTTTTCTAATTAATGATGGAAAAAAATGTGAATTCAGTTCATCATAATTATCATTTGGACCAAATGTATTTGTTGGCATAAGACATTTATAATTAGTCTTATATTGAAGGTTATAGCTTTCACACATTTTAATTCCCGCAATTTTGGCAATTGCGTAAGGCTCATTAGTTTTTTCTAATTCTCCACTTAATAAATATTTTTCTTTGATAGGTTGTTTACAAAATTTAGGATAAACACAACTTGACCCTAAAAATATTAAGTCTTTTATTTTACTTAGATAAGCTGCATGTATTATGTTATTCTGAATAGTGAGATTACTATAAATAAATTCGGCTTTATATTTATTATTTGAGTAAATTCCACCAACCTTTGCAGCAGCTATAAATATAAAATGAGGTTTATTTTTTTTTAAAAATTTTAGTACTTTGCCCTGATCAGTCAAGTCTAATTTTGATTTATCTGCAACTAAAATATTTTTATATCCTTTTTTTTTTAAATTTCTTACTATTGAACTTCCTACTAAACCTTTATGGCCCGCAACATAAATCTTTGAATTTTGATTAATCATTAATTAAATTTTTTAATTCAGAATTAACCATCTCTTTAACTAAAGTTTTTATATTTATTTTTGGTTTCCAGTTTAATTCTTTTTTTGCTTTCTTAGAGTCTCCTAACAAGGTATCTACCTCTAAAGGTCTATAATATTCTTTGCTACAAGCAACAATACAATTATTTTTGTCATCGTAACATTTCATGTTAATTCCTTGTCCTTTCCACTTATATTTAATTCCTAATTCATTTAAAACTAATTCAACAAACCTTTTAACAGTGTATTGTTTTCCAGTAGCTATTACGTAATCAGATGCCTTTTTTTTCTGTAAAATTTTCCACATAGCTTCAACATAATCCTTAGCATGGCCCCAATCTCTTCTAGCATTTAGATTACCTAAAAATAGTATCTTTTGTTTTTTTAATTTAATTCTACTTAAACCCATAACAATTTTTCTTGTAACAAAAGTTTCACCCCTGACTGGACTTTCGTGATTAAATAAAATTCCATTACTCGCAAAAATATTATATGCCTCTCTATAATTAATTGTAATCCAATGTGCATATACTTTTGCTACTCCATATGGACTTCTTGGATAAAAGGGAGTTTTTTCATTTTGAGGAACTTCTTTAACTTTACCGTACATTTCTGAAGTCCCAGCCTGGTAAAATTTTGTCTTCTTTTCTAAACCATGAAATTTTATTGCTTCCAATATTCTCAATGCACCAAGTGCATCAGCATTAGCTGTGTATTCAGGAACTTCAAACGAAACAGCAACATGTGATTGGGCAGCTAAATTATATATTTCATCAGGTTTTATTTTTTTTATTAAAGTTGAAACTGAAATTGCATCTGTAATATCACCATAGTGTAGAAAAAATTTTCTATTTTTTTCAAATGGGTCTTGATAAATATGATCCACTCTACTTGTATTGAGGGATGAAGATCTTCTTTTTACTCCATGAACTAAGTATCCCTTTTTAATAAGAAATTCAGATAAATA
>CACPOL010000018.1 GCA_902635545.1 uncultured Pelagibacteraceae bacterium
TTCACATTGTTTATCTCTATCTAAAGCTATTACCTTTGTATCCGGAAATTCTAAAATCTTATTTGTATATCCTGCTTGACCAAAAGTGCAGTCAATAAATGTGCCACCATATTGAGGGGAAATAATGCTAATTAATTCTTTTAGCAGTACCGGAAAATGTTTTACAGGTTCCGATGATATGGTGGCTTTCATTTATTTTCTTGAAGACCATTAATTTTTTTGCCTTCTTAAAAATGCTGGTATTTCTAGATCATCCTCGTCTTCAGATGCATTAGAAGATAGCAAATCACTATGACTTTGATCTTGATTATCACTATTAAACAAATCTGGTTCACTTGTATCGACTCCAAAATGTTCGAGGCCATTAGAAGGCTCTTCTTTTTTTATTGCTTCTTCAGAAAATGATTGTTCATTGTCATTAACTAAACTATCTTCAATAATACTTTGGCTTGATTGATTTTTTAATAACTCCTCATGATAATCGTTATTTGTTTGATTAATCAAATGAGAATTATCTGTCTCACTAATATGTCTATCATGTTCTACCTCATTATCTAACTTCAGCGCATTAGCACCATGTGAAACTGGATTGTTGTTATTATTTAAAAAATTAAAAGATGTATTAGATCCTATATTTGAAAAATCAGAGTAACCTGGATTTCGATTTTGAATTCGATGAACCATATTTATTACTGATTTTGTCTCAGGTTGTTGACCATCTAAAGATGTGGCAACGATTGAAACTCTTATTTTTCCCTCGAGTGAAGGATCTGTTATCGCTCCAATTATAACCTCTGCATCTGCCTCAACTTCAGATCTTATTTTATTTACTACTTCATCTACCTCAAATAGTTTTAAGTCTTTTCCACCTGTAATATTTACCAATAAACCTTTAGCACCATTCAAGGTATAATCATCAATTAATGGATTGGTAATTGCCATTTCAGTAGCTTTCATCGCTCTTCCCTCTCCTTCAGCTTCACCTGTCCCCATCATGGCTTTACCCATTGAAGCCATTACAGTTTCTACATCTGCAAAATCTAAGTTGATAATACCAGGTCTAACCATTAAATCTGTTACACTTTGAACTCCATGCATTAAAACATTATTAGAAAGATTAAAAGACTCTTCAAATGTTGTTTGTTCATTAGCTATTTTAAATAAGTTTTGATTTGGAATTACTATAATTGTGTCCACATGTTTTCTAAGTTCTTCTAAACCGATTTGAGCTCTTTTCATTCTTGATGCACCTTCATATAAAAATGGAAGTGTTACAACTCCAACAGTCAAAATATTTAATTCCTTTGCTGCTCTAGCAATTACGTGAGCCGCACCAGTACCAGTGCCACCTCCCATTCCAGCAGCAATAAAAACCATATTCGCCCCTTGCAAAATATTTACAATCTCATTTAGAGACTCGTCAGCAGCTGCTTGTCCTATATCAATTTTAGCTCCTGCACCTAAACCTTTGGTTAAATTTAATCCAATTTGAAGTTTTGATTTTGCTTTACTGTGTTTCAAATCTTGGGCATCAGTATTAACTGCAATAAATTCAACACCCTGCATTCCATTATCAATCATTTCATTAATTGCATTTCCACCTGCGCCTCCTACTCCCATTACTAATAGTCTTGGTTGTAATTCTTTAATTTCTGGTGCTTTAAAGTTTATTGTCATTTTTTATCCCCCCCGTTATTTATTTAATTGACTCTCCCATTTAAGATTTGCTCGATTAATATTTGCCTTTTTTCTTGCGTTGACCTTAAATTTTTCAAAAATTGCTGGTTCCCATATTTGAAAAGTCTTACCTTGTCCAACAAACAAAATACTATTTTTGATTTTTGAGTGTTTTAATAATTTTTGTGTGAGAGAAATTCTTCCTTCACCATCAAATTGTAAATTTATACTTTCAGACAGTACTGATGTTGCAAAAAAATCTCTTTTTTCTTCAAAAGGATTTAAAGAGTCTATTGTATTCGAAATTTTTTCAATTCTATCTTGTGGCCAAGCCTCTATTGATTGATTATTAAAAGATGGGAAGCAAATTACTCCATTGTAACCCAAATTAGATAAATAAGATCTAAAACTTGCAGGCACTGACACCCTTCCTTTTTTGTCTAATTTGTTTTCGTAGGTTGATAAAAACATAAACCATAAAATCCTTTATTCCCATATTTGGGAATTTATGGGATAATATGGGTTTTTTTATCTAGAGTCAATACATTCAATATTTAAAATATTTAATAAAAAATATCTTAAAAAAATGAATCAAAACGTGAACATTTGTAATAAAACTTATGGAAATTTGCCAGATAAACTATAAGCCGGGTTCTGTCATTTAAACTTATCATTTATCTAGGCTTAAAATCGCTTTTAAGCTCAAGCAACTAACCCTGATGACGAGCCAAGGATTGCTTTTAGTTTTTCAACTGTGTCATCTCTACTTAGTCTTGCTCCAGGTGGGGTTTTCCAGCGTTCATTGTTACCAATAGAACCGGTGTGCTCTTACCACACCTTTTCACCCTTGCCATGTTATGGCGGTTTATTTTCTGTGGCACTGTCCCTAGGGTTTCCCCCGCCAGGGATTACCTGGCACCTTATCCTTGTGGAGCCCGGACTTTCCTCTTTATACACATATAATATATAAAGCGATAAGTCATTTATCTGGCGCTTTTAATTTATAACTTAATTTAGAATGTTCAAGCTCTTTATTTTATTATTTTAGAGAGGTTTTTACTAATCTCAAAACATTCTTTATCAATTTTTCCATTGATCAATTCTTGTCTAAACTTTCTTTGAAAAGCCTTAATGATAAGTTTTTTATTTTGATTTGATGAAAAATTATTTCTTATTTTATTGGAATATCCAATTTTATATAAGTTTTTGAAAAAATGATTTTTTTCATTTGAGTCTATATCAAGGTGTCTCAATTTAACTAATGTTTGTTTACTTAAATTATGCCAAAAACCAATATTTTTTTTTGCTAAATATTCCCAAGGAAATTTTTCTCCTGGATCTTTTTTTCTATCAGGGGCAATATCTGAGTGTCCCAATATATACTTATTTTTAATATGATATTTTTTTTTTAAAAAATTTATTAACCTAATCAACGATTTGATTTGTTTACTATGAAATTTTTTATAAAAAAACTGATGTCCAGGGTTTGATATTTCAATTCCAATAGATTTATCATTAATTAATATATAATTTTTCCAATAAGATTTCCCGGCGTGCCATGCAGTGTATAAATTTGGAACTAGAGAAATTATATCTCCATTGTTTTTTACTAAATAATGACTACTAACCTCAGATTGTATATTTGTTAAATGTTTAATTGCAGATGATTCTTTTTCCATACCAGTATAATGAATAATTATAAATTTTATTTTTTTTGGAGTTCTTTTTTTAGGAGTGAAATTTGGAGAGTAATTTAATATGGTTTTTATGGCCATTTTTTAGTCAAAATATAAGCTAAATGTCAATTTACATTATCTATTATTATATTATAAATTGTATATTAAATGAAAAAAATAGTCACAATATTTATAGTTTCATTAATGCTTACTTTTGAAGCAATTGGTGGGTCTGATGGAGAAAATATTTTATCCAAAAATGATCCAGCTAAAGTAAAAGATTGTTTTGAAAGTTTAAATAGAGCTACATTTAAGTTCAATCAAGCTTTGGATGGAGCGATATTCGAACCAGTTTCAAAAGCGTATAGATTTCTTCCATCTCCTATTAGAAAAGGTGTAAGTAACTCACTTGACAACATTTCTTCGCTTGTAACAATCCCAAATAATATTTTACAAGGAGATCTTAAAGAGGCAGGAGAAAACACCTTAAGACTTGTAATAAATACTACTGTTGGAATTTTTGGTATATTTGATGTCGCTCAAAGTATGGGCTTGGTTAAAAATGATAAAGAAGATTACGGTCAATCATTTGGTAAAGTTGGAGTTGGTCCTGGTTGCTATCTAGTTTTGCCTATTTTAGGCCCCTCAACAGTTAGAGATACAGCAGGTGCATTAGTTAATTTAACTGGAGGTGACCCTTGGTTTAATGTAACAGTAAAAAATGATACTCAATACTTTAAAGAAAGTGATTATTATTTTTCTAGAGCAGGGACTGGAATAGATTTTAGAGCAAAAAATATTGACTCACTTGATAACTTGGAAACAAACTCGTTAGATTTTTATGCCTCAGTAAAAAGTTTATATTTACAAGATAGACAACAAAAAATTGCAAACTCAGATCAAATTATTGACACACAGAATGATAGTGACTGGGAAGAAATTGAAACTCAATAAATAAAAATATAATATGAGAATAAAAAAGTTTTTTGTACTTTTTTTTTTATTCCTACTTGTTTTTCAAAGTAAGCTTTTTTCAATAGAACCAGATATTTTTGTTCAATCTACTGTTAATAGGGCATCTCAAGCTCTTTCAGATAATTATTCTAAAGATGAAAAAATTGAAAAACTCAAATTAATAGCAAAAGATACTGTTGATATAAGAGGAATTGGATTTTATACGCTTGGATCATATAGAAAAAGCTTGGATGATAGCAACAAAAAGAAATATATTAAACTTTTCGAACAATATTTTTTAAAAAGTTTTTCTAGTAGACTAGCTGAATATTCGAATCCAAAAATTGAAGTTGGCTCAAAAGAAAAACTAAACGAAAACTACACTATTGTTTCAAGTATTTTAGTAGCTACGGAAAAAAGACCAGAAATTAAAATCAATTGGAGAATTTATACAAAAAATCCAGAAAAACCATTAATTAGGGATTTAATTATTGAGGGATTAAGTTTAGCTAGAACTCAAAAAGAAGAATTCTCATCTATTATAGAAAGTAATAATGGAAATATGGATGCGCTATTTCAAACACTAAATGATTTTATTGCCAAATAAATTTGGTGGGCCCGCCAGGACTCGAACCTGGGACCAATACATTATGAGTGTACTGCTCTAACCAACTGAGCTACAGGCCCAAAGATAAAATTAATTATACCATAAATTCAGCTGTGTCTACAAATGTAGAATTAAAAATGGTGGGCCGTGTTGGTTACGCTCCAACTACCCCTGCAATGTCAATGCAGTACTCTACTATTGAGCTAACGGCCCATAAGTTTAACTTTCTAAAAAGCTTTTAAGTTGTTTGGACCTACTTGGATGTTTTAATTTTCTCAAAGCTTTAGCTTCTATTTGTCTTATACGCTCTCTTGTTACTGAGAATTGTAAACCAACTTCTTCTAAAGTATGATCTGTATTCATTCCAACGCCAAATCTCATCCTTAAAACTCTTTCTTCCCTAGGTGTTAATGTTGACAAAATTTTGGTTGTTGCTTCGCTTAAATTAGATTTGATTGCTTGTTCAAGAGGAGCCAAGGCTTTGGTGTCTTCAATAAAATCTCCTAAGCTACTATCTTCTTCATCTCCAACAGGTTTTTCGAGTGAAACTGGTTCTTTCGAAATTTTTAAAACTTTTCTTACTTTATCTAAAGGCATTCTTAATTTTTTTGCTAGCTCTTCTGGTGTGGCCTCTCTTCCAAATTCACTTAAAATTAGTCTCTGCGTTCTTACAATTTTATTAATTGTCTCTATCATGTGAACTGGAATTCTGATTGTTCTCGCTTGGTCTGCGATTGATCTTGTAATCGCCTGTCTAATCCACCATGTTGCATACGTCGAAAATTTATATCCTCTTCGATATTCAAATTTATCAACAGCTTTCATTAATCCAATATTTCCTTCTTGAATTAAATCTAAAAACTGAAGGCCCCGATTCGTATATTTTTTAGCAATAGATATAACTAACCTTAAGTTAGCTTCTACCATTTCTTTTTTTGCAATTCGAGATTCTTTTTCTCCCTTTTGAACTCTACTAACCAATTTTTTGAAGTCAGTAACAGAAATTCCTAATTTATTACTTATTTCAATTAGTCTTTCCCTAATATTTTTAAATTCATCTTTATTTTTTGAAAAAAATTGCTTCCATGCAGGATTTGTATCAAGAAATTTCCTCAAATTTGGATTTATCTCATTTCCAATATAAAATTTTATAAATTCGCTTCTTGGGATTTTTTGGTTCATAGCCAGCCTCAACAAATTACCTTCTAAAGAAATAATTTTTTTATTTTCTACGTAATGTTTTTGAACAAGCTCCTCTAAAACTGAAGGTGATAACTGAAGGGATTTTATATTTTCAAGAATATCTTTTACAATTTTTTCATATCCCTTTTCTTTAGCGGGTGAAAAATTTGTAGAATTTAATATACAATTTAATTTTTCTTTTTGGTATTTTATTAATTTATTATATTCTTTCGTCAAAGTGTTGATAGTTTTTAAAACTTTTGGTTTAATTTCAGACTCCATTGCAGCAAGAGTAGGGTTAAACTCATCATCAGTTTCTTCTGCAGAACTTTCCTCTGTCTTTTCTTTATCAGCTTCACCCGAATTTCTTTGTTTAGCACTTGGCCCAGTATTTTCATCTTCCATATAATTGGTATCAATATCGATGATTTCTCTAACTAAAATTTCATCTTTTTGAAATTTTTCATCCCACTCAAAAAATTGCTGTGCAGTAATTGGACTTTGAGATAAAGCAATTAACATTACATCTTTTCCTGCTTCAATTCTTTTAGCTATTGCAATCTCACCCTCTCTTGAAAGAAGTTCAACACCACCCATTTCCCTCAAATACATTCTTATGGGGTCATCACTTTTTTCAATGGTCTTTCCCTCTTCTTTTGATGAAGAATCTTTTTTTCTTAAAACTTTATAATCAGATTTTTTCTCTACTAAAGTAACTTTATCATTTAAAATGTGTATAAATGCTTGTTCAAGATTTTCATGAGACAAATTTCTTTTTCCTAAAGATTTATTTAATTCTTCGTAAGTTATAAAACCTCTATGGGTACCTCTACCCATTAATCTAGCAAATGACTTTGTAATAATTCTTTCCACAATAATAAAAGTTAGGAAGTCTTATATAAGCGCAATTTCAAAAAAATCCATGTATTTTTTTCATGATTTAGTTGAGATTTTTTTGTTTTTTTAACTCTTTCAATTCATTAAATGTATTTTCGTTCAAATCTTTAGAAAATCTCGACTCAAGTTCTTGA
>CACPOL010000019.1 GCA_902635545.1 uncultured Pelagibacteraceae bacterium
AAAAAAAAAGAAAATTTCTAAAAAAAAGACTCCGAATAAATTTAGAAAAGACAATTTCTTATCAAAAATAGTAAAATTTCAATTTTCGCTTAAAGAAAAAACAAAAATAAAATTTAGTTTTAATTTTGAAAAATATATTCAATCTTTTTTTGATAAGATTGCAGACACTATAACTGATTATAGAATCTTAAAAGATGAGGAAAAGCAAAGAATCAGAATTGAGGAATTAGAGAGAATTGAAAGAGAAAAAATTCAAACTAAAAAGTTAAAGATTCAAGAAGAGGAAATTAAGATTAAGCTTCAAAAAAAAGCTTTAAAAGAAGAAGCTAGATTAGAAAAGCAGAGAACAAAAGATATCAAGCTATTTCTTAGAAAAGAACAAGCGCTTTTAAGAATTGAACAAGCAGAAAAACAAAAGCAATTTCTTAAACAGTTACAATTAGAAAAACAAATTGAGAAATTTAGAATTAGAGAAGTCAAAGAACTTGAAAAATTAGAAAAAATTTCTTTGAGAGAAAAGAGAGAAGACTACGCGGGCTTACAGGAAAGAATAGAAAAGTTAAAAGAGAAATATAGGATTATTCGTGATCAAAAAATAAGGGAACGAGTAGAAGCTTTAGGAGTTAAGATTGAAGGAGATGAAGATAGAGATACATTGCTCCAGAAAGAAAGAGAATTTACTATCGCTAGACAAAAAATTGAACTTTCACTTGAAAGTTTTTATAGAAGTGCGAGCAGTTTAGTATTTCAATTAAATAAACGACATATTACTCGTCATATGTCAATTTTAAGATGTATTGATAGAAGATTTGAGACTGGAGAGATTTTCATAAGGTGGGACGAAGATGATGATGAAAGTTGGTTAATATTAATTTACATTAAAGATAATTCACCAGACAAGGGTATTGTGATAGAAGACAAAACAAATTCAGAAAAAAATAACTCATATGAGTTTAAATCTAGTGATATTTTTAAAGCCTCTGATTTAATGGTTGATTGTTTAACACAATTGATCGCAAAAAAAAGAAATCAAAAAAATATTAATTAGGTGTTTACAAGTTTAGTAATTTTATCGATCTTATTTATCTTGTTTCGTTATTCGATTGAATGGATAAAATATTATAATGGAACTGATGATAGGATGCCAAATTCAATATGGAGATATACATGCGATTATCAAGTTAAGGGTATAAGAGATATATCCGACTTAGATGATAAACCTTTTGTTAGACAGAGAAGAAAGAGAAATAGAATTGTTACAATTATGTATTTTATCGTAATTTTGGCTTTTATTATTACGATGTATTTTATTGCAAGTATTTTATCTTTTATATTAAATTAAGTTTTTTTCTTTAATTGTCCCAGATTTTTTAAATATAAAAAAAATGCAATTATTTCGTAAAAAAAAGAAAATAGACTAAAAATAATTGGTAGTCTAAAAAAATTGTATAGAAACTTATATTTAGGAATTTTTTTCCATACTGCGAGAAAAGCCTCAGCACCTTTTAATATTTTTTCACCTTCTTTTACATGTAATCTTCGCAAAAGTTCTTTATCATTTTTGGAAGTTTCTTTTTGCGCAGACTTATTATTTGTAATATCAATCCAATCTATTTCTTGTATTTTTTCTTTTTTATATAAATCAATTTCAGCTTTGCAGATCTTACATGAGTTATTAAAATAAACCTTCATATAGTCTATTTATTACTATTTCATTTAAATTATGTACATGCGTAAAATACTCATATTGAAAATTTTAATAAAAAATCTATGTTTTAACTTATGAAAAATTTTTTTGAAAAATCTGATTTATCCAGATCAGAAGCAGAAAATATAGTCTCAGATACATTGAATAAGTGTGATGATGGTGAATTATACTTGGAAAATACGAAGTCAGAGACAATTTTA
This sequence comes from uncultured Pelagibacteraceae bacterium, assembly GCA_902635545.1. Classification (GTDB taxonomy): domain Bacteria; phylum Pseudomonadota; class Alphaproteobacteria; order Pelagibacterales; family Pelagibacteraceae; genus Pelagibacter. Next base: position 1,909 of record CACPOL010000019.1, read on the forward strand.
TTAGATGATAATAAGATTAAAAATTCCAGTTATAATTCTGATTTAGGTTTTGGATTTAGAGCTATTTCTGGTGAAATAGTAGCTTATTCTCATTCAAACGAAATATCAAAAAATTCCTTGAAGGAGTCTTCAGAAAATTTAAAATCAACTTTAAAGTCAGTCAAAGGTACTTATAATCATGAAATTCCTAAATCTAATAAAAAATACTACGACAATATAAATCCTATTGAACAAAAAGCTCTGATTGAAAAAATTAATATACTCAATGATGTAAACAATTATTTAAGATCTAAAAGTGATAAGGTTAAACAAGTTACTGCTAATTTTTTGGGAGAACAAAAATCTGTTGAAATAATAAGATCTGGTGGAGAGACCTTATCAGATGTCCGTCCTTTGATAAGATTTAATGTATCAGTTATGCTTGAAAAAAATGGTAGAAAGGAAACAGGTGTATATGGTGTTGGTGGTAGACAATCTTACGACAACTATTTAAAAGGTGATAATTGGAAAAATGTTTGTGACGAGGCTTTAAGGATAGCATCAGTAAATTTAGAAAGTAAACCAGCACCAGCTGGTGAAATGAAGGTTGTACTAGGGCCCGGTTGGCCAGCAATATTAATTCATGAAGCTGTTGGCCATGGTTTAGAAGGAGATTTCAATAGAAAAAAAACTTCAGCCTTTCATAATTTGATGGGCCAAAAAGTTGCAAGTGAGGGAGTTACAATTATTGACGATGGTACTATTGATAATAGAAGAGGCAGTCTTACAATTGATGATGAGGGTACACCAACAGAAAAAACTGTTTTAATTGAAAATGGAATTTTAAAAAATTTTATGCAAGATAGATTAAATGCACGTTTAATGAAAACGAGGTCTACTGGCAGTGGAAGAAGAGAAAACTACAGACATATAGTACTACCAAGAATGAGAAATACGATGATGCTTAGCGGTAATCACACTCAAGAAGAAATGATTAAATCTGTCGATAAAGGTATTTTCGCAGTAAGTTTTGGTGGTGGACAAGTTGATATAACATCTGGAAAATTTGTATTCAATTGCACTGAAGCTTATGAAATTGTTAACGGTAAAATTGGATCACCGATTAAAGGTGCAACGCTAATTGGAGATGGTCCTTCAATTTTAAAAGAAGTTTCTATGGTTGGGAATGATATGATGATGGATCCTGGTATTGGAACATGTGGCAAAGCTGGACAAGGCGTTCCAGTAGGTGTTGCGCAACCATCTATATTAATTAACAAGATGACTGTGGGTGGCACTAAGCTTTAAAATGGTTAAAGATCAAGAATTTTTAAAGAAAAAAGCAGCATATTGTTTAGATTTAGCTAACAAATTAGGTGCAACTGACTCAAGTGTCGTTGTAAAGAATTCAGTTTCTGAAACTGTTAATTTTAGAAATAAAAAATTAGATGAGTCTAATAGGTCAGATGATCTAGGTATAAGTATTACGACTTACATTGGTAAAAAAAAATCATCAATATCTTCCTCTAATTTGCTTAATGAAAATCTAAATATCTTAATCGAGAAATGTATTGAGACTACAAAAAATACTCCTGAGGATGAATTCAATTCTTTACCAGACAGAGATTTATTAGCAAAAGAAGTAAAAGATTTAGATCTATATGATGACACTCATATAGGGAATGATCGAAAAATAGATTACTTAAAGAAATTAGAAGATGCTGCTTCTAATGATAAAAAAATTGTCAATACTGATTCTAGTTTCACCCAAAATAAGTCTAATTTTGTTTTAGCTAACAGTGATGGATTTTGTGATGGTCACAAAACATCTTCATTCACAGCCTCAGTTGTAACGGTTGCAAAAGATGAAAAAAGCATGGAAAGAGATTATGAATACTCTAGTAAATGTTTTTTCAAAGACCTGGATGATGCAGATAAATTAGGCAAACTAGCTGCAAAACAAACTATCAGAAAATTAAGTCCAAAAAAAATAGGAAGTGAAAAAATTGCTATAATATTTGATAAAAGAATAGCAAAGGGAATTTTAAGTACTTTTGCAAGCGCTATTTCTTCATCTGCGATATCAAGAGGAACTTCTTTTTTAAAAGATAAAGTTAATCAAAAAATATTTTCAGATAAAATTAATATATTAGACAAACCCGATATGCGTAAAGGTTTAGGCTCAAGAAATTTTGATATGGAAGGAGTAAAGACTGATACACTTAAGCTAGTGGATCAAGGAATTTTGAAACATTATCTGATTGATACTTACAATGGAAAAAAATTAAATCTTAAATCTAATGGAAGATGTGGTGGAACAAGTAATCTTTATTTTGAAAATGGAAATATCAGTTTTAAAGATTTATTGAATTCGAATTCAAAAAGTCTCTATATTACAGAAACCATAGGTCATGGAAGCAATATTGTAACTGGAGATTATTCAGTAGGAGCAACTGGTTTTTTAGTAGAAAACGGAGAGTTTAAGTATCCAATAAATGAAATTACCATAGCAGGTAATTTTAAAGATATGTTTCAAAATATTATCTTAGCAAATGACCTGGAATCCAAATATGCAACTAACTCACCAACTATGCTGGTAGAGGGAATGGTTGTTGCTGGTAAATGAGTGAATTTTGTATAATTGGTTCTGGAATTTCCGGAGCCACAATTGCAAATCTTCTTAATAAAAAATATTCTGTAATCCTGTTCGATAAAGCAAGAGGCCCAGGAGGTCGTGCATCTTTTAAAAGAATAAAAGGTAAAACAGGTTTTGATCATGGCACTCAATATATTTCACCAAAAACTGAAAAATTTAAAAAATTTACCAAGGATTTAATTAAAAAAAAAATTTTAAAAGTATGGGGTGGCAAACATGTTTTTCTTAATACAAAAAAAAAAGAAGATAAAAAACATCTTAAGATAATTGGTAAAAACGGAAACAATGATATCAGCAAATATTTACTTAAAAAAATTAACTGTATCTATCAAAGTGAATTAAAAAAGATCTATTATAAAAATAAACTCTGGTATTTGTTATTTGATGGTGGAAAATTAAGATCTTTTAAAAACTTAATTTTAACTTGTCCTTTTCCACAATTAAAAAAACTTTCTAAAAAATTCATAAGCAATCCTTTTTTAAGTAAATCTATAAAGATGGATGCAAATATCACTACCATGATTGCTATAAAAAAAAATAAGAATTCAAATAGTAGTTATCTTTTTGAAGATCCAATTCTTGGTTGGGCAGGAAACGAAAACTCAAAAAAAAGATTTAAATCAAAATATGATTTATGGACTCTTCAGAGTACATTTAAGTGGGCAAATAAAAAGATTAATAAAAACAAGAATAATAAAAAGCAAAACTCAAAAATTATGATTGATAAATTTTTTAAACTTTCAAATATCAAAAAAACAAAAATTTATTATTCATTAAATCATGGTTGGAAATACTCCTCAAATTTGAAATCATTTAAGATAAAAAGTTATTGGGATCCAAAGAAAAAATTAGGTGTTTGTGCTGATTGGTTTGTAGGACCTAGATTAGAGGCAGGATGGATAAGTGCGCATGATTTATACAAAAAAATTTCAAAATAAATTAATCAAAATTTTTCAATTTATATTCCCAATTACCCATTCTTGAATAGGTTACTTTCAATATCATTAAATTCTTACGATCATACCAAATATTAAAATCTAACCTTTTATTTTTAGATATATTCATGTCTTTAGATTTTAATGTAAAGTGATCAACATCATAAATTTTTCCATAAAGATTTATTTTTTCTTTACCTAAAAAAGTTACTACTTGATCCTTAATGCTCCCGGAGATAGGACTTATTTGGGAACTCGCTTGTAAAATTTTGTGATTCCACCAATTTCCAATCACTTTATCAGTAGAGGCTTCCCCATTATATGAAGAGCCTTTAATATCAAATTTTTTATTCCTTTGATTAAATGTTAAATTTACAAACTTTTTTTTATCATTTTGTAAAGTTTTAGAATTATACGAAACTAATTGATCTTTCTGATATTTTTCCTCGCTATAACCCTCAACTTTGAAAACTGTTGCCCCTAAAAGTTTTACTACAAACTTTATTTGATTAGTAACAATAGTTTCTGCTCCATTTCTATTAAAAGTGTAATTATTATAGCCAATTAGTTCACCATTTCGAAAAATTTCCATCTCAATTTTCTTGTATTTAATGTAATGTCCAACATGAGCGATTGAATTTGTTGGATAAATTAAAAGAAATAAAATGACTATAATTTTTTTCATTTAAGAATTAGTTTAATAGACTTTACTAACAATAGAAATAACTTATTAAGATGTTTTTAAAAATTAAGAAAATACCTAAAGTCAATTGGAGCTCTGATAAGCCTTATAATTTTAGACCAAAATTCTCTACTTTCTTTTTTTTATGTTTTGGTCTGATGTTGTTTGGCCTTGGAGAAGGTTTATTAATTGTATCTTTTACTGGTGCATCTCCATGGAGTGTTTTAGCTCAAGGTATTTCTCTTAAAGTTAATTTATCAATTGGCACAATTACTTTGTTAATCAGTATTGCAGTTTTAATCTTGTGGATACCTTTAGGTCAAAAGCCTGGAGTGGGAACCATCTTTAATGCGTTGATAATTGCATTAATGATTGATCTTTGTATTAAATTTGTTCCAACCCCATCTAATTATATAAATCAATTAATTTTAGCAGTTATGTCGGTAATTACAGTTGGTATTGGTGGAGGTATATATTTAGTTTCTAACTTAGGAGCAGGTCCTAGAGATGGATTGATGATTGGTTTACAAAAATTTACAAATTTTCCTATTGCAGCTGTTAGAGCAACTTTAGAAATTTCAGTTGTAAGTATTGGGTGGTACTTAGGTGGAACTGTTGGAGT
>CACPOL010000020.1 GCA_902635545.1 uncultured Pelagibacteraceae bacterium
CAACAAACATTTCAACAAAGTCTGAACCTGAAATAGTAAAAAAAGGTACTCCAGCTTCACCTGCTATTGCCCTTGCTAATAAAGTTTTACCAGTTCCTGGAGGACCAACTAACAAACAACCTCTAGGAATTTTTCCACCTAATCGACTAAATTTTTTTGGATCTTTTAAAAATTCTACAACTTCCTCAACTTCCTCTTTAGCTTCTTCCACACCTGCTACATCATTAAAAGTGACTTTTCCCTTAATCTCATTCATCATTTTAGCCTTAGATTTTCCAAAGCCCATTGCACCACCTTTTCCTCCTTGCATTTGTCTCATAAAGAAAATCCAAACTGCAATTAATAACAACATTGGAAACCATGATAATAACACACCTAATAATGAAGGCATTTTATCTTCGATAGGTGCAGCAGAAATGCTTACACCCTTCGATGATAATTTTTCTATTAAATTCGGATCATTAGGGGAATATGTTGAAAAACCATTTCCGTCTGCAAGAATACCTTTTATATTATTTCCTTGAATTTCAACTTTTACAACTTCGCCATTATCTACTGCTTTTAAAAAATCTGAAAATATTATTTGATTACCATTTCTGATGTTCGACTGTGGGTTCTTAAACATGTTGTACAAACCAATAGTCAAAAAAACTATTACAGCCCACATAGCTAAATTTTTAATATTCATACTAATAAGATAAGAATTATTCTCAATTAAACAAGTGACAAATTGCTCATATTTGTCTTAAAACTAAGCTTCTTTTGAAATAATAACTGTTTCATTTATTTTTTCAATAAAACATCCGCCTAAAGTGCTTTTTTTTAAGGTTCCATCAAGAATTTTTGAAATAATTAAACTTAGGCTTTTACCTCTCACTGGGTAATAACGGTGTCCAATTTTATTTAATATTTCGTTTAAAGATCTAAAAATAACTTCTTGAGATTGATTAAAGAAATTTTGATTTAATATCATTTTATTATTATTTCTTAAAAAAGAAGAATTGTCTTCAATATTTTTTTGCACATAAAACCTTATTGATTTATCAGCATCTTTTAAATTAGAAATTGTTAGCAAAAATTTTTTTTTATCTAATCCTTCCTTAGACAATGAGGTCAATAAATTTCTTATTTTAATTCTTTTAAAATTTTCATTTTTATTTGAAGGGTCATCTATATAAAAATTAAAAACTTTTTTTGATAAGTACTCTAAATCCTTTTTTTCAAAATCTAATAAGGGTCTTAAAATTTTAAAATTATAATTAATCGTTTTTTTATCTAAAGATATTAAGCCATTCAGACCACTTCCTCTTAAAAGCCTTATAAAAAAATTTTCAAATAAATCATCTAAATGATGACCAAGCAATAAATGATTGATTCCATTTTTTTTACATTCTTTTATCAAAAGATTATATCTATTAATTCTTGCAATAGATTGAATATTATTATTTGGTTTATTACCTAGCCAATTTAAAATTTTACAATCTCCATTAATTCTTTTTAAATGTTTTTTAACAAGTTTTGCTTCAATAGAAGACTCTTTTCTTAATTTATGATCAACTATCAGAAACTTAACTTTTATTCTATTTTTTATTGAATATGCTTTGCTTAAAAAGGACAGAGATAAACTGTCTGAACCACCAGAAACAGCAACAGCAAAATTTTCTTTAATTTTTAATGATTTTTCAAACTTTTGAAATATCTTTAATATCTTTTTATTTTTTAAAAATTGCTTAATAAGTTTATGAGTCTTGTTTTTGACACTCAAATTTTTTTGATTCATACTTAGCTTTTTGAAGCACTGATTGGTTCGCTTTAGGATATTGCTTTTCAACACCATCAATCATTTTGCAACCTTGAATTTTTTCTCCAATTTGTACCATTGATACTCCAAGCTTTAATAAATTGATAGGTGCTTTTTCACCTTTGGGATATTTTTGATAGCCCTCTAAATAAGCTGTGGCTGCATCAGTATACAGTTGTCTTATTCTAAAAGTTTCTGCGTACCAGTATTGGGCATTACCTGCTAAATCATGGTCAGGATTAAGTTCTACAAATTCTTTAAAAGCTCTTTCAGCTGAATTGTAATCACCGATTTTTAAAAAACTTGTTGCAAACTCATATTGTTTTTCTGGAGATTCTTCTGGTAATAATTTTTCCTCAGAAACAAAAGTTTCAGTTATAATAGTTCCAGTACCTTCAACGGATTGTGTTTGTTGAACCTTCTCATCACTAGTTGTATCTTTATAAGAAATAGAACCTAAGTCCTGAGGCTCTGAACTTCCAGGTAATGCTTGCTCAAGTTCTTTAGGTTTAAATGTTAATTGTTTATCGTCACTAGTTGATGAAAGATATTTCTCAATATCTTGAAATCTCATTTGATTATCTGCTTGTGTTTTTGAAAGTCGATTTGATAATTTATCTAATTTAAAATTAATCTCCTCAAACCTATTAGTTAAAATTTGAAATTGAGATTCTATTTCAGATAATTTTAATAAATGTCTTGTGAGAACATCTTCTGAATTAGCATCAATAATAATATTTTGATTATCAGACGTTCCTAAATCAGTCGGCTTATTCAAAGAGTCTGCATAAACTGCCTTTTCTAAAGTTTTAATATCTTTTTGAATTAATTCTAATATCTCTTTTAAGTTATGACTATCAGCATAAGAATAAGAAAAAGAAAAAAAATTTAAAAAATATATTAATAATAAAAATTGAGCAAAAATTTGCTTTTTAAACCTAAACATATTTATTAATAATAATACAATGATGGCAAAAAAAAGACCCTGATAATAACTATTATATTACAGGGTCTTTTTAAAAATTAAAATTTAATTAGCTTTTACAGTAACTGATCTTCTGTTTTTAGACCATGCTAAAGGATTAGAGCCTGAGTCAACAGGTCTTTCTTTTCCATAGCTTAACACTGATATTCTGTCTGATGAAATTCCATATGTCATCAAATAATCTTTAGCTGCATTAGCTCTTCTTTCTCCAAGCGCTAAGTTATACTCTCTAGTTCCTCTTTCATCTGCATGTCCTTCAAGAACAATCGTGATATCAGAATTCTTTCTTAACCATGCTGCTTGTTTTCTTAAAGTCTCTCTAGATGCAGTTGTAAGAACTGACTCGTTTGTAGCAAAGAAAACTCTATCCGGAACTCCTGAAGCTAAATATTCAACAGTATCAGTACCGGTGTATACATCTCCTTGCATTTGGCTTTTAGAAACTTTTTTAGTTGCACAAGCTGTTAAAGCCAAACATGCTAAAATTACCAAAAACCCATTTTTAAAAATTTTGCTTAAGTTCATTTTTGCTCCTTGATCCTTTTTTGTATAGCTTACTTTTTCACAAGTAAATAGAGGTTTCAAGTTAAAAAATCAAGATAATTTAACTAATTACTTAATAATGCTGACCATGATGGGTCAGAAGCGTCTGTTTCTGTCTTAACTAGTCGCTCATTATACCCTGTTAAATCAATAGACCAAAGTTTGGCAGAAAAACCCTCTCCTTTTTTGTCTGTTTTTGTCTCTCTATAAAAAATTAGAACTCTACCATTTGGTGACCATGATGGGGCTTCTTGATAATAGTTTTCAGTCAATAATCTTTCTCCTGACCCATCAGTTCTCATTACTCCAATATAAAATTTACCTTTATGTAGTTTTGTAAAAGCAATTAGATCTCCTCTTGGAGACCAAACAGGAGTTCCATATAACCCTCTACCAAAAGAAATTCTTTTAACATTTTTTCCATCACTATCCATAATATAAATTTGCTGATAACCACTTCTGTCTGAGTTAAAGCAAATATATTTACCGTCTGGTGAATAAGATGGTGAAGTATCGATCGATGGATGATTTGTAATTCTTTCAACAATTCTGTTTTCAAGATCCATTGTATAAATATCTGATTTCCCATCCTTAGCAAAACTCATAATAATTTTTTTTCCATCCGGTGAGAATCTTGGAGCATAAGTCATACCAGGAAAGTCTCCAACAACTTCTTGCATGCCTGTTTCTATATCAAGAAGATAAACTCTTGGTAAATTTCTAAAATAAGAAAGATAAGTTACCATCTGACTTGTTGGATTAAATCGTGGAGTTAAGACCAGCTCATTTCCTAAAGTAAGAAATTTATTATTAAAACCATCTTGATCCATAATTGCAAGTTTTTTAATTCTTTTTGTTTTTGGTCCCTCTTCTGCAACATAAATTATTCTTGTATCAAAATAACCTTTTTCTCCTGTCAATCGCTCATAAACTTTATCAGTGATAATATGACCAACTCTTCTCCAGTTGGTTGGCACCGTTGTAAAAGCTAAAGCCATCATTTCTTTCCCAGCCAGAACGTCCCAAAGTCTAAATTCAACTCTTAAATTTTCATCAATATAATTTACTTTCCCTGTAATTAATGCTTGAGCTTTAATTAAATTCCAATCTTCAAATCTTGGTTTTAAATTTGCAATATCAGGTTTTTGAAGAAAAGCATCTTTGTTCAATGGGTTAAACAATCCAGAAGTTCTTAAATTATTTTCAACAATTATTGATATTTCAGATCCAATATTCTCCTTTTTTAAAATTTTTTTAAAATTCTTTCTTGATTCCTCATCAATAGACAAAGGTGACACAGCAATAGGTAGTGGATTAAGATTTCCTCTAGTAATATCTACTTCAATCAATGCTAATGATTGCGATGGCAAAATAAGTATCAAAAATAGAATTATATGTCTCATTTTTAATTTATCCTTCTAGCATTTCCCTTGGATCAAAATTTAATTGTAAATCCTTCCAACGTTCATAACCTGTGCTAGGAACTCTTAGAGGTTGACATAACTTAATAGCTCTTAAAGCACTTTCGGCCAATACTTTATAAAATCCCTGACCCGGCTTGTTCATTCTTGCATGATCAAGTATTTCTGACTTAATGACAGATCCATCAGGTTTTAATTGTATTTTAATTCTAACCAATAAATTTTTATCGTATGGTAAACCTAAAGGAATGCTCCAGCAACCAAAAATTTGTGCCTTAAGGGCGTCTTCTTCGCTTAAAGATAATCCTATGTTATCTACATTTCTATCTTGAGCTTGCGTAACTTTTTGAGTTTTATTAATCGTATCTGCTTCTTCAACTTTTGATTTGTCAATCAAAGCTGCAATATTATTTGGATCAAAAAGTTCATCTTTTTCAAATTCAGAAACTTGCTTTACCTCGTTATCTATTTTTTCTGGATTTTGCTTATCATCTTTAATTTTCTTTAATTCTTTTGTATTTTCATCAGGCAATGGTATAGCATCAGGTTTTTCTTTTTTTACTTTTTTAGGTGGAGCTTGTTCTGAAACTAATTTTTTTTCTTTTTCTTTAACTTTTTCAATAATTTTTTTTGCTTTTGGTGCAAAAGGAATATTTGTTTTATCGCTAATTTGGATTAACTCAACAGAGACAATAGGAGGTAAATCTATTGGTTTTTTGGCTAGAAAAGGTAAACTCATTGCTGTTATAATAATTAAAATTGCATGTAGTATTGAAGAGATAATAAGGTTTCTACTCATTATTTTATCTCTCTTTATAAGGTTCCGAAATTAAAGCTACTTTAGTAAATCCAGATCCAGATAACATACCCATTATTTCCAAAACTCTACCGTAGTTAATTGATTGGTCTCCTCTTACATAAATTCTAGTATCAGTTCTATTTTTTGAAACTGCTAAAATTTTTGCTATTATCTTTTCATATTCTACTTTCGACTCTTGAATAAAGATTT
>CACPOL010000021.1 GCA_902635545.1 uncultured Pelagibacteraceae bacterium
AAAGAATTAAAAGCATGAAAAGTTTTACTGACCAACAAAAAGGGTCTTTGATGGCTTTTGTTGCTGTGATGTTCATCACACCAGACTCTCTATTTATAAGACTTTCTAATGTTGATACTTGGGGATTGGTTTTTTACAGAGGAATAATCCCTTTTTTCACTGTTTTTTTAGCAATGCTATTAATCTATAAATTAAATTTTTTTAAGATTCTTTTTTCAAGCGGTTATCATGGTCTCATTTATATTGGTACATTTAGTTTAACTAATATTACTTTTGTAGTTTCTATTCAAAATACTAATGTTGCAAACACTCTTGTAATGATAGCTACTGCGCCTATGATATCTGCTATTCTTGGAGCAGTAATTTTAAAAGAACCTCCTGATAAAAAAACATGGATATCAATAATTATTACCTTTTTAGCTATAATTTATATTTTCTTTGACTCCCTAAAATTAGGTAATTTTTATGGAGATATTTTGGGATTTATCACAGCTTTAGGTTTAGCTGTTGGAGCCGTTACAGTTAGGTCTGCAAAATCAAAAAATCTGGTGCCTGCTGCTGTGGTTGGAAAATTAATTGTAGCTACTTTTGCTTTATTTTTTATTGAAACCTTTATTCTGATCGATAGAGATTTATTTATTATACCTATAATGTGTATAATGTGTGTTGCTATACCCTTTGTTTTGGTAACTATTGCTCCAAGATTTATCCCAGCTGCAGAGGTTAATTTGTTTTTTCTGCTTGAAACCATCATAGGTCCCATCTGGGTTTGGTTAATTATTAATGAACAACCAAGTATTGAGACTCTGTATGGTGGAGTAATTATTGTTGTTACTATTGCTGTTCATTCATTTTTAAAACTTAAAAATCCATAACTTTGTCACAATTAAGACTTGATTTAATAATACATCGCGAATAATTACTGCAAATTTTATGAACAAAGTTTTAAAAAATTCATGGGCACTATTTTTAGGAATGGGGTGCATTATGATGGCTTATGGGTTTCAAGGTTCACTCTTAGGTGTAAGAGCTGTTCAAGAGGAATTTAGCTTAACAGCAACTGGTTTTATGATGTCTGGATACTTCGTGGGATACTTTATTGGAGCAGCTACAATCCCAAAAGTTATTTCTAGAGTTGGTCACATAAGAGTATTTGCTGCATTTGCATCATTAGCATCTTTGGTAATTTTGATTCATTCAATTTTAATTAATCCATTTATCTGGTTTCTATTAAGAGTCTTAACCGGAATAAGTATGGTTTGTATATATACTGTGGCTGAAAGTTGGTTAAATGATAGATCAAGTAACAAAAATAGAGGAAGCGTGCTGTCAATATATATGGTGATACTTTACGGTTCTTTAGGAATTGGTATGTTTTTACTTAATTTTAGTAGTCCAAAAAATTTTCAACCTTTTATATTAATTTCTGTAATTACATCTGCGGCTCTTATACCAATTTTATTAACCAAAAAAAAACCACCCACTTTTAAAAGTATTAAAGCCATGAGACTTAAAGAACTTTACAATGCTTCTCCATTTGGGATGATAAGCTCTCTTTTTTATGGAACAATACAATCAGCTTTATTTACATTACTTGCTGTATATGCAACTTCAATGAACTTCACAATTTTAGAAATATCTATTGTTACATTTCTTTTAGCTATATCAGGTGCCATTGCTCAATTTCCCATAGGAAAAATCTCCGATATATATGATAGAAGAAAAGTAATTGTTTTAAGCACATTTGGTGCTGCAATATTTTCAATAATCGCAATATTTGTTTCAAGACAAATGTATTTACCCGATGGACTCGCAACCAGTAAAACCTGGTTTTATATCTTTTTTATTTTATTTTCTTTTTGTAGCTTACCTATGTTCTCACTAATATTAGCTCATACAAATGATTATATATCGAAAGATAAATTTGTTGCTGCTGGTGCTGGGCTTCAGTTTGCATTTGGATTAGGTGCAATGAGTGGACCTTTTTTATGCTCAATATTTATGGATTTAGTTGGTTCAAATGGATTTTTTATTTTTTTATTTTTCTTTCATTCAATAATTGGTATTTTTGGAATCTATCGAATGAAGGTAAGAAAAACTGTTGATAATCCTGACTCACAGTTTGTTGCAATGCCTCAAAATATTACACCTATTGGAATGGAGCTTAATCCAACAACTGAACCTATTGAGGAACCCAAAGCCGAAACAAATTTTACATCTATAAATGAACAAAGATAATACGACTAAACTTTGGAAAATGATACAACAAGCCGGCGATTATTTGGTTGATAAATTGCCTGAACACCCCAATCATCCTAAAGGTAGAAATTCTTACGCCCATGTATCTTTGTGTATAAAAGAAAAATTCAAAGCAAGCTATAAAGATATTCCTGACGAAAAATTCGATGAAGTTGTAAACTATATTAAATATTTGAAACAAAAACCAAATTAATATTTTTGGTTAGGAAAATAGTCTTCTTTTTTTCCCTCTCTAAAAACATCTGCTGTACAGCAATGTAACCCACCTCCAAATGCATAAGCATCTCTTAATTTAACTGGAATGACCTCCATACCTAGTTTGTCTAACTGTTCTGCTTGAAATTTTTCACTTTCTTCTACACAAACTGTTTTTGAGTCTAAAACTAAAACATTCATTGATAACCAGACTGAAGAATAACATAGGGGAGGTGGTTCATTATGTGCAGGTTGTGCAGCATCAATTATTTCCCATCCATTTTTTTCAAACAATTTTCTTTGTTCTTTTGGCAATCTTCTTTGAGGATTGTTAATAATCAAACCTTCTTTTACTGGAGTAAAAGTGGCGTCTATATGAATTGGATAAGGATCTCCAGGAAAATTTACAGTATGAACTCTATGATCTTTAAAATGTCTTTTAAGCCAATCAATACCTTTTAAATTTGTTGTGAAACCGTGTTGAACAACTAAATCTTTGCCAAATCTCAAAACATCTGCTGCATCAAATAATGGTTCTTCTTCTGTTGTCACAAAAAATTTTTCCTCGGTCCATTTTAATCTTTTTTGAATACCAATTTTATCTGATAGATAATCTTTTCTGTAATCAGAGTCAGTCAATCTTGGCTTTGGGGCTGACTCATGCTTCATATTAGGGTCTGAATTGTAATATTCTTTAAGGAGTGGTCTATAACAAAGATACTCAAACCATCTACATCGATAACTCATTGTTGCTTCTAAAATTTCATTTCCAACTGTTAATAAAACATCTCTAGGGGGCATACATCCAAACATCGTTTCTGCTTCCCAATCAGGTGTGGAAGTTTTTTGATTAAAGTTTATTGGGGTTGGACGATCAACTTTAATTCCTCTTTTTTTAAGAATATTTGAAAAATCATCTAATAATTGATTTGCTTTATCGACTGTATCTTTTGTTCTTGGTCCAAAGTGACCTCTCATATCACTATCCTCTGGGACTTTTGCGTCTAACGCTGGCTCTGGAGCTGGTATACAAGTGCCATCTGCTCTCCCAACAATCACATGCTTTAGTGGATCCCATTCATTCCAACTATTTACGATAGTTTTATTATCACTCATAAAAGTCAATTTTTTATTATATTATTCTCAGGCCCTAGAGGAAATTTTGTAATATTTTCGGCTCCATTTTTACCGATAATCAAAATATCGTGCTCTCTATACCCTCCTGCTCCAGGTTTTCCTTCTGGAATCATAATCATTGGCTCCATTGATACCACCATATTTTCTTCAAGGACAGTATCAATATCTTCTCTTAGCTCTAACCCAGCTTCTCTACCATAGAAATGTGAAAGCATTCCAAATGAATGTCCATAACCAAAAGTTCTATATTGAAGGTATCCAAGTTCACCAAAAAGTTCATTTAATTCATGACATATATCAGAACATTTAACACCTGGTTTTATCAACTCTAATCCTTTTTTATGTACTTTAACATTTGCCTCCCAAGCTTTTAAAGATGCATCATCTACATGATTCAAAAATAAAGTTCTCTCCAATGCAGTGTAATATCCTGAAATCATTGGAAAAGTGTTTAAAGATAAAATATCACCTTTAATTAATTTTCTATTTGTTTTTGGGTTATGAGCTCCGTCAGTATTAATTCCTGATTGAAACCATACCCATGTATCCATGTACTCTGCACCTGGATAAGTTTTTGCTATTTCTCTTTCCATTCTATCTCTTCCAGCTATTGCTACTTCGATCTCAGTAGTGTTTTCACAAATATTTTTTACTATTTCTTCACCCCCTATATCAGCAATTCTTGCACCATTTTTAATAATTTCTATTTCCTCATTTGACTTTATCATTCTCAACTTCATCAAATCTTTTGAAATGTCGTTAAATATTGAAAAAGTAAAAAGCGTTCCAATCTTTTCTCTCATCTCTAGCGTAACATGATCATTTTCAATACCAATATTTTTTGGAGGTTCTTCTCTTCCAATAATTGATACAATAGCTTTTAAAAAATTATCTCTTTTCCAGTCAGTATAAATAACATTATCGCAATGAGATCTTCTCCAAGGCTGACTTGAATCTATATTTGCTGAGATAGTAAAAATTTTATTTTGTGTAACAACACAAGCGTAAGGTCGTCCAAACGAACAGTAAATAAAACCAGTGTAATATGCAACATTATGCATTGAAGTCAAAATAACCATATCAAGATTATTTTTATCCATTATAGATCTAAGTTTACTTAAGCGTTGCTCATACTCTTTTTTAGAAAATGGTAATTTCATTTTTTTACCATTTTTAAGAGAAAAAAAATCCGGCCGTTCCATAAATTTATTTTTAGTTTAAAGCTATAAATCGTCTATTAGTTTTCATAATTAAACTATAATACGTGATAGATACAAAAAGAAAAAAACCACCAATAATTGTATTCGTTGATGGTATTTCATTAATTCCAAATAAAGGAAGCCAAACCCAAAAAATACCTCCTATCACTTCTGTTAAGGACAAAAGGGTTAGTTCTGCTGCTGGAATAGCTTTTGATCCAATAGAGTACAATATTAATCCAACACAAACTAAAGTTCCATGCAAAGAAAAAAGAGAACCATTATAACTTGTTGAAAAGAAAGTTGATTTATTGGATAAAATAAAAATAGTTGCAACTACTACACAAAATAAGCCAGCGAATGCAACTGTTGTAAATTTTGGAGTTTCTTTTCTCCATCTCAAACTGACTGAAAAAACTGAAAAGCCAATAGAAGAGGCAATTCCAAAGAACAATCCCACTAAAGAACCCTTCTCAATATTTCCAGTAGCTATTATAACTATACCAATTGTTGCAATTATTATTGAAATCCATACATTAAAAGAAATTGTTTCCCTTAAAAATAAAAAACCAAGTAATGCAGTGAAAAAAGGCATCGCTGCTAAGCAAAGCAGTGTTATAGCGGCTGAAGTGTTTGTAATTGAATATATAAATGTAATCATTGCTATACCAAGACCACTACCACCTATTATGCCTGAAATACCAATTTTGAGGTAATTTCTATAAAACCTTTTTCCCTCATCAAAAAATAAAAATAAATTTAAAACTACAAATATTGTTAGCCCTCTTGCAAAAATATATTGCCAAGAAACTAGTTCGGGACTATTCATGTGTCTAACAACCAAAGGCCCAAATGACCAAACCAATCCTGCTAACAGAACAATCGGTATTGCTTTTTTTTCATTTTTTAGTTCAATCATATCGA
>CACPOL010000022.1 GCA_902635545.1 uncultured Pelagibacteraceae bacterium
TTTGATCTATCATAAGTGCAACAGATGATCCATTTTTAAAATTTGATAGTAATTGTTTTGTACCAGCTACACCTTTCTTAATTTGATTTTTGCAAATATATTTTTTTCTAATTTTTTCAACGAAAAAATTTAAATACTGATTATTTAGAGGTCTGTAAATAGCCGATAAATTAATTCCAGACATCTCTATGAACATTGCCATCAATTCAAAATTATTAAAGTGCCCAGAAACAAAAATTACGGGCTTTTTACTATTTTTTATTTTTTCTAAAAATTGTTTACCATCGATTTTAACATTATTTTTTAAATTAGAAATTCTGAAATTTTTAATAAAAAAGTATTCAGTTAAAATTCTTCCATAATTACCCCACATTTTTTTTGAAATTTGGTTGATTTCTCTATCAACTGCATTTGGGAATGCTTTTTTTAGATTATGACTAATTAAATTTTTAGATCTAAATAATGGTCCAATAGTTTTAACAATCCAACTTATAATATTCGATGATAATTTTAGACCAGTGATTTTTGAAATTACAAAAAAAATCATTATTAATAAAAACTGGAAAAAGTATTTTATTGATTTCATAATTTAGATTTTACAAATTTAATTAATTTTTCTTCATCTTTTATTTTCATATCAATCTTTAAATAATTGATTCCATCTGAATGATTTGAGTTAATTTTAACAAAATCTTTTTCGGTTGTTAAAATTTGAGCATTATAATTTTTAGCTATTTCTTTTATCTTTTTAATATCTTTATCTAAATATTCATAATGATCAGGAAAATTTAATTCTTTAATAACTTTAAAGTTAAATTTTTTTAATGTTTCTAGAAAACTGTCTGGATTTCCTATACCTGAAAAGATTAGATAATCTATTTTTCTGTCATATTTTTCAAGATTTTTAATTTCATAGTTTGTCTCAAAAATTTCAATATTTTGATTATATTTTTTAACAACTTTTTTTATTTCTGAATTATCTTCATTGTTGCCATTAATAAAAACTAAATCATACTTTTTTAAAGAAGATATATCTTCTCTTAACGGTCCTGAAGGAAGTATAAACCCATTTCCAATCCATTTTTCAGAATTAAAACAAACTATTTTTAAATCATAATTTAAAGACTTATCTTGAAGACCATCATCAAAAATTACTAATTCCATTTTATCTTCAATAGCTTTTTTCAAACTTTCTTTTCTTTTTTTTGAACAATATAAATTTGTATATTTACTTAAAAGAACTTGCTCATCTCTTTGATTATTATAAAATTTTTTTACAGTAGCAATTTTTAAAACTGTATCTTTTAAAATTGTATTTAACTTGAGGACTAAGGGTGTTTTTCCCGTTCCACCAATATATATATTCCCCACACAAATAGTTTTGATATTTCTATTAATTTGATTTTTTTTTTTATTTAAAAAAAAATTATTGAATTTTACTATTAATGTTGTTGGTAATAAAAGGTAAGCTAAATAGTTTGGTTTTTTATAATCCCAGAATCTAGGTTTTTTAAATTTCATTTTTTAATTAATCTTTCAATTTCTGATAAAGATTTCTTTAAAATATTTTTTCCTATTAAGTTAATAACATTTTTTTTATCATTTGATTTCTTTTTACCCATTATTTCAAAAATCATATTTGTTAGCTGACTCTCTCCATTAACTTTATAAGCAATATTTTTTTTTCGTAAAAATTCATATATTTCTTTAAAATTCGATACATTAGGACCGTATAAAACATTACAATTATACCTCGCCGGTTCAAGTGGATTTTGTCCTCCATCTCCGCAAAGAGATTTTCCCAAGAATACAGTATTACATTTGTTGAAGAAATATTTAGTTTCCCCATAAGTATCAACAATATAAATTTGAGTATTATCTATTATTTCTGAATTGTTACTATGAAGGTGAATTTTTAAACCTTTTTCTTCTAACTCTTTTTTTATCTCTAATGATCTTTGTACATGTCTAGGAATAATTATTGTTACTAAATTTTTAATTTTTTTTTCTAATTTGATATGAGCGTTGGCACAAATCAATTCTTCTCCATTATGAGTGCTAACAGCGCACCAATATTTTTTTTTTTTAAAAAATTTTTCAAGATTTTTTTTTACTTTAAAATTTTGATATAACGAGTCATTTGAGAATTTAAGATTTCCCAGTTTCTTAATTTTTTTTACGTTTAATTTTTTTAAGTATCTTTCAGTTTCATTATTTTGAGGGTAGGTCATATTAAAGCTTGAAAACAAATCTTCAGAAAATTTACCTAAAGTTTTCCATCTTTTAAAAGATTTTTTTGTAATTCGTGAATTTAATAAAATTCTATTTATAGATTTTTTTTTTAAATTATTTAACATGTTAGGCCAAATTTCAGACTCTATAAAAATTGCTAATTTTGGTTTCCAAAAAGAGAGAAAACGATTTGTAAAAAAAGTTGTATCAATTGGAAAAAATTGATGAATAGTTTTTGTAAATTTAAATTGATTAAATATTTTTGAAGAACTTATAGTTGAGGATGTTAATAAAATTTGATTAATATTTTTTTTTTTCTCTAATTTTCTTATAAGTGGAATTACACTTAAAATTTCACCAACACTCGCCCCATGAAACCAAATTAAAGTTCCTTTTTTTCTTTTGTTTGAAAACAAGGTAAATTTTTCTTTAAATCTTATCAAATCTTCTTTTTTTTTTAACAATCTGACAAAAATTATAATAGGGGAAAAAACTAAAGTTAAATTTATAAGAAATCTATAAATTATTATCATTAGCTTTTCTTAAGTTGTTTGATGTAGAAGTTGTAGTATTTTTCTGAATTTTTAAGAAGATTCTCATGAGTTCCACTTGCTATTATTTTACCTGAGTCTACTACGTAGATATTGTTTGCATTAAGAATAGTAGATAATCGATGTGCAATGACTATTGTTGTTTTATTTTTCGTTAATAAATTTATCGCATTTTGAATTTTTGTTTCTGTATCAGAGTCTAAAGATGATGTAGCTTCATCTAATAGGATAATTGGACTTTTTTTGAGCATGGCTCTAGCTATTGAAAGTCTTTGTTTTTCTCCACCAGATAATCTAATGCCATTTTCACCTATGATTGTATCGTATTTATCTGGTAATTTTTGAATAAATTCATCTGCAAAAGAATCTTTTGCAGCCAGAATTATATCTTCTTTTGACGCATTATGTCTTGCATAAGCAATATTGTTTTTAACTGTATCGTCAAAAAGAGTGGTTTCTTGACTTACTAAAGAAATATTTTTTCTTAAAGATTTAAGATTTGTCTCATAAATAGATTGATTATCAATTAATATGTTACCACTATCACAATCGTAAAACCTTGGTATTAAATTTAGAATTGTTGATTTTCCAGCACCACTTAAACCTACCAAGGCAGTCATTTTACCACCTTTCATACTTAGGTTTGTTTTTTCTAAAACAATTTTTTCATTTTTATTATAGTAAAAATCAACTTCTTTAAAATCTATGTTAGCATCTGATATTTTTAAGTCTGGTAAATCCGAATTATCTTTAATTTCGTTTTCTCTATCAATTATTGGAAGTACTCTTTTTGCAGCACTAATGCCCTGATTTACAGTTATATTTAGGCCTGCAAGGGATCTTACTGGCTGATAAGCCAACATCATTGCAGCCAAAAAGGAAAAAAAGTTATTAATTTTTAGTTCACCACTCTCTATTAAAGTTCCAGAATAAAAAATTAAAGCTCCAATCATTATGCCTGTAAGTGTCTCCATTATTGGAGTATTCCTATTAAATATAACTGTCATTTTAATAATTTTTTCTTTTAGTGAACTCATATCTTTTGAGGATCTATCGTATTCATAGTTTTCAGTTTGAAAGCTTTTAATTAACTTATGATTTTTAAAAATTTCTACTAGACGTGTTGTAAATAAACTTGCTGAGTCCATAGTTTGCTTTGTAGCTTTTGTCATTCTTTTTCCTAATGTTCTTGCAACAATTGTTGCCAAAGGTATCATGATAATTGCTACTAGAGACAGTTTCCAATTTTGATAAAACATTACAGCAAGTAAACCGATTAAACTTAAGCTATCCTTAAAAATATTTAAAAGAGCAGTACTTATAAGATTAACTAACAAATTTACATCCATTGTGAGATTAGAAATAAATTTTCCAGTATGAGCTGAGTCAATAAATTTAGTATCTGATGAAATTAATGATTTCATCATATCCTTTTGTACATCAGTTTTTAATTCCTGAGAAACTCTAATCATGATAACTTTTGCAAGATATAGCGACATGCCTTTAGTAAAAAAAGCAATTACAATTATAATTGGAATTGAATACATTAATACTTTATCTTGTTGAATGAATATTTTTTCTATTGCTGGATCTAATAAATATGCAATTCCTGAAGTACTACCTGCAACAAGTATGGAAAAAATTATTGCAATAACAATTTTCTTAAAATGTTTTACGGTATAGTCTTTGTATAATCTTTTGATAATATTGATATCTTTAAACATTAAAATATTTTTCCTATTAAAATATTTGTGTAAACTAAAAAACCTAGAAAATTATTACTTTTAAAAATTTTAAGACAGACAGATGAATTTTTGATATCTAAATTTTTTATCTGAAAAAAAAATAAATGATAAATTGGAAAAATCAAAAATATATAATATAGATAATTAAATTTCATTAAAAAACCTGTGGTTAATAATGACAAGGTAAGTATTAAATAACATATTACTAAAAATTTATTGTGATTTTTTTTAAATTTTATTGATGTAGATTTTAAACCTATAATTTCATCATCTTTAATATCCTGGTATCCGTAAATAGTGTCATAGCCAAGTGTCCAAAATATGGCTCCTAAATAAAAAATAATTGGTATAATATCTAACTCATTTTCAATACTTACCCAACCTAAAATTAAACCATAATTAAATGTTATTCCTAGAAAAAGTTGTGGCCAATAAGTAAATCTTTTCATCAATGGATAAGTGAAAGCTAATGGCATTGATGCGATAGCAAGAATTATTGTGAAAGTATTAAAATTAATCAGAATTAAAAACGCAAGAAGACATAAGACTAAAGTATAAAATATCGCCAAATTAATTGATATTTTTTTAGATGCCAGTGGTCTATTTTTTGTTCTAAATACTTTTTTATCAAATTCTTTATCAGCTATGTCGTTTACGATACAACCCGCAGATCTCATAAAAACAGAACCTAAAAAGAAAAAAATTAAATATATCAAATAAATATTAATATCTTTTGAAAAATCATATACAACTGTAAGTCCCCATGCACATGGCCAAAAAAGAAGCATAAATCCTATTGGTTTTTTTAGTCTTGTCAGTTCAATAAAA
>CACPOL010000023.1 GCA_902635545.1 uncultured Pelagibacteraceae bacterium
ATACATCACTGTTGCGATAATAAACCTTTTATTGTATTAACCTTTAACTCATGAGTTGTAATTGAACAAAAAAGCAAAAAAAACTAACTCAAAAAAATTCTCACAAATTCAAACAGGCATTTTAGTTCTTGAAAATAAGAAAATTTTTAAAGGAATAGGTATTGGTTATCAAGGGACAGCGACGGGAGAAGTTTGTTTTAATACTTCGCTAACGGGATATCAAGAAATAATATCGGATCCATCATATGCTGGGCAAATTATAAATTTTACTTTTCCTCATATCGGAAATGTTGGAACAAATAAAGAAGATCATGAGTCTGACAAAATTTGGACAAGAGGGGTAATTTTCAATTCTGAAATTACTGATCCCTCAAATTATAGATCATTTCAACACTTAGACTATTGGCTAAAAAAAAATAAAATTGTAGGAATTATAGGACTGGATACAAGAAGTCTTACAAATTTTATTAGAGATAAAGGGGCTCCGAAAGGCACTATAAGTTACTCAAAAAATGGAAAATTTAATATAAGTAAATTAACTAATACTACAATTAAATGGAGTGGATTAAAAAATTTAGATCTCGCTAAAATTGTCACGACACCACAAAATTATATTTGGAAAGGTTTTAAAACATGGAAAAAGAGATTAGGGTTTAAAAAAAATAATAAAAATTCTTTTCATGTTGTTGCAATTGACTATGGAATTAAAAAAAATATTCTTAGATATTTTTCTAATTTTCATTGTAAAGTAACAGTAGTCTCTTGTAAAACTTCAGCTAAAAAAATTTTAAGTCTTAATCCTAATGGTGTTTTTTTATCGAATGGACCTGGAGATCCAGCAGCAACAGGAAAATATGCGATAAAAACAATTAAAGAACTAATAAAAAAAAATCTTCCAATTTTTGGTATTTGTTTAGGCCATCAAATTCTTGCTCTTGCATTAGGTGGTAAAACCAGAAAAATGAAATTAGGTCACAGAGGTGCTAATCATCCAGTTAAGAATCTAATTCATGATTATGTAGAGATAACGAGTCAAAATCATGGTTTTGAAGTAGTAAAAGAAAATTTACCAAAAAATATACAAATCACCCATAAATCTTTATTTGATAATAGTATTGAGGGAATAAGATTAAAAAATAAACCAATATTTTCTGTTCAATATCATCCAGAGTCTAATCCAGGGCCTCAAGATAGTATTTATTTATTTAAAGAATTTATTAACCTTATAAAAAAAAATGCCAAAAAGAAAAGATCTTAAAAAGATATTAGTTGTTGGAGCTGGTCCTATTATTATAGGCCAAGCTTGTGAATTTGATTATTCAGGTACACAAGCATGTAAAGCTCTAAAAGACGAGGGTTATAAAGTAATTTTAATTAATTCAAATCCCGCAACAATTATGACTGATCCTGACGTTGCTGACAAAACTTATATTGAGCCAATTACATTAGAGGTTCTAGAAAAAATTATTCGAAAAGAAAAACCAGATGCAATTCTTCCAACAATGGGTGGTCAAACTGCACTTAATCTTGCCATGGAGGCAGAAAAAAAAGGAATTTTAAAAAAATTTAAAATAGAACTTATTGGTGCAAATTCAAAAGCTATATCAAATGCTGAAGACAGAAAAAAATTTAGAAAAAATATGATAGATATTGGTTTAGATTTACCAAAATCTGAGATTCTTAATAACAACAAACAGGCAAATTATGTTTTAAAAAAAATTGGTTTACCTGCGATCATCAGGCCAGCTTTCACTCTTGGAGGTCTTGGTGGAGGAATAGCAAAGACAAAAAAAGAATATTTAAAAATTGTTAAAAATGGATTGCAAGAATCTCCAGTAAGCCAAGTTCTTGTTGAAGAATGCCTGGAGGGTTGGAAAGAATTTGAAATGGAGGTGGTAAGAGATAAAAAAGATAATTGTATTATTATTTGTTCAATTGAAAATATTGATCCTATGGGAATTCATACTGGAGACTCAATCACTGTTGCACCCTCACTAACTCTTACTGATAAAGAATATCAAGTTATGAGAAACGCTTCAATAGCTTGTCTAAGAAAAATTGGAGTAGAAACAGGGGGGTCTAATGTTCAGTTCGCAATTAATCCAAAAAATGGTCGGATGGTTATAATTGAGATGAATCCTAGAGTATCTAGATCTTCAGCACTTGCTTCAAAAGCAACAGGATTTCCTATTGCTAAAATTGCTGCGAAACTAGCTATTGGATATACTTTAGATGAATTAAAAAATGAAATAACAAAAGTTACCCCCGCTTCTTTTGAGCCAACTATTGACTATGTAGTTACTAAAGTACCAAGATTCACTTTCGAAAAATTTCCAACTTCACCTGCCACATTAGGAACATCAATGAAATCGGTTGGTGAGGCTATGGCGATTGGAAGAAATTTTAAAGAGTCTTTGCAGAAAGCATTGGTTTCACTTGAAACAGGATTTTCAGGTTTGGACAGAATTTATAATTTAAATAAAAAACAAATTGAAAAGAAGCTTAAACAAAATATTCCAAACAAAATTTTATTGGTAGGTGAAGCAATAAGAAAAAAAATTAATTTAAAAAAAATTTATAATTTATCAAAAATAGACCCGTGGTTTTTAAGACAAATTAAAGAAATTATTGATAATGAAATAAAAATCAAAAAGTATGGATTGCCAAAAAATTTTATTGAATTTAATCGAATTAAATCAATTGGATTTTCAGATAAAAAACTATCTGAATTAACAAATACTTCTGAAGATATAGTGAGAAGAAAAAGAATAGCTCTTAAAATTTTACCAGTATTCAAGAAAGTTGATACTTGTGCAGCAGAATTTAAATCATTCACTCCATATATGTACTCTACTTATCAAAGAAATTTTACGATAAACTCTGAGTGTGAAGCTGATCCATCCCCAAGAAAAAAGATTATTATTCTAGGTGGAGGACCAAACAGAATTGGTCAAGGAATAGAATTTGATTATTGTTGTTGCCAAGCAAGTTTTTCATTAAAGGATGCTGGTTATGAAACTATTATGGTTAATTGCAACCCTGAAACAGTTTCAACAGACTATGATACTAGTGACAGACTATATTTTGAACCACTAAAAGATGAGTATATTTTTAACATAATTAAAAGGGAAAAAGAGAGAGGTAACTTAATTGGTGTGATTGCTCAATTTGGAGGCCAGACTCCTATTAAACTTGCAAAATTTTTACATAAAAACAAACTTCCAATTTTAGGCACACAATACACCTCGATAGACTTAGCGGAGGATAGAGATCGATTTAGAAATTTGCTTTATAAATTAAAATTAAAACAAGCTGAAAGTGGAATTGCAAAAACATTTAATCAAGCAATCAAAATTGCTGATAAAATTGGCTTACCATTGATGGTTAGGCCTTCCTATGTTCTTGGAGGAAGAGCAATGGAGATCATTCATGAAAAAAGTCAACTCAAAAACTTTATTAATGAAGCATTTAAAGCTGCTGAAGAAAATCCTATTTTAATTGATAAATTTATTGATCATGCAATGGAAGTTGATGTTGATGCTATATCTGATGGAAAAAAAGTTTATGTAGCTGGTATAATGCAACACATCGAAGAAGCTGGAATTCATTCTGGAGACTCTGCCTGCTGTCTACCCCCGGTATCAATTAAACCTTACCTAATTAAAAAAATTGAGAACCAAACAAAAAAATTAGCCTTAGCTTTAAAAGTAAAAGGTTTTATGAATATTCAGTTTGCAATCAAAAAAGATGAAATTTATGTCATTGAAGTAAACCCAAGAGCAAGTAGAACAGTTCCATTTGTATCTAAAGCTAAAGGAATACCTCTTGCTAAAATTGCATCAAGAATAATGGCAGGTGAAAAAATTGATAAATTTAATTTAAAAGATAAATCAAAAGGAATGTATGCTGTTAAAGAAGCTGTTTTTCCTTTTAATAAGTTTCCTAATAGTGATTTACTTTTAGGTCCTGAAATGAAATCAACTGGAGAGGTAATGGGATTTGATAAAAATTTTGGATTAGCATATGCAAAAAGTCAAATTGCTTCTTCAAATTCATTGCCAAAGCAAGGGCTTGCTTTTATCTCATTAAAAGATTCTCATAAAGATGAAGGTATAAATTTAGCAAAAGAATTAATAAAATTAAATTTCTCATTATGTGCAACAAAAGGAACCGCTGAATACATAAGAAAGCATGGAATGAAATGTAAAATAATAAATAAGGTTAGCAGTGGTTCACCACATATAGTTGATGTGTTAAACTCAAAAAAAATTGGGCTTGTTATTAATACAGGAGGAGGCAACAGTGAACATAGATTAAATGACGCAATTGCTCTTAGAAGAGCAACACTGAAAAATAAAGTGCCTTATTGCACTAACATGTCTACTGCTCAAGCCTGTTTGGAAGCGATCAAATCATTAAAAACAAAAAGTATTGAGGTAATATCACTTCAAGATATTTAAATTAAAGATAACAAAACTAATACTTATTTTACTTTCCAATCAGTTTTAAATGTTACATAATTCACTTGAATGCATCTTCTTTCTTTTATTATTTTTTTTTTTTCCATTCCATGCCAAGTATTGGGACCACTGGTAAAAAAATATCCGTAGTTGTGCTTATAAGGAACTGTTTTAACTTTCTCCAATTTTTCATTATAAAAGTCAGTCCCAAGATTTTCGTTCTCTTCAACTTTGTTTACAAATATTAAACCTGACATTAATTTTTCTTTAATATCACAATGAGGTTTTAACCAAAAACCCTCTCTATCACATATTACTTCAAGCCTAACGTATGAATTTGACAAATCTTTATTGATCTTTTTTGAGATTGTTTCGTAAACTTCTTTTGATTGCAGCTCTTTAATAAAACTTACCAAATGTGAAAATTGCTGAGCATTTTGTTTAGTTACAAAACATCTAAACTTTACTGCTTTTCCTCCAGATGCTATTCCTTCTCTAAATTCAGCTGCACCACCATCTATTGCTCTTGTTCCATCAT
>CACPOL010000024.1 GCA_902635545.1 uncultured Pelagibacteraceae bacterium
ACTATTGTTAAATCAGGACGTAGGCACAGCTCATTTCCATTTTGATCAGTAAATGAAAAAATAAATTTTCTAAAATTCTCACCTGATCTTTGTACTATATGATTGGTTTCTAATACCGATGGTAATTCGATATACTTAAATCCTCTTGTTTTTACAGATTTAAGGATTTTTTCAGATAAGTTTTTTGATTTCATTTATTAAATTTGATTTAGGTATTGTTTGACTATTTTCACCCTTAACACCTTTGAGGTTTTTAATAGTGACAGTATTATCTTTAAACTCATTTTCTCCACAAATGATCGCAACAGTTAATTCACGCTTATTTGCTAAATCAAGCTGCTTTCCAAGATTTTTTTTAATACTTAAAAATACCTCAGCGTTAATATTATTTTCTCTTAATAAGTCGACGATCTCATAATAATTCTTCAAATATTTTTGATCCATTACACAAACCAAAACAGGTTTTTGATCTTTTACTTTAATTTGATCTAACTGCATCAATGCAAACAGTAGTCGATCAACTCCAAAACTTATTCCTGTTCCAGGAATATCAACTCCCCTAAATCTCGAAATAAGTTTAGCATAGGCACCTCCTGAACATATGCTTCCAATATCGACTTCTTTATCTTTATTATTTGTAACTTTAAAATTTAGATTTGTTTCTACGATAAAGTCAGAATAATATGCCAAGCCTCTTACAATTGTAAAATTTGTTTTTACTTGATTTAGATTAGATCCATAACTAAGGACTTCAAATATATCCTCTAATTCTTTGATTCCCTCTTGAGATAATGGGTTTTTTAAACTTTCTTTTAATTTTTTAAGATCATTTATTTTTAAAAAATTTAATATTTGTGATGCTTGTTCATCACTTAAATCAGCTCCTTTAGTAACAGCTCCACTTTGGTCTTTTCTTTCTTTTTTAAGTAAGTCTTCAACCCCCTTTATTCCAAATCCTGGTTTATCAAGTTTATCAATTGCTCTTATAACTTTTATTTGTTTTTCTTTAGATATCTTTAAATCATTAATTAAACCCTGAACTATTTTTCTATTACTAATATTAATTGTAAATTGATTTTTTTTTAAACCACAATCTAAAAGAGTGCTTGATATTAAATTACAAAGCTCTGCATTTGCTTGGGCAGGATTAACATTTCCAACTATATCAAAATCTGCTTGAAGAAATTCTCTGTACCTGCCATTTCCTGCTTTCTCGTTTCTAAAAACATTCTGAATTTGATAGCGCTTAAAAACTGATGGAAGTTGTTGATTATTTTGAGCATAGAATCTTGCAAGTGGGCTTGAAAGATCGTAACGAAGAGTGATGCTTTTACCTCCATCCTCAAATGAAAATACATCAGACATAGGATTAGCCTCATCTTCTGCTAGAAAAGATCCAATATTTTCACTAATTTCAAACGAAGGGGTTTCTAGAGGCTCAGCTCCAAATTTAATAAAACTATTCTCAATAGCTTTTAAAAGCTTTTTTTTGAGAAGAATTTTTTTATCCCATCGATCTTCAAATCCTGAAGGTAATCCAGGAACTAATTTATTTTCTTTGTTCATTTTTTTGGTACCTGGGCTGAGAATCGAACTCAAACTTAAAGTTCCACAAACTTTCGTGCTAACCGTTACACCACCCAGGCATTCTTTGTTTTTATATTATTTTTAAGTGGATTAAAATTATATTATAAATGATTAATAGCTAGCCTTAGCCAGCATGTGTAAAGATATGCTTTTTTAAAGCTAATATTGAAGTGTTCAGTAATGTATTTTTATCAATCATTGTAAATACTTTTAGACAAAAATATAAAATATTCAAGATATTAATAAAAAAGGACGTTTGCCTATTTTTAGGCAGTACGTCCTTTTAATTTTATTAGTAAAATTAATCTAATTTTTTCAAATTAACTGCTGATGGACCTTTTGGGCCATCTTCAAGAGTAAATTCTAATTTATCTCCTTCATTTAAAAATCGCATACCAGCAGCCTTAACAGCACTAGCATGAACAAAGGCATCTTTTTCTTTATCTTCTCTTTCAATAAATCCAAAACCCTTTTTTCCATTAAACCACTTTACGGTTCCTTTTAGTGTACTCATTTTTTAGTCGTCCTTATATTAATTTGTTAAAAAAATTATTTGATTTTTTGACTCATTGCAAGATTAAAAAAAGATTGTTGTGGTGCCTCGGGAAGGATTCGCACCTCCGACACAAGCCTTTTCAGGGCTCTGCTCTACTCCTGAGCTACCGAGGCAAAGATTAACCTCTAAAGATTATTCTACCTTTCGTAAGGTCATAAGGCGTCATTTCAACTGTAACATTATCACCTTGCAAAACTCTAATTCTATTTTTCCTAAGTTTACCCGCTGTATGAGCTGTTACAATATGTCCATTTTCTAATTTCACTCTAAACATAGCATTAGGTAACAAATCAGTAACCACTCCTTTAAACTCCAGCAAGTCTTGTTTTGACAATTCTATATTCTCCTAATTCTTTTTTTTATAGATTGAGCGTGTCCAGCTAAACCCTCATAATTTGCAAGTGTTATAACTGAAGGGCCAAGAGTTTCAATACCCTTTTTTGATAATTTTATATAAGAAATTCTTTTATAAAATTCATTAACACTTATTCCACTTGCAAATTTTGCAGATCCATTGGTTGGTAAAACATGGTTTGTTCCTACGTTATAATCAGTCATCGCCATCACTGCGTATTTTCCAATACAAATAGACCCTGCATTTTTTATTTTATTTATAATATTTTTATAATTCTTAATATTCAACTCCAAGTGCTCAGGTGAAATTTTATTTACAACATCAATAATCTTTTTATCTGAATTTACATATATTAAAATCCCACAATTTAATATACTTTTATTTACAATTTTTTTTCTAGGAATATTTTTCATTTGTTCGATCACTTGAGATTTTACTTTTTTAATAATAGCAATACTTTTTGAAATAAGAATACACTGAGCAAGTTTATCATGTTCAGCTTGAGCAATTAAATCACTAGCTATCCATTCTGGATTTGAAAAACTATCACAAACAATTGTAACTTCTGAAGGACCCGCCGTCATTGACTCAATGCCTACATCACCAAAAACTTCTTTTTTTGCAGCAGACACATAAGAATTGCCAGGTCCTATGACTTTGTCTACTTTTTTAATTTTTTTAGTTCCGTAAGTGATGCCTGCAATTGCTGATGGTCCACCTATTGAATATATCTCTTTAATTTTACATTTTTGGGCTGCATACATGACCGCAGGATTTAACTTTCCATTTTTACAAGGATTAATCATAACTATTCTTTTTACACCGGCAATCATAGCAGGAATAGCATTCATTAATACAGTAGAAGGATAAGCGGCCTCTGAACCTGGAACATATATTGCAACAGACTCAATTGGTATAAATTTATATTCTAACTTATTTTTAAACTTATCAATATAGGAAATATTTTTAAATTTTTGTAGAGAATGAAACTTGTAAATTCTTTTAAATGCTAAATCTATTGCTTTTTTTACATCTTTATTAAGGGATGCAATTGATTTTTGAATATCTTTTTTTTTAGGTATTATTATTTTATTCTTATTGAATTTTTTTTCATATTTTTTAATAGCTTTATCTCCATTTTTTTTAACATCTTCAATAATATAATTGACATTTTTAGAGTCAAAATTTATTTGATTTTTTCTTTTTTTAATCAAATT
>CACPOL010000025.1 GCA_902635545.1 uncultured Pelagibacteraceae bacterium
GTTTCAATCTTGACGATAATGGGTATGCTTCGTTTTTTTAACCTATAGGGAGATTAAAAATGTCAAAACAAGCACAACACTGGGAAAAAACCAGATCATTGCTATTTGTAACTTTAGCAATATGGTTTGTTTTCTCTATTGGCATCTTTTTTTTCGGAGCCGAAATGGAAGCGTCTAGCTTCAGACCTTTTGGATATCCATTGTCATACTATATGACATGTCAAGGTTCTCTTGGAATTTTCGTAATACTAATTTTTTGGTTTGCGGGAAGACAAGAAAAGATAGACGAAGAGTTTGGCTTTACTGAAAGAGAGGATAGCTAATGATTAAGGGTAAATTTATAGATAATTTGCCTAAAGTTTATGGAATATACACTGGAGGATTCATTGTATTCATAATCTTAATGGCAATAGCTGAACAGATGGGAATGTCAGCGAAATTGATTGGTATCTTTTTCGTTGCTTTCACAGTCTTGATTTACGCGCTAATTGGTTATCTGTCTCGAACACTTCAAGTAGATGCTTATTATGTAGCTGGTAGACAAGTACCAACTGTATTTAATGGAATGGCGACAGCAGCAGACTGGATGTCTGGAGCGTCTTTCGTTGCAATGGCAGGAGGTATTTATTTTAAAGGCTATGGTTATATGGCACTATTAGTTGGTTGGACAGGTGGATATGTACTAGTTGCATCTTTGCTAGCACCTTACCTAAGAAAATTTGGATGTTATACAGTTCCAGATTTTATTGGTACAAGATACGGTGGTAATCTAGCAAGACTATCAGCAGTATTAGTATTAACAGTTGCATCTTTCACTTATGTGACCGCACAGATTAATGCAACAGGAACTATTGCATCAGTTGCTCTAGATATTCCTTTTGAAATAGCTGTGTATGTTGGTCTTGCAAGTATTTTAATGTGTTCTATGCTAGGTGGTATGAGAGCAGTTACTTGGACACAAGTAGCTCAATACATAGTATTAATCATTGCATACTTGTTACCAGTTTTCTGGATAAGTAACAAAATGGGTGCTGGTGTTTTTCCACACTTAATGTTAGCAGATGAAGTTGCTAGAATAGCTGAATTAGAATCTCAATTCGGATTAGGTTCAGTAAAAAATTCAGCAGCTGATTTAGCTACTGTACCAAAAGGCTTAGCTGGTATTACAAAAGCTCACTCAGAAGTTAACACTACACCTTGGAAATTTATTTCATTAGCGGTGTGTATGATGGCTGGAACAGCATCATTACCTCACGTTATGATGAGATATTTTACTACTCCAAGTGTAAAAACTGCAAGAAGATCAGTAGGATGGTCATTATTCTTTATTTTCCTATTGTACTCATCTGCACCGATGTTAGCGACTTTGTCTAAATTGTCATTGATGGATCCAACACTTTCAACAGGAATTATTGGTAAATCAATATCTGATGTTCAAGCTTTAGACTGGTATCAAAACTGGAACCAAGCAAACTTAATGTTTGTAAGCGACTTTAACGGAAATGGAACTCTAGATTTAAATGAGTTTTTCATGGGTGGTAAAGCCGTTGTTTTAGCTACTCCAGAGATTGCTGGATTACCATATGTAATTTCAGGTTTAGTTGCTGCTGGAGGAATGGCTGCTGCCATGTCAACAGCTGATGGTTTAGTTTTAGCAATTGCGAATGCTTTATCACATGACTTGTATTACAAGATCATTGATCCAAAAGCAGAAACTGCAAAAAGACTAATTGTTGCAAGGGTACTACTTGTAATAATTGGTTTTGCTGGAGCAACTATCGCAGCACTTGAGATTCAGGGTATATTAGGTTCAGTTATCTGGGCTTTTGACTTTGCAATGTCAGGTCTGTTCTTCCCACTTGTACTAGGTGTATGGTGGAAGAGAGCTAATGCACAGGGTGCGGTTGCAGGAATGCTTCTAGGTCTAGCTTCTGGTACTGCGTATCTAGTTTGGGTACGAACAGGTGGAGCAGGATTCTGGGGTGTTACTCAATTAACATTCGGAATAGTTGGATCTTTAGTTAGCTTAGTGTCTATGATCGTTGTAAGTTTAATTACAAAAGAGCCAGACGCTGCTACTCAAAGAATGGTTGACGAAGTAAGAATACCTAGCGGTAAAACTGTACTTGGTAAACAACACTAACTTAAATTATTATTTTTAAGGGGCGAATTATTTCGCCCCTTTTGAATTTTCAAATAAGAATATGTCTGCTAATTTTCATCCACTTGTATATTTTATTGACTATGTGATGGGTATGATAATGTGGACTCTAATTGGAAGAGTGGCGATGAATATCTTTCAAAGAGAAGATTCTGAATTTTTTTTTATGAAAATATTTGTAAAATTAACTGATCCATTAATAAATTTATTTCGATTTATCACCCCCTCTTTTATAGTAAAACCAATAGTTCCACTTTATGTGGCATGGTTTTTCTTTATGTTCAGATTTTACCTAATGCCTTATCTTTTGGGTTATTCTGTCATGGGAATGCTCTCTTTTCCTTTAGAAAGCGAAATTGCAGCTCAAATTTATCAAATTTTTGGTAAAAATTAATTCAAATTAAAAAATAAAATTGATACTAGTATTCTAGTAATCCATGAAAAAAATACAAATTTCACCATCCATATTATCTGCTGATTTCAGCCAACTAGGTAATGAAATTAGAAGATTAGAGGAAGCTGGTGCTGATATGATTCATGTTGATGTAATGGATGGCCATTTTGTTCCCAATTTAACGATAGGACCACCTGTCATTAAGGCATTAAGAAAACATTGCAAAATTTTATTTGATGTTCATTTAATGATTTCACCTGTTCATAAATATATAGATGCTTATTCAGATGCAGGAGCTGATATTATTACAATACATCCCGAAGCAACTGATAATTTAAAAAAATCTATTTCCAGAATAAAAGAACTTAAAAAGAAAGTTGGCGTTTCCTTAAATCCAGAAACTAAGATAAACACTATATTAAATTTTTTATCAGAAATTGATTTAGTTTTAATAATGAGTGTAAATCCAGGTTTTGGAGGTCAAAAATTTATGCCAGAAGTTCTCTATAAAATAAAAGAATTAAAAAAAATAAAAAATGAAAAAAATATG
>CACPOL010000026.1 GCA_902635545.1 uncultured Pelagibacteraceae bacterium
CCAATCTATCAGATCCAATTTGCTTAAAATTAACTTTTATTTTTAATAAAGATCTCAATTTTAAATTTTTTAATTCATAACATTTTACATTGAAATTTTTTTTAAAAAAGTATTTAAATATTTTATAAGTAATGGGAACAACACTACAAAATAAACATTTTTTAACATAGTTTTTTTTTAAAATATTTTGAGATAATTTATATTTTAATTCTGACAAATTTATATCTTGAGTTAAAAATATTATTTTCTTAATAATTCTTTTTTTGGAATTAAGTATAAAGATTTTTGTTTCTGTATTTCCAATATCGCCTAATATAATCATATTATTTATAGTTATAATATCTACCTGATTTTATGATTTTGGGTATTATTTTCTCATAAATAAGCTTAAATTTTTTTTCAATTTCTTTCTTTTTAATTTTTACTTTAGTTAAGGTAAAGAGGTTTGTTGCTGGGTAGTTGATTATTTTAGGGTTTTTTACTAAATTTATACCTATACCGACTATAATAAAGGTTTTATTAAATTTTTTAATCTTTTCTTGCAAAATTCCTGATATTTTTTTTCCATCAATTAATAAATCATTAGGACTTTTTATTGATATTTTTTTATTACAATAAGTTTTTAAAATTTTCTTTACAAGTCGACAATTTAAATCTGTTAATTTTTTAATCGATAGTTTTGATTTATCAATTTTAAAAAAAATACTTACAAATAGGTTTCCTTTGTATGAAATCCATTTTTTTCCGTATCGACCTCTACCACTTTTTTGATTTTCAGTTATTACCATACCATAATTAACATTTGAATTTTTTATTATTTTGATTGCTTTATCATTTGTGCTCTTAATTTTTTTAAAATTAAAAACTTTTAATTTCATTAAATCACACTTACTTTTGAGACAACATCAATAATTTTATTTGGGAAAACAAAATAAAACAAAATTAAAATTGTAGATAACGTAAGTGATAATTTAATCCAAATATTATGATCTGTATCAAACTTTTCTTTTTCTTTATCAAAATATATAATCTTAATTATTCTTATATAGTAAAAAGCTGCTATAACTGTTGATAGTAATCCAATGATTGCTAAATAATACATGGATTGATCAATTATTTCAGTAAATACATAAAATTTTGCAAAAAAACCAGCTAATGGTGGTATGCCTGCTAAAGAAAAAAGAATTATTAAAAAACATATTGATAATAGTGGGTGATTTTTTGACAAACCAGATAAATCATCAATGTTCTCAAAGTAAACATCATTTCTTTTGATCATTAACAAACAAGAAAAAAACCCTAAATTCATAACTGAATATATGCAAATATAAATTATCGAACTTTGTATTCCTATATTTGTTCCAGTTGATAAACCTGCTAAAGCATATCCAATATGTCCAATAGAGCTATAAGCAATTAATCTTTTTAAATTTTTTTGACCAATAGCAGCGACACCTCCTAAGATCATAGAAGCAATTGATAAAAAAACTAAAATAGTTTGCCACTGATCAATTAAACCTAAAAACGGTACATATAAAAACCTTATAAACACTGAAAGTGCTGCAATTTTAGGAACTATTGAAAAATACAATGTAACTGATGTTGGAGAACCCTCATAAACATCTGGGGCCCACATATGAAAAGGAACAGCTGAAATTTTAAAAGACAAACCAACTATTATAAAAACTATTCCAAAAATATTTCCAAACTGATTTTTATCAACTACCTCGGCGATAATATCAAAATTTGTTGTTCCAGTGAAACCATAAATTAATGAACATCCGTACAACAATAATCCAGAAGATAACGCACTCAATACAAAATATTTTAATCCGGCTTCAGTAGATTTTATTTGATCTCTATCGAATGAAGCTAAAACATATAAAGCTAAAGATTGTAGTTCTAGACCTATATAAAATACAATTAAATCATTTGAACTAATCATTACCATCATCCCTAAAATTGAACAAAGTATTAATATTGGATATTCAATTTTCAAAATTTTTAATAATCTTAAATATCTATGTGAAATTAATAAAACTAAAAAACCACTTGTAAGAACAATAATTTTCATTAAAGATGCTAAATTATCAATCTTATAACTGCCATTAAATAAACTTAAATCTTTATCGAAATTTTCATTTAAAATAATTGCAATACATATAAAAAGTGTTGTTAAGGATAAATTATGAATAATATTTGAACTTTCTTTTTTAAAAACTCCAAAAATTAATAAAAACATTATGGAAATTGAAATAAAAATCTCTGGTAAAATTAAATTTATATTATCCATTATTAATTAATTGTGAATTTGATGATAAATTAAATTGATACATTTCTATTAAATCTCTTACAGATATTTCAATAGTGTTAAAAAGTAACTCTGGATAAACTCCAAAAAACAAAGTAGGTAGTGCTAAAATTGATAATATAAAAATTTCAGATTTATTTAAATCTTTCATCTGAAGTAAATCTTTATTTAATAATTTTCCAAATACTACTCTCTTGTATAGCCACAACATATAAGCAGCTCCTAAAATAACTCCTAAGCTTGCAATGACAGCAACTAAAAAATTGTCCTTGAAAGCTCCCATTAAAACTAAAAATTCGCCTATAAAACCACTTGTACCTGGCAAACCTAATGCGGCAAGAGTAAATAACATAAATAATACAGAATATTTTGGAATTATTGACACTATGCCACCGTAAGTTTTGATTAACCTGGAGTGCATACGATCATATATCACTCCAACACATAAAAATAATGCCGCTGAAACTAATCCATGACTTATCATTTGTATAATGCTTCCTTCTAAGCCTTGTTGATTTAAAGTAAAAATTCCTAATGTGACGAAACCCATGT
>CACPOL010000027.1 GCA_902635545.1 uncultured Pelagibacteraceae bacterium
ATATCTAGATATTTTAAAGACATGAAAAATTATATTTTAATTATAATAACCTTTTTTTTTATTTCAAATTGTAATTTAAATAAGGTTGTAAAACACCACGGTGTTCATTTTTTAGAAAAAAAACAAAATAAACTTGTACTTTTTGAAACAAACAAAAATGATATTGTCTCATTATTGGGACCACCTTCAACTAAAAGCTCTTTTGATAATGATGTTTGGATATATATTGAGAGAAAAACTACTGTTGATTCAGTAACAAAACTAGCAAGAAAAAAACTTTTAGTAAATAATGTTTTAATACTCGAAATAAATAATGCAGGCATGTTAGTTAAAAAAGATTTTTTAGACAAAAATCAAATGGAACAGATTAAGATTTCAGAAAATAAAACCAATGTATTAAAAAAAAAGAGAGGTTTTATATATGATACTTTGCAAAGTCTTAGACAAAAAATTAATGATCCCCTTGGTAAAAATAAAATTAAATAAATTACCCAGCTATTACTGCTAATAATAATAAAGCAACAATGTTTGTAATTTTAATCATTGGGTTTACCGCTGGTCCAGCCGTATCTTTATAAGGGTCTCCAACCGTATCACCAGTAACAGCAGCTTTATGTGCCTCTGATCCTTTACCACCGTGATTGCCATCTTCTATATATTTTTTAGCATTATCCCATGCCCCGCCACCTGCTGTCATAGATACGGCAACAAATAGTCCTGTTATTATAACACCTAATAACATAGCTCCTACTGATGCTAAAGCTGCTACTTGACCACCAATTGCAAAAATTGCAAAATATAAAACTATTGGAGATAAAACAGGTAAAAGTGAAGGTATTATCATTTCTTTAATTGCAGCTACTGTTAATAGATCTACTAATTTTGCATAATCAGGTTTTTGTTTTCTTTTCATTATGCCAGGAAATTTTCTAAATTGTCTTCTTACCTCTACTACAACAGCTCCACCTGCTCTACCAACAGCCTGCATACCCATAGATCCAAATAAATATGGAAGCATTCCTCCAATTAAAAGACCTACAACAACATATGGATTTGATAAATCAAATGTGACTACTATTCCCTCAAGTTTTGAGCCAACTTCTTTTGAAAAATGTTTTATATCTTCTGTATAAGCTGCAAATAAAACAAGTGCACCTAATCCAGCAGACCCAATAGCATAACCCTTAGTAACAGCTTTAGTTGTATTTCCAACAGCATCTAAAGCATCTGTAGTTTTTCTTACATTGTTTGGAAGTTTTGACATTTCTGCAATTCCACCAGCATTGTCTGTTACAGGTCCATAAGCATCCAGTGCAACAACCATTCCTGCTAAAGCTAACATTGTTGTTACAGCAATTGCTATGCCATATAAACCAGCTATATGATTTGTAAGTAAAATTCCCACAACAATAATAAGAGCTGGAATTGCAGTAGCTTCCATTGATACTGCTAATCCTTGAATGACGTTTGTACCATGCCCAGTAGTCGATGAAGATGCAACACTTTTTACTGGTCGATAACTTGTACCAGTATAATACTCTGTAACCCAAATTAATAAACCAGTAATTACAAGACCAATTACACCACAATAATATAAATTTAATCCATTAAATGTTTTGTCATTTACACTATAAACGTTGTCTAGACCTATGACGTTTTCTGTGACTGGATATAAAATTGCTAATGATGCAATTGCCGTTACAACGAAACCTTTATACAATGCATTCATAACATTTTTACTTTTGCCTAGTCTAACAAAGTAAGTTCCAATAATTGAAGTAACAATACAAGCACCACCTATTGTTAAAGGATAAATCATCATATTTAAATCATTTGGAAAAAAAATTGAAGATAAAACCATTGTCGCAACAATTGTTACGGCATAAGTCTCAAATAAATCAGCCGCCATACCAGCACAATCACCTACATTATCGCCCACATTGTCGGCTATAACTGCTGGATTTCTTGGATCGTCTTCTGGTATGCCCGCTTCTACTTTACCAACAAGGTCTGCCCCAACATCTGCACCTTTTGTAAATATTCCTCCACCAAGTCTTGCAAAAATAGATATTAACGACGCACCAAATCCTAAAGCTACTAAAGCATTAACGATTTCTCTTTCATTTATACCAGTCTTAAGTAAAAAATAATAATAAACAGCTATTGATAAAAGCGCTAAACCAGCAACTAACATTCCAGTTACTGCACCAGATTTAAATGCTACAGCAAGTCCACTCGCTAAACCTTTTCGAGACGCCTCGGCAGTTCTTACATTAGCCTCAACAGAAACTAACATACCTACATACCCAGCTATACCAGACAATGTTGCACCAATTAAATAGCCTAAACCAACTAAAGGACTAAAAGCAATACTTACAACAACTAAAACAACAACTCCAACGATTGAAATAGTTTTATATTGTCTAGCCAAATAAGCCTTTGCTCCAATTTGAATAGCAGAAGCGATTTCTCTCATTTTAATATTTCCTGCACTTGAGTTTAAAATATTTTTTCCTGTTAAATAGCCATAAATGATA
>CACPOL010000028.1 GCA_902635545.1 uncultured Pelagibacteraceae bacterium
ATTTAAAAAAAAGAACTAAAAATATTTGTATAGGAGTTAATTCTTTAAAAGACAAATTAATAAATAATTTAATGAAAAAAAGAAATAAAGTTATTATTGACGGTTTAGGATATAATAGAATTTATAAAGTCTTAAGTAAGTTTATATGAATAAAAAAAAAATATTGATAGTTATTCCTGCGAGGGGTGGTAGTAAAAGAATTCCAAAAAAAAATATAAAAAAAATTGGGGCCAAACCAATGATTGCTTGGCCATTGAAAATATTATTTAAAATTTTTAAAAAAAAACAAATTATTGTTTCAACTGATGACATAAAAATTAAAAGAATTTGTGAAAATTATGGATTAAAAGTTCCTTTTATGAGACCAAAAAAACTGTCGGGTGATAAAGTTGGCACAATTGAGGTTGTCAACCATGCTTTGAATTGGTTTGAAAAAAATTTTTTTTCGACCGAATACGTATTAATAGTTTACCCAACAGCGGTTTTTTTAAAAAAAGAAGATATTAAACTTGCGATTAATAAAATTAAAAAAGAAAAAAATTGCCAGTGTGTTTTTTCTGCAACATCATTTTCATATCCAATACAAAGAGCATTTTATTTAAACAAAAAAAATAATGTTAAAATGTTCAAGCCAAAATATAACAAAACAAGATCCCAGGATGTGAAAAAATCTTATCATGACGCAGGACAATTTTATTTATGTAGATCCTCAATAATCAGGAATAAAAAAAACTTACTTACTTCAAATGCAAAAATTATAATTGTTCCAAGATATAGATCTATCGATATAGATACTTTCGAAGATTTTGAGTATGCAAAAAAAATTTTTAGAAATGTTTAAGTTTAAGTGCAGTTCCAAATTTAAGTTTAATTTTTGATTTTTTTCCTAAAATCTTTTTATAATATTTTGGATGCAGACCACCAGATGGTCTGATTGATCTTATATTCTGTTCACTAAAAACTTCTCCCTTATTAATATTTTTAATTACAAATAAAGATTTCCT
The DNA here is from genome assembly GCA_902635545.1 of uncultured Pelagibacteraceae bacterium. Classification (GTDB taxonomy): domain Bacteria; phylum Pseudomonadota; class Alphaproteobacteria; order Pelagibacterales; family Pelagibacteraceae; genus Pelagibacter. The sequence goes on from CACPOL010000028.1 coordinate 1,005, forward strand.
TGATTTAAGATTTGATTTTGCTGATTTAGCAATTTTATAATCTATTTTACCATAAGATTTTTCATTATTTCTAATTTGATCAATCATTTCGCTTAATTCATTTGTTGATATTGAAAAAAAACTATCAACGGATTTTTTTTCATTATTCATTTTGATATGTTTCTCGATCATAACAGCTCCTTTAGATGCAGCAAAAACTGATAATGATGTTCCTAAAGTGTGATCAGAAAAGCCCGTCAAAACTCTAAACCGTCTCCTTAAATATTTTATCATTTTTAAATTTAAAGTTTCTATTGGAGCTGGGTAACTTGCTGTACATTTTAAAACAATTAATTTTTTGTTGTATTTTCTTATAGTTTTAATTGCTAATTTAAGATCATTTAAATTTGCCAACCCATTAGATATTATTATTGGTTTTTTTGTTTTTGCAACTTTCTCCATCAGAGGAATGTCTGTGATTTCAGCAGAAGCTATTTTGTAAGCCGGACATTTTAATTTTTTTAAATAATCAACGGTTGCGTGATCAAATACAGATGCAAATATTGTTATTCTATTTTTCTTTGCAAATGAAAAAATTTCTTTATACCATTTTTTTGGTGTTTGTGCTTTCTTATAAAGATTAAATAAATTTTTATATTTTTTCCAAGGATTTTTTTTATCAATTAAAAATTCTTTATTGTTAGAGTTAATAGTGATTCCGTTAGCCTCATAAGCTTGTATTTTTACAGCATTTGCACCAGCTCTTTTTGAGTCTAAAATTAATTTTTTTAGCTTGCTTAAACTTCCTGCATGGTTAGCTGATAATTCAGCTACAATGTAGCATGGCTTGCCAAGCCCAATTTTGTCTTGATTGATTTCAAAATTAAACATTAATTAACTTCAATTATTTAAAAATTTTTCTTTAATTAATTGTTTTAAATTTTTAATACTTAAGTAGTCTTTATTATTTTCACTTGTATAACTAAAAGTTTCATTTACTCGTTTCCCTGAATATTTTTTACAATATTCTTTTATTTTTTTTGGATTATTTGTTGGTAAAATTAAATAATAATTTTTTAATTCAATTGTATTTTTTGCCTCATAAGAATTAATTAATTCCTCATGGATTTTTTCACCAGGTCTAATTCCAGTAATCTTATATTTATTTTTCGATGTTATGGCTGTAATTAAATCTATTATT
>CACPOL010000029.1 GCA_902635545.1 uncultured Pelagibacteraceae bacterium
CTTTAAAACTTGAAATTTTACCCAGACAACCGACTTCATGTAGTTCTGGAATCCCATCATTTTTATTTTTTCTTGGCTGTATCATTCCAATAAGTTTATTAGTTTTAATACTGTCATCAATCATTTGTATGTATCTTTTTTCGAAAATGTTTAAGGGAACCGTTGTCCCTGGAAATATTATAAAATTACTTAAAGGAAATACAGGTATTTTTTTCGGTAAGGTATTTTTTTTTATTATCATATAAATATTTTATATTAAAATTTAATTTATTTAAAATTTTATATTGCTAGATTTTAAAAAACCAATTAACAATATATAGTAATTTAATTATGCGGGCATAGCTCAGTGGTAGAGCGTCTCGTTGCCAACGAGAAGGTCGAGGGTTCGACCCCCTTTGCCCGCTCCATTATGTTTTTATGAATGATTTAACCAAAAAAAAATGTGTACCTTGTGAAGGCGGAGCCATTCCTTTTGATATATCTGAGATACATAAATATCAAAAAAAAGTTGATGGTTGGGAAATAATCAAAGATGATGATGAACTTTTTAAGTTAGAAAAAAAATTTAATTTTAAAAATTTTTTAGAAAGCCAAAAATTTGTTAACGAAGTAGGAAAAATTTCAGAGATTGAGGGACATCATCCTGATATTTTATTTGGATGGGGGTATGCTAAAATTAACATAACTACTCATGCAATAAAGGGACTTTCCGAAAATGACTTTATACTAGCAGCAAAAATTGATCGAATATTTAATGTTTAAAATGTCTAGTTTTTGAAAATACTAAAATAGTATTTGTTGCATTTGCAAATTTAATAATTTCTTTATCTCTAATTGAGCCGGAAGGTTGTATTACAGCAGTAACTCCTGACTGAACTAATTTTTCTATTCCGTCTGTGAAAGGAAAAAAAGCATCAGATGCAGCAACAATTTCATTATCGGTTTTTGAAAATTTATTCATTTTATCGATAGCAATTTGACAACTATCAAGTCTACTAGGTTGTCCAGAACCGATTCCAACGGTATTACAATTACTTACAAGTACAATTGCATTTGATTTTACGTTTCTACAAACATTGAAAGCAAATATTAAATTTTTCATTTGGCTTTTGTTAGGTTTTTTCTTTGATACAATTTTAAAATCTTTTGAAGTAAATATTCTTTTATCTTCAGATTGAATTAAAATTGAGTCATTACTTGAAGTAAATTTGAATATTTCTCTTAAAGAAAAATCTTTAGCATCAATTAATCTTAAGTTTTTTTTTGATTTTAATATTTTTAATGCTGCTTTATCAAAGCCATTAGCTATAACAACTTCAAGAAAAATTTTGTTTAGTTCAAGAGCAATTTTTTTATTTATTTTATAATTGCAAGACACAATACCACCAAATGCACTTACCGGATCACAAGCTAGAGCAGATCTAAAACTAGTTAGATTATTACTATCTATTGAAACTCCTGATGGATTAGCATGTTTAACTATTACGGTTCCGCTGTTTTTTGCTAAAGATTTAGAAATTGTCAAAGCAGCATAAATATCATTATAATTATTATAACTTAGTTTTTTCCCACTTATTTGTTTTATGCAAAGTTTTTTATTTTTAGAATAAATTGCACTTATTTGATGAGGATTTTCTCCATATCTGAGTTTTTCTACTAAATTTGCATTTATAATTTTTTTATTAGGAAAAAGGTTATTTGTTAATTCATTAAAATAATTTGAAATTACTGAGTCATAATATGCCGTCTCAGAAAATGCTAATTGAGACATTTTTTTTCTAAACTCAAGAGATGTTTTTCCTTTATAAATTTTCATTTCATTTATAAACTCTTCATATTGGTCAATATTACTAATTACAGTAACATCATGGTAATTTTTTGCGGCCGCACGAACCATAGTTGGACCACCAATATCAATATTTTCGATTATTTCTTGATGGTTTATGGTTTTATTTAAAATATTTTCAAAAGGATAAAAGTTTACAATTACCAAATCTATATTTTTGAAGTTATTATTAATTAAATCTTTTTGGTCTGATTTTTTTTTCCTTTTATTCAAAATTCCAGCATGAATTTTAGGATGAAGAGTTTTTACTCTTCCACTTAATATTTCTGGAAAACCTGTGAAATCTGATAATTCTTTGCATTTAAA
>CACPOL010000030.1 GCA_902635545.1 uncultured Pelagibacteraceae bacterium
AACACAACTAATTGACATTGCTACTGGAGGTAAGTTATCAACTATTAATAGAACTACTGGAATGAATACAGTTGGATTGTTATCACAAATAGGATTGATGAATCCTTTTAATAGAAAGCAAGAGAGTGAAGCTGATTATTTAGGTTTAATTTTTTCATCTTTATCCGGTTATGATATTCGAGAAACAATCAAAATTTGGGAAAGAATGAAAAAAGCAAAAAAAGGAAAAGAGCCACCTGTTTTTATGAGTACACATCCATCTGCAACAACTCGAATAAAGCAACTAAAGGAATGGACTAATCAAGTGATTTTAGAATATCCACCACTGAATCTATCTTAAGTTTGATTAGTGGTGAGCCGTGATGGACTCGAACCATCGACCCATTCCTTAAAAGGGAATTGCTCTACCAACTGAGCTAACGGCCCATATTCATTAAAAGAATGTCATTGTGTATACATAATTATATAAATATTTCAAACAAGAATTACTGAGACAAATAGTTAATCGTTTACAACTTATCTATGTATTTGTCATGAAATTTGTCAAAAGTACCCTTCTTGATATTATTTCTTATAGCAGACATTAATTCCTGATAAAAATTTATGTTATGTAAAGTTAAAAGCATTGACCCCAAAATTTCATTGGTATTAAAAAGATGATTTAAATAATTTTTTGAATATTTATTCAAATTCAAATTCTTACACTTGTCATCTAAAGGTGTATCATCTTTTTGATATTTATTATTCTTAATATTTATCCTACCTGACCATGTGAATGCTAAGCCCGTTCTCCCAGATCTTGTAGGTAAAACACAATCAAACATGTCTATACCTCTTTTGACTGCACCTAAGATATCAGCGGGTGTGCCTACGCCCATTAAATAGCGGGGCTTATTTTTGGGTATAATATCTTTTATTGAGTCTAAAACAGAAAACATTTCTTTTTGTGTTTCACCAACAGCAAGACCGCCTACTGCATATCCATCAAAACCAATTTTTACTAATTCATTTAAGGATTTAATTCTTAGATCTTTAAATAACCCACCCTGAATTATACCAAATAATGCTTTATGAGGATTTTTTCCAAATGTTTTTTTTGACCTTTGAGCCCAATATAAAGATAAATCCATCGATTTTTTTATAATTTCATAATCATTTGAATTTTTTGGACATTCATCCATAATCATTACAATATCTGAATTTAAACCAAGTTGAATTTTTATACTTTCTTCAGGACTTAAATAAAATTTTTTACCATCAACATGTGAGTTAAAAATTGCTCCTTTTTCTCTATCAATTTTGTTAAGTTTTGAAAGAGACATTACTTGAAATCCACCTGAATCAGTAAGAATTGGTAAATCACAATTCATAAATTTATGTAAGCCTCCCATTCTTTGAATTCTTTCAACTCCAGGGCGGATCATAAGATGATACGTATTAGATAAAATGATTTCAGATCCAGTTTTTTTGATATCATCAATGGTACATGCTTTAACTGTTGCTTGAGTACCAACTGGCATAAAAGCTGGTGTCTGAATAGATCCCCTATGTGTATTAATTAAACCACATCTAGCATGTTTATTGGTATTTAGAACTTCAAAGGCAAACTTTTTTAATGCCATCTAAATTCTATAATAGTTTGAAACTAATTATTCTATCTGGATCTTTTACAGCACCATTATTATTTTCATCACCTCTTTTAATCTTATCGACATATTCCATACCTTCAATAACTTTACCAAATACAGTATATTGTCTGTCTAAAAATGGTGCAGCTTTAAAACAAATAAAAAATTGACTATTTGCACTATCAGGATCAGAAGATCTTGCCATTGATAAAGTTCCTCTGTCATGAGGAAGACTATTAAATTCTTGTTTCAAATTTGGTAATTCTGAACCACCCATACCTGCTCTTCTTAAATCAAAATCTTTTGAGTCTGATTTTCCAAATCTTACATCACCAGTTTGAGCCATAAAACCGTCTATTACTCTATGAAAAACTACATTGTCGTATTTTCCACTTTTTGCTAGTTCTTTAATTCTATTTACATGATTAGGTGCAACGTCAGGGTATAGTTCAATTTTTACCTCACCATCTTTTAATTTTAAAATCATTATATTCT